>JAHWIR010000011.1 GCA_019322435.1 Candidatus Woesearchaeota archaeon
ATGCAGAACATTGATTTTATAACAATAATCACTTCATTAACCTTCTTGTACGGATTTCCAACAGCTGCATTATTAAAACTAGAAGGTATAAGGGCGCTTAAAGCACCTCTCAGATACATGAAAAGAGAGATAACAATAATAGGCCATAGAGGCGCTCCAGGATATGCTCCAGAAAACACATTAACCTCTATTGAAAAAGCAGTTGAATTAGGAGTTGATATGATAGAAGTCGATGCTAGAATCACCAAAGATAAAAAAGTAGTAATAATACACGACCCAACTGTTGACAGGACAACCAATGGAAAAGGCAATGTCAATAACCTGACCTTAAAACAAATAAAAAAACTAAATATAGGAGAAAAAGAAAAAATCCCTACATTGCAGGAAGTAATCTCTCTCCTAAAAAGAAAAAAATCCCAGCTTAATATACATATAAAAGAACATGCAGCAGCAGACCAGGTTGTAAAGATAGTCAAAAAGAATAATTTCCAAAGAAAGACTATAATCTCTTCTTTTGCTGAAATTACATTAGAAAAAGTAAAAGAACTTTCTCCAAATATCAGGATAGCATATGTATTTGCCCAGCCAAGACTGCAGTATATCAAGATAGGAAAAAAGCTAGATGTTTATGCACTCCATCCAGTGTATCCAACCCTAACAGAAAGACTAATTATAAGGGCTCATAAGAATGGTTTCAAAGTAAATGTTTGGACAATAAAAAACAATAAGCAGGCATGGAAATCAAAAATATACGGAGTAGATGGGATAATTAGTGATGATCCTTTGCTATACACCAAAAAAAATAATTCTACCACTTGACATCAGTTATCTTCAGATAATAAGCCAGATGATTTACTATAACATGCAGTATAAAATTTATAATAATCACTGCAACAACTATCTGCCATGACGGCATAAAAATAACTGAAATAAACAGCAAGCTTCCAAGAGAATAATCAATCTGGTCCCATGGAATAAACTTCCCGCCAGGCTTTACTCCTGCCCTTCTCTTGAAAAAACTCTTGACAGCATCTCCAATCAAAGCTCCTGCTCCCAGCAAAAATCCGATCCCTAGCCAGTTATAATAATCAATAAATCCCAGGTTAAAGAAAAATTCATATTCCTGAAGAATAAATTGCACATATGCCAAAATAATTCCAGCAATTATTCCAAATACCAACCCTCTCCATGTCTTATGGCTTCCAAGCAGTTCCTTGCTGATAGGCTTGTCAAATAGCTTGATCTTCTTGACAAAAACAGGAGCCATATTAGCAAAATAAGCAGGAAGCATAAGATACACGCATTGCAAAATAAACATAATCATTTTTTCATCACCTTGATTATTTTAATTGTATAATGAGTAGGAGGTATTGCTATGACAACTGCAAAAACAATCAAAACAAAATCAGTTACATAACCCAGCATCAATGTCAAAAGCATCAAGAATTGAAAAAAATAACATACCCTTCCAATCTTTGTTGGAAACTTTATTCTGTTCTTAATAATTAAAAGATAAGCAATAATAAACAGCACAATACCTATTGCAAAAACCCACATCCATAACACAAGTTTCTCCTTAATCAGCACACCATATAAAACAAGAGCATAAAGTAGTTTATCTGAAATAGGATCTAGTATCTTTCCAAACTTTGTGGACATATTAAACTTCCTGGCAACAGCTCCGTCAAAAGCATCTGTAGCTATTGCAACAAAAAACAAAGCCAGTGCAACATAAGGCCTGGAAGCAATAATAAAATACATAACAAAAGGCGCTAATATCAATCTCAACAAAGTCAATGCATTGGCAATATTCAGCTCGTCTTTCATAATGTTTATTTTGAAGAAATAGTATATAAAATCTTTGGTTAGATAGAAAGTATTAAATACTATTTGGATGAAATTAAGGTTATGATTAATGTAACTTTATTCATAATTATTTTCATAATCTTATTTATCTCAGTCTTTATAACTTACTATAAGAATGCTGAGAAATTAATTAGACACCATAAATATTCATTAATAATTGATATCCTAGCATGGGGTTCAGGAGTATACTTGATTTTCATGGGCTTCTTATTTTCTAAATATTCTCAGTACAACATTTTAATATGGACCCAGATCATAGTAAGCAGCTGCATCCTAGATATCCATATATCTAGATTTATAATAAGGATAATGACTCAAAAAAAGAAACTTTGAGGTTAGTTTTGGCTTCGCAAAAACACTGTTGGCTTTCGCCAACATTTCCTCAAAGTATGTTGGGCTTTGCCCAACTTTATAAGTCACTTCTTTTTTCTCTCTCTGCGTTCCCTGTATTTTACAACTATAGAATAAAGCAGAAAATATACTAAAATAGACGTTATTGTAGAGATTATAATCCCTCCTAAATATACCTGCTTTGCAACGAATTTAATATTATCTAAAGTAATTGGCATTATAATAGATTGATTATTCCCAAGGATAAAGTTTCCAAATTTATAATTAAGAAAATAAACAAAAGAACCATAAATAGGATTTACAACAAGGGTTCCAAGATAAGTAGCCAATAAATTAAGCTTTTTCTTCCAAGCAATAAATAATGCTAAAAACATTCCAATGCTAAAGGTAGGAAGGATAGAAAGAAAAACACCTATGGCAGCTCCTAACGCTATCTGATGAGGAGAAGTATGTGACTTGACAATCGTCAAGAAGATTTTCTTCAATTTATCTTTCTTAAATGTCTCTTTAAGGCGTTGGTATATCTTAATTAATGTCTGCATGAATCATATCTTTAGCTATAAATATAAAAATGTTTGCAAAGTTTTTTAAGTCATCTAACTTTCTCTCCTTCTATGCTAACCATACTAGACTGCTACACAGATGAACCAGCTGGATTAGGTGTTCCTCCTTACTTAGGAACCTATCCAAGATACATAGCTGGCAGCCTAGAAAAGATTCCATATTACATAACAATAGATGATTTAAGAGCATTCTATAAAGGAATCAAACAACCAAAACCATCCCAAAAAACAAACATCAAAACCTACAACCTAACTAAGAACTTCAAAAACATCAAAAATATTCTACAAAACACTTCAGAATTGATAATCATTGCAGGAGTCCACACACCAGGCAAATATCTAAGCGCAGTGCCAGGAACATTAAAAGAAATAATCCAATTAACAAAAAATCTGAAGTGCAAAAAAATACTAACAGGCCCTGCAGCATATGGAACAGCAGCAGAAGGAGGAAGATTCTTTGAAAGAGTTGATTTAAAAGGATTTGAAACAAAAGAATTCAACCCAAACTATGAAGAAATAAAAGATTTTGCAGTAAAAGGAGCAGAAATCCTAAAACAGATTCCAGACATAAGAATCATTGAACTTGAAACATCAAAAGGCTGCAGCAGAGCAAAGCACTGCAGTTTCTGCACAGAGCCATTGAAAAACAGAATCCAGTTCAGAAAAAAAGCAGATATTCTAAAAGAAGTTAAAGCTCTAAGCAAGCATGGAGCTGAATACTTTAGATTAGGAAAACAATCTTGCTATTATTCTCATCCAGAAGCAATTGAAATAATAAAAGAAATAAGAGAAAAATTCAATCCAAAAGTTCTTCATATTGATAATGTTAATCCAAGAAACGTCATAACAAAAAAAGGTATTGAAATTACAAAAGCAATTGTAAAGTATTGCACAGAAGGAAACACAGCAGCTTTTGGAGTAGAATCATTTGACCCAGAAGTTGTAAAGCAAAATAACCTAAACTCAGACCCAGAAACAACCTACAAAGCAGTAAAAATAATCAATAAATACGGAAGAGAAAAAGGACCTAATGGCCTTCCTAAGTTCTTGCCAGGCATCAATCTTCTCTACGGACTTATAGGAGAATCAAAAACAACAAATGAATATAATCTAAAATGGCTAAAAAGATTCCTGGATGAAGATCTGTTATTAAGAAGAATCAACATAAGGCAGGTAGATATATTTGAAGGAACTCCTTTATACAACACTGTTGGAAACAAATTCATCAAAAAGAACAAAAAGTATTATTGGAAATGGAGAAATCAAGTAAGACAAGAAATAGATTTTCCAATGCTAAAGAAACTTGTTCCTGAAAACACAATTCTTAAAGATGTAAGAACAGAAATCTATGATGGAAAAACAACTTTTGCAAGGCAACTAGGAACTTATCCATTAATAATAGGGATAAAACAAAGAATTCCTTTAAATAAATTCTACACTATTAAAGTAAAATCTCATATGTTAAGAAGTATTGTTGGAGAACAAATTTAAAAGAAAGCTTTATACAAGGAAAACCAGAGGTTTTCAGGTATCAAGGTTCGAAATAAAAGATTTCGATACCTTTATATGAAGTGCTCGTGGAGGAGCACAAATATAAAGGTTCGAAATAAAAGATTTCGATACCTTTATAAATTATTTAGCTTCCCTATTCACTATGCCCTTGTAGCTTAATAGGTGGAGCGCGCGGCTGTTAACCGCGAGGTCGGCAGTTCGAGTCTGCCCGAGGGCGTCGCCTGGCAAGTCTCTAACTTGCCTCGCTTTCAATGGCCCCTTGGCTTAGTCTGGTAGAGTGCCCGACTGATATTCCGAAAGGATAAGAAATCGGGTGGTCCCGAGTTCAAATTGGAGCGAAGGAAACTTCGTTTCACGAAAGTCTCGGAGGGGCCATTTTTTTAACAATATTTATATACTCATTCTCTATCGATAACTCATCTGCCTGAAGGATAAATCTTACCCTTGCATGCTCTTCGGAGGATGATGCGTTGAGAACTAAGCTTCTCAGTGCATGGGTTTAGGTTCCTAGATCAGGCAGATAAATAAAATTCTGATTATTATTTATAAATGAAATTTTAGACGAGAGATTCGTATCTAATTGGTTACAAAAAGCACCATATTTTTATCATTATAAAATAGTAAACTTTTTAAATAACCTAGTATTATTCACTGTAAATAACAATAAATACTCTATTTTAATAGGGGGTGCAATTAAATGAAGAAACTATTGTTGATAGGAAGCTTGTTGATAGCAGTTTTTTTGATAAGCGGTTGTGCGATTTCTGACTATATAACAGGAGTTGAAGAAGATGAATCATACTCACTGTTAGAAGAGGAAGAAGTTGAGGAAGAGACTGAAGAAGTGGAAGAAGAGATAGAAGAAGTTGAAGAAGAAGAAATCGATGAAGAAGCAATCGTGATAACAGTCAAAGAAGCAGAAACAGTTAATCTAAAACCAAAAGCAAAAGATGCTGATGAAGATATGATCACATACTCATTCAGTGAACCATTAGATAATAGCGGAAGATGGGTAACTGGCTATGGGGATGCAGGTGAATATCTAATAACCGTAACTGCTTCAGATGGAGAGCTAGAAACCTCAAGACAAGTGCTTCTTGTTGTTGAAAGAGTTAATGTTCCTCCAGAGATAACAGGCGTTCCTGACGAAGTTGAAATAGACGAAGGAGAGATCTTGGCATTATCACCAGAAGCATCTGATCCTAACGGAGATGCTGTAGAACTGACAATCTCAGAACCAGTTGGTGATGATGGAGAATGGATTATCGGTTATCAAGAATCAGGAGAATATTTCGTTGATATAAGCGCAACAGACGGAGAACTAGAGACAGTCAAGAAGATACTGGTTACAGTAAAAAGAAAGAACGTCGCTCCAGTGCTGGAAAATGTTGAAGATGAGATAATCATCAATGAAGGAGAAGTTATTGTTCTATCTCCAGTTGTAACTGACCTGAATGGAGATGATGTAGAAGTAACAATAACAGAACCTGTTGGAGACAATGGAATCTGGGAAACACAGTATACAGACCATGGAGAATATGTTGTGACTGTAACAGCAGATGACGGAGAAGCACAGACTATACAGGAAGTGATGATAATTGTTAATGATATCAACGTAGCTCCGGTCATAGATGACATTGTTCAAGAAGGTTAAATTATTTTTTTTCTTTTATTTCAACAAAGGAGGGTTTAGAGAGTAATAAATACAATATTGATTACAATGAAAACCCATAACAAATTGATAATACTGCTGATAAGCATAATTCTATTTAGTCTAATTAGTAATGCTAAAACAGTCATTGAAGTTGATGAAGGTGATTTTGTCAATCTTAAAATATCTGCTTCAGATGCTGATGAAGATGTAATCACCTACACATTCTCTGAACCACTGGATGAAGACGGCCAGTGGCAGACAGGCTATGGTGATTATGGAGAATATCTTATTGATATCACTGTATCTGACGGCAAAGTCGAGACAACAGAGACAGTTAAACTCATAGTGCATAAAACAAATTGGCCTCCTGTTCTTGACCCAATAGAAGATGTAGTGATAGAAGAAGGAGAGACAATCATAATTGAGCCAAATGCATATGATGAAGAGGGAGACAAAATTACATACACTTTCTCAGACCCAATAGGCGAGAATGGAATATGGGAAACAACATACCATGATGCAGGAGAATATCTGATCACAGTAACAGCAACAGACAACCAGCATGATCCTATTTCTCAAGACTTCACTATTATTGTAGGAGATGTTAACCAAGACCCTGAAGTCTTGGATTATTTTCCTGATAAAGCTGATATTAAGCTGGATGAAGGAGAAAGCCAGTTATTCTACATAGATGCAGAAGACCCTGATAAGCATAAACTAGAATATACATGGGAGCTTAATGGAGAGATAGTCTCAAAAGATAAGACCTACACATTTGAAACAGGCTATGAATCAGAAGGAGAATATATGTTAAAAGGTGCTGTATCTGACGGCAAAGTAAGGACTGGTTTTATTTGGGATATTAAAGTAGAAGATTCAAACAGGCTTCCTGAAGTCAGTGAGATAGAAGATATTATTGTAGAGGAAGGCGATTTGATAACCATAGAGTTCACAGCAACAGACGAAGATGGAGATGATGTAAAATACAGTATCTCTGAGCCGATTGGAGATGACAAAGAATGGCAGACAGGTTATGATGATGCAGGAGCATATGAGATAGAATTGATTATATCAGACGGCATAGATGCTGTTGTCAAGACATTCAACATAGTTGTAAAGGATGTTGATAGGGCCCCTGATTTCGCTCCAATTCCAGATATTGAGATTAGTGAAGGCCAGGGGATTGAGATTGAACTTGAAGCAGAAGACCCTGATGGAGATTCCCTAACATTTGAAGCTGACGAGCTTCCTGAAGGAGCTGTTTTGCAGGAAAATGAATTTACATTTAGTACAAGCCAGGACACAGTCCTAAAGCCAAAGAACTGGTTTACTTCTGTATTGAAGTTCTTAAGATTAGATAATATTGTCTATGGTGACAAAAAAACATTCAAGATACGATTCACTGTTTATGGAAAAGAATTAACAAATGAACAAAAAGCAAAGATAACTGTCAATAACATAAACAGGGCTCCTGAATTATTAGATATGGGAGATGCCTATGTAAATGAAGGAGAGACAGTTTACATCACTCCAAAAGCACTTGAACAGGACAATGACAGGGTAAAATTCACAATATCAGACCCAGTTGGCAATGACGGAAAATGGAAAACTGATTATGAATCTGCAGGTGTCTATGAAATACAAGTAACTGCTTCTGACAAGGAATTCACAGACAGCATGAACATCACATTGGTTGTCAGGGATACAAACAGACCGCCTGAATTCAGCAAGATTAAAGATATTGAAATAAAAGAAGGAGAGACAGTAGCAATAACTCCTGTTGTGATTGACCCAGACGGCTCTGAAGTTGAATTAACAATTAAAAACATGCCTTTTGATGCTAAGTTTGAAGGAAATACATTCATCTGGACTCCTGATTACAACACAGTTGATTACAGAGGAGGAACAACTGTTTACGAGATCAAATTCATAGCAACAGACAGCTCTCAATATTCTGAAAAACCAGTATTAATAACAGTTGAAGATGTCAACCAAGCACCATACTTCACACAAACATCTCCAGCAACATCAATAAGAGTCTATAAAGGAATTACTGTACTGTTCAAAGGACTTGCAGAAGACCCAGACGGAGATGAATTAAGCTATGCATGGAAGTTTGACATGCTTGACAAGATAGAAGACAGTGTTCCAGGCCTGAAAAGGACATTCAACAGACTAGGAGACAGAACAGTCAAACTGATTGTAAGTGATGGAGAGAGTGAGATAACAAGAACATGGAAAATAAATGTTGTTGACAATCCTTTACTAGTCAAAAAAACACCAACAATCCAGCCAAAACCAGTTCTAAAACCAGTTGAACAACCTAAAGAGCCAGAAGAAGAACCAGAAGACAAAACATATAATCTTGTGGTTGTTTATGACGGCAGATTAAATTAAAAAGGTCTAGGACCTCCTTCTTCCTCTATTTTTTTCTGTCTTTCCTCTTCTAATCTTTCTTCATATTTTTCTTTCACTTCATCGAAATATTTCAAAGTATTATCATAAAGATCTGCAATATTTACAAAGTCAGTTTCATCTGAACCAAGATTAGTCTGTTGTAATGGATATACAGAATACAGCTCGTGATATCTTTCAAAAGAAGATTTTATATTATCCATAAGCTGTTCTCTTGGCTCTGATTCAGAATCAGTTTCCAGCATAATCCTACAAAGAGATTTGATATGAGAAGGTAATCTTTCATACTCTCTTCCATGATTAAAGATATCAATTATTTTTCTATTGCAATCCATACTAAAGATAATAGACCTGATTTTATAAATCTGCGGTTTTTATGTTCCAAAAGAATTATAAAACCCTTTTCTTTCCTTTCTCATTATGTCAGAAATTCTAATTGAGCATAAAACAGAAGATTCAACAATCAACCTAGCTTTAGATACAATAAAGCTAAAAAAACAGGCATTGGTCTTTGCTAACACTAAACGTTCTGCAGAAAAGACAGCAGAAGATATTGCCAAGCACATTAAAGATTCTAACAAAGAGCTTGAAAAACTATCACAAGAAGCTCTAAAAGCCCTTGCTCATCCAACAAAGCAATGCCAACGTCTTGCTAATTGTCTAAAAAAAGGTACTGCATTCCACCATGCTGGCCTAACACATAAACAAAAAGAATTGATTGAAGATAACTTCAGAAAAGGAATTATAAAGATAATTGCCTGCACTCCAACACTGGCTTTTGGTGTTGACCTCCCAGCATTCAGGGCAATAATGAAAGACCTAAGACGTTATGGCTATAGAGGATTGCAATGGATTCCAACATTAGAATATCTTCAGATGGCTGGACGTGCTGGCAGACCAAAATTTGATAAATACGGAGAAGCAATTGCAGTAGCAAACACAGAGCCAGCAAAAAAAGAGATCCTAAAAAGATATATTAACGGAGAGCCAGAAGAAATATTCTCTAAATTAGCAGTAGAACCTGTCTTAAGAACATATATCCTATCCTTAATAGCAACAGGATTTGTAGAAACAGAAAAAGACATGATTAAATTCTTTTCAAAAACATTCTGGGCATATCAATACCAAGACATGTCAAAACTAAGTGCTATAATAAGAAGGATGTTAGGATTATTAGAAGGTTACAAATTTATAAAATCAAATGAAGAGCAGGAAGAGTTCCAGTCAGCAGCAGATATGTATAATTACCACTACACTACAACCTTGATTGGAAAAAGAGTTGCAGAGCTCTATATTGACCCATTAACAGCACACTTCCTTATTGAATCAATAGAAAAATCAACTAAGAAAAAAATTAATGATTTCTCATTCCTGCAAGTTGTCTCCCATACTTTAGAGATGAGGCCATTATTAAGAGTAAGAACAAAAGAATATGATATTATCGAAGAAGAGCTTCTAAAACAATCAGACCATCTATTAGAAATAATGCAGATGTATGACCCAGACTATGATGACTATCTCAATTCAGTAAAGACAGCAATCTTCTTCAAAGATTGGATAAATGAAAAAGACGAAGAATACCTTCTAGAAACTTACAATGTAAGACCAGGAGAGATAAGAGTCAAGCAAAGCCTTGCAGACTGGCTGTTATACTGCACAGAAGAACTGACAAGAATGCTCGGACACAAAGAAGTGATTAAAGAGATAATAAAACTAAGATTGAGACTAAAACACGGTGCAAAAGAAGAGCTCCTTCCATTATTAAGATTAAAGAATATTGGCAGAGTCAGAGCAAGAAAAATGTTCAAAGCAGGAATCAAGGACATCAGAGGAGTTAAAAAAGCAGACATCCTTGCCCTAGTCCAGCTAGTTGGAAAAAAGACAGCATTAAGCATAAAAGAGCAAGTAGGGCAGAAAATTAAAACAATACCTAAAGGAACAAGAAAAGGCCAGACATCTATAAAGAAGTTCTAATTTTTAGTAAGGTTTTTATATTTCTAAATCATATATATTCTCGAGGGGATTAGAGACCATAGTGACTACTTAAAGAAATTTCTAGTTTTGAAAAAAACAACTTTTTAAGTAAAAAATGGCAAAAAAAGAGAAGAACTTAGAGAGAGAACTCGTTTTACTTAGAGAGAAAAGTATAGACGAATTGGTAGATATAATTATAAAAAACAAAGGAAGGATTGAAGGACTAGAAGATGAACTATCAACAGCAAAAGCAGCAATTAAGAATTACAGCCACTTAGCGCATGCTCAGGGTAATATAATACATGAAAAAGAAGAAGAAATAGCAAATCGTAAAGTTGAAAAGATAAGGGTTGTTGCTACTACATTAGAAACAAGAGATCCTTATACAAAGGGACATTCTGAACGAGTAACAAAATATGCAGTTATGATAGGAAGAGTTTTAGGCTTAGATGACCAACAAATTAGATTAATTCATCATGCAGCACATTTGCATGATATAGGAAAACTTTATTGGAAAGACCATCATTTTAAAATAAACAAGCCGCCAAAAGAAGACATTGCAGAATTCAGAAAACATCCTATTGAAGGGTATAATTTCTTAAGAGATCTTGAAATACCTGAAGAAATATGCTATATTGTAAGATATCATCAAGAACGTTATGATGGAAAGTCAGTTGTAACACATCCAAAAGGAAGATACGTAGGCTATCCAGGAGAAGTAGCAGGAGATGCTATCCCTTTAGAAGCTAGGATCATTGCAGTAGCAGATGCATTTGATGCAATGACTACAGATAGGCCTTATAGAGACAAACTCTCTATTAAAGAAGCTATAGAAGAATTAAAAAGGTGTGCTTGCCTTCCTTATGACAGAGACCTAATCCCTAATAAAGAACCAGAATTACAATTTGATCCAGAAGTAGTCAAAGCATTCTTATCTATAAAAACAATAGGCTCAACAGACTCAACCGAAATCCACAAACTTGGTTGTCTTTACATGCTTGAAATAGACTCCTTAGATATGATAGTAAATCCAGAAAAAGGCAATCCCTGTCAGACATGTTATAATTAACTCTCAATAACCTTTAAATAATTCAAGAATTAATCTTCTTCTATGCCCCTATAGTATAATGGATAGAACGCAACCTTGCGGAATAAGCATGCAATAAGGTTGAGATCGGAGTTCGACTCTTCGTGGGGGCGTAGCGAAGCGAAGCACCTGCGAAGTCTGTTGGCTTGCCAACTTTACTTCGTGGGGGCATTTTCTTTTAGAAACTTATATAAACAATTAATATTTCTTTATATTAAATGGCAAACAATAATGCAACACTAAATCTTTGGCAAAAAATTAAAACTGTTATCATTAGACCAAAAGATTTCTTTGATGCAATTCAGTCTGAAACAGATATTAAAACATGTATAATCTTTTTTCTCATTATTGAATTAATTGCTCTTCCTCTAAATATAGTAGCTATCAGCTTAACAGGACCTTTAAACATAATCATATATATATTAAGTTTTATTATTGGAATTGTTGCTTTCTTCATAATGTTATGGATATATAACCTGATAATCTCCTGGTTAGGCGGAAAACAAGGAATTATCAGAACATTTCAAGCAATTATCTATGGATTAACACCAGTAATATTATTAAGCTGGCTTCCTTTTGTGAATATCATTGCTACTCTTTACTCTGTTTACTTAACAATAATCGGAATAAGCAAATTACAACAAATCACAATTAAAAAAGCAGCATGGGCTTACTTCTTACCTTTGATTATAATCATGCTGGTAGCAATCATCTGGAACATTATTTCTTAATAAAATCACAACATTTATATAGAGCTATTACTTTTTTTACGATAATATTAATATTTTTTAATTAATGTTATCATTATTTCGATAATATGCAAGGTTCGCTAAGCATAATTAGACTATTCTGCAGGGATTTAACTAAAGAACTAACTATAAGGCAAATATCTAAATTAATCAAGAAAAGTTATGCTTATACAAACAAAGAAGTCTGGAACTTAATAAAACAAAATATTCTAAACAAAAAAGAAATAGGAAAATCTATTATCTGCTCTATAAATCTAAAAAATAAAAAAACCAGAGCACTGCTAACCTTTAATTCTGCTCTTGAAGACCATAAAGACTTCAACACAATAGAATTAAAACAAAACAATGTTCTGACAGCTTTCTTCTCAAAAAACAAGCTATACATAATATCTGATAAAAAATTCAAAACCCCTGGTAAAATCCTAACAAAACAAGAGTTCATTTCATCTATAAAAGACATTGGCCTTGGTAATACCCCTGTCTATGGTTATGAAAAATACTGGGAAATTATAGGTGATACTTATGAATAAGAAAGGACAGCTAACAATAGCACTCATAATAGGAATCGCTTTGATAGTAATATTTGCATTCATCTTCATCCTAAGAGGGATGTTTATAGAGGAAGTTGAAATCCCAGAAATACAGCCAGTTAGAATATATGTAGAATCCTGCTTAGAATCAACAGCAATTGATGCAGTACAAATAGCAGGAATACAAGGAGGTTACACAGATATACCAGATCCAGCTTTAACAACAGACTACTCAATAATAGCTTACTACTATTACGATGGAGAACCTAATGTGCCATCAAAAGGGATTATAGAAGCACAAATTTCTACATTTATAATGAATAATATTGACATATGTCTAGCTGACTTCAGCTCATTCAAAGAGCAAGGATTTGAAATAGAAACAGAAGAAGCATTTGCAGAAACAGTAATAAGAGAAGATGATATCTTTGTTAAGCTTGAATATCCAATAACAATAAGTAGAAATGAAACAAAAACAAAGATAGAGGACTATTCTGCAACAATCCCAATCAGATTAGGGCATATCCATGATGTTGCAATAGTAATTACAAGCAAAACAGCACAAGATCCAAAATGGATTGACATGACCCTCTTATCAGAATTTGATGTAACAGTGAATCTTATTCCAGAAGATGAAGAAAATATTGTCTATACAATAACAGACGAATTGTCTATGATCAATAATGAGCCATATACTTTCCTATTCGCAAATAAATTCATCGTAAATCAACCTCCTGTCTTGGATATCCCTGATATGTTAACATTGGAAGATGGAAAACCAGTAGCTTACACAATGCAAGCAACAGACCCGGAAAATGATGTATTAACCTTCTCAGATGACACAGCAATGTTTGACATAACTGAAGATGGAATCATCTTATTCACTCCAGAAGTTCCAGGAGAATTCAATATCACAATCACAGTAGAAGATACTCACAGGAATATTGTTTCAAAAGTTGTCAAATTTGTAATAACAGAATGAAATCAAAAATAAACAAAAAAGAGAATTGGATCAAGATATTTGCACTTTTCATTATTTGCATGTTTATGACTTCTGGGATTAGTATAAATTCTATAGCGCAAGATGAAGAAGAAAAAAAATGGGAAGATATGAGTGTTGAAGAAAAATTTCAATCTAACCCTGAAGAAGCAATTGATGAAATTTACAAAGGAACAATCTCTCCTGATGACCCAAAGATTCCCCCCGCTATTTGGGATCAGATAGATCAAAGCAAGATTCAAGATATAGCTAAAATACCTGCACAATATGTTGATGTAAATAAAGTAAAAGATCAGTCAAAATTAACAGCAACTCAGTTAATTTATGAAGATAATCTTGAGAACATTGGAGATTTAAAGGATCTCAACTCTGATGCAATGAATCAGGCTTTCCATAAAAAAGGGTTAGTTCCTGAGTCTGTCACTATTGTTGTAAGAGGAGGAAATAAATTAAAAAAGAGAGAGAATATATTTGTTTTATTAAACCAGGGTCGTGAACTAAATCTTAATTCAATTCCTGCCAATGTTATATCAGTAGTAGCTGTTGGTCCGGAAGAAGGAGAAGAGCTATATCCTGGATTTGTATTCTTAAAAGAAGGAGAATCCCTTGTTGTGGTAGGAGACCAAACACTCAAGATAAGCTTTGACGAACAAGGAAAAGTAGACATCCAAGCAGTAGGTCGCAGTATCAAAGGAAAAGGAAATATCAAAATCACAACAGAAGGGGATATAACAAAAATAAGACTTGAGAGCGGCATAGAAGTTTCTATTAAATACCATCAAGAAGGAACCATTATTGACGCAGATGGAAACAAAATATCTCTGGCAGGAGCACATACATTAAATGTAAAAGTAGGAGACAATGAATATCTATCAACTGTATTTACAAATGGGGCTGAAACAATAATCATAGAGGATAATAAAGCTGTCTTTGATATAACAAGAGGGGAATTAACTGTTAAGAACACAAAAACAGGTCTTGTAGATAAATATTCAGGATATTTCTCTGTAAATTATGTTGATGATGTAGTTCAGAAATTTGAACTTAATGCAAAAGAAAGCTGGGCCTATATAGGCAAATTTAAAGAAAGAACAACTCATGTTGGAAGAGATGTAGCCTGGAGCAGCGAATGGGATAAGAATATTGGAAATATTGAAAGTGCAATAACAACAGTAAATGAAGCTAAATTAAGGTTGGATAAAGTAAAAGAATTAAAACAAAAGCTGGATTCAGGAATCCTTGAATTAAGAATTGAAAATATCATAGACAATCTAAAAGTCATCTATAAGACAGATAATATTGATATTGATGAGGGAAAGCTATTAATCAATAATAAAGATTATGGGGAATGGAATCTTAAAGATATAGTAAATATTGCTCAAACAGAATTAGAAAATGCACAAGCAGACCAAACAAATTTAATAAATAATTTCAAAAAAAGCAGGAATCTTGCACAAGATAAGACAATTATTATCAGAAGAGATAATCAAAAAATAGGAATCGGTGCGCATAAAGCAGAAACAGAGATAAAAGGAGTAAATTCCAAAGGAATTGAAAAAACCCTTCATGATTTATTAGATATCCTGTATAATAGTGAATCAGGACATGAAACCGATGACTTATCCACTATCTTTCTTGTCACAGACAATGTCAGACAAGCGGATGGAAGAATTACAAGACAAATTTCTGTTGACAATCCTGCAGAATTAGAACCTGGAACTCCTATTTATTATGTGACAAGGCAGGCGTTTATAACTGTTGATGGAGTAGAGAGATCATTTGAAATAACTCATAAAATCACTAGAGAAAAAGATGGAGACCATGTCCAATTAGACCGTGATGCTATTTTATTCCAAGGAGACTTAAAAGGAAAAAAAGTAACAGACTTCTTTGCAGCTGAAAACGATTTAGTTCTAATAAACGTAAAAGCAGGAAAAGAAGTGCACCATGATATAAGTAAAGACTTTGTCAGAAACAGCATTGCACTGAAAATAGACGGGAAAGATGTTATAAGTATTGGAGACATTGAACAAAGAGCACAGCAGATACAAAGATTAGCATTAAGATACGCTATTCTGCCTGAAGAAGTCACTAAAAAACTAGCAGTATTGCCAGAAGATCTGATTAATTTAAGAGGCGAGGAACTTGACAGAGCAATAGAAATTGCAACTGCTCAAATTGGAGAATTAGGAGAATTTGCTCAAAACCTGGTAAAAGCAGGAGATTTAGCAATAGAAGGAAAAACAATAGAAGCGATACAGGAATATAAAAAGATAGCAGAAGAAACACCAAATCTAGATTGGAAAACAATGGCGCTTAATTTCCAAGCCCAATTCCAGGAACAGATAGGAGACATATTCAATGCAAAGAAAACCTATGAGGAGATAGTGGATGTATCTGACCAAATAATTGCAGACCCTGCAGCAAACCTAAATAGCAAAAGAGCTGCTCACCAAAACAAGATAAATGCTCTTATCTCTTTAGAAAACGAACAAGCTTACACAAAAGCACTGGAAGAATATTTTGAAAATATTGGAAAGGATGTTTATTATTATCAAATACTAGGCAATCTGAATGCAAGAGAAAATAGATTAGATGATGCTATTGCTAATTACAAAGCCATACTTGGATTAGATATTGACGCTAGAACAAGACTTGCCGTTGAGACAGAAATTACAAAATTAGAGGGGAGGATAGAACGTGATGAATTAAACCAAGAAAGACAAAAAGCACTAGAAGAAGGGGATCTAAACAAAGCTAGAGAGATTGGTGAAAAGATAAAAAGCAAATTTGGTGAATCTGTATATGATTTAATTATTAAATCCAATATTCTTTCAGGATTAGATCAAAATCCAGAAGCTAGAAGATCGTTGTTTGAAGCAGAAGACTTAATCAACAGGATAGCAAGAGAAACACTTTATACAGGAGATAGCAGGAGAGATCTCTCACATATATATTCTGGACTAGGAAATATTGATCTAAAAGAAAAGAACTATGGAGATTCTATAGATAATTTTGAACAAGCTCTGAAATTTAACCCTACTAATCTAAATGCTCTTAATGGAAAAGCAACAGCCCATGAACTTCAAAAGGAATACGATCAAGCACTCGAATCTTTTAAACTCGCAAGAGAATTATTAGATCCTGTAAAAGATAAAGAAAGCATTGCATGGTATGATCAGAAAATTGACTCCCTGCAGGAATTTATAAAGATTGAGAAAGCTGAAACAATAGAAGAATTAGCAGAGATTCGAGAAAGAGCCTTTAAAGAAGGAGATATAGGTTTAGTTGTTGAATCCTCTTTAAAGATAGCAGATAAAGAAGAAGATCTTCTAAAAACCAAAGCAGAATTAGAGAGTGCAATTGATTTCTTAAAAAAAGGTCAAGCAGAATTAGCAAAAGAAGATCCAACTAAAAAAGATATCTTTGCAAAGGAAATAACCCAATTAGAAGAAAAATTAGCTGAACTTAAAGAGCCTATCAGAGAAAAGGCAGTTGGTTATCTAACCAAAGAATCAACTGAATCGCTCAAGGAAAAAGCAATTTTAAGAGTAGGCGGAGACCAGATAAGAAAAGAAATTGAAGAAATCCAAAAAGAGCTAAAAGAACTTGATGAGGATGATGAAAAATATACAGAATACTATATGGGTTTATCAAAAGACATTCGAGAACTCCAGACAAGAATTAAGGTTGCAAAAGAAGAAGGAAAAGAACCAGATTATGGAGACACAGAATTATTAGCAGACTTTCAAAGAAAAAAGAAGGAGTTGTTGGAGAGCAAAGAAGCATTTACAGAAGATTATCTTAAAGGACTATGGAATTTAGAAGCAAAACAAGGCGAATTAGCTAAATTTGAAAAAGGAATAAATGAAGTTCTATTTGATGTATCAAGACAGGCTGAAGCGCTTTCAAGAGAAGAATTAATAGAAGTAAAAGAATCATTAAGAGAAGAATTAGGATTTGCTAGAAACGATGTATGGGAACTTGAAAAGAAACTAGAAGAAACCAAAAAATTGCAAATCACTAGAGAATATAGCAGTTATGAAAAAGAAAGTGATATAGACACTATTGAACAACAAATTGAATTAGCCAAATCTAAAGTTTCTATGGTTGTTGAAAAACATGAAAAACTAGATGAGATGGTTGATTATAAATCCTTATCAGATGAAGAGTTTGCTAAAAAGATGCAGACATTAAATGATAGATATAAAAAATTAAATGAGGTATATGAAGATAAATCGTTCTGGGATATTGAAGAAAGACACTGGTTTACTCTCTGGCTAACCACTGAAGACGAAGACACCAAAGAAGCAAGATTAGCTACGCAGGAAGCTAAAAGAGATTATGAAAAAGTAAGAGAAGTAAAGAAAATAAGAGATCTAAATCAAGTTGGATTTGACCTTAAGATATATGATCAAGGTGCAAGATCTGCCATAAGAACTGTAATTCTAAGAGAGGAAACAAATGAACTTGATAACAAGCTAAAATCTAATAATCAGCTAATAGAAAACAACCAGAAAATAATAAAGGACATATCATACGAAATAGGCTACTATAGATTAGAATTGGAAGAACAACCAGTAGATGAATTTGGTCGACCAATAAGTCTAAGTGAATTCATAAAAAGCAAAGAAGGATTAATAGAAGAGCTTAATGAGATGAATGAACAAGCAGAAGATGAAAATGAATTCCTTGAATCAGAAAAAATTAAGACCACACTTTCTGCAGCTAGTAATGCCCAGGCAGTGTTAAGTGCAGATCTTTCTGGATATGGTCAAAAAGAAAGAGAATATATGCAGGCTACAAATCTTTTGGCTCTTGCAGAAGGAGAGATATTAAGAAGCGATTTATCAACAGAAGAATTTGAAAGCTATCTTAAATACGGCTCAGATTACTCAAGCTTTTTGTCAGGAACAATGAGTGTAATACAAATACCATTCATAGGAGCAACCCAAGCATGGAGAATGGGAAAAGATTATTTGGGAATTGAAGAGGGTTCTATAATAGGTGAAAGTCAAAAAGCATATGATGATGTTTTCAAAAGTAAAGATGATGCAAGACAATTAGAAAGAATAGTTAAGTTAAGCGAGGAAAGCGGAGTAGGAATTAGTGATTTAACAGGAATGATTAAAAATGAGGACAGAACAGGGCTTAGAGAAGCATTAGGGGATAATGCATATGCAACTCATGAAAGAATAGGAACATTTGATACAAATAACAGATTTATTGACGCCATGAAACTTGATGATAAAGGAAATATAAACATGGCTGACCTAGACTTAGGAGAAAGTATAGTGGGTAATGAAGAATTCTTCGAAAGAACAATATGGGATAATATCTTTAATCCTGGCTCATTACTGATGATGCATGGCGTATCAAAAGGAATAAATTGGGCTACAGCAAGAACAATGACTTTCTTAGGTGCAAGACAAGCAGCTTTAGCAACAGCAGGGCACACAACCCTTGCAACTATTGTTGGGACAGGAGTAAAAGGAATAACATTAACAGGAAAAGTTCTTGGTGCACCTTACACAGCATCAAATTATATAGAGGGGGTAGTTAGAGCAGGAGCATCAAAGGTTGTTGGAAAGTATATTGCAGGAAAAATCTCATACGGACTTTCAGAGCTTTTTATTGAAGAAGTAGTATTTGAGGCCATACCATACTTTAGAGTAATAAAAGACCCGTTAGAGTTAATCCATGGTGCTGGACATGTGAATGTGAATGTGATTACAAATTTCTTAACAAATAACAACATAGACAGTTCTGCTGTTTATAATCCTAATTACGGACAGATACAGGTATACAATGCCCAAAACCAGGATCAAATGAGAAAAATGTATGGAACTTTATTCGCAGATGCTAATATCCAAAAGAACTATGAGGTAACTCCATTAGCAAATGATGAGGGATATCTCTACAAACCAAAAACACCAGACCTTGCATCATTTGCAATATCATCAACAGGGACAGATTTTAACCTAAATAATATCATGGTGAGTGATTCCAAGGTAGGAGCATCAGAAGAAGAGCTTACAATAATAAATGATGTGCCTAGAGGCAGTGATTTAACAAAAGTAGAACAATCTCTTGGACAAGATGAAAGTGTTATTAATTTAGAAACACACGATAACTACATTTCCTATGAGCAGATAGATATCGAAGGAGAAATTAAACCAGCGATTGTAAGAATAGAAGGCACACCAGCAAGCGAACTTACAACTATAAAAGGGGTTAATATCAAATCTGAAATAAGCACAAATGAAATAACAAATGCAAAATATGATGTTAAAAATACACAAGACATTCGAAATATCATCCAATCAATAGATCCTTCTGCTGTTGTACCTAAAGGAGAGCTCTTATTTACAAATGGCAATAAAAATAATCTTGTTCTAGAAATAAAAGCTGACACCAAAGCAGAAGCAGAAACAATAGAGTCTGCTTTAGAAAGAGAAGGTTACAGCAACATAAGACTGCAACAAGATAATAAGATAATAACAGAGCAAAGAGTAAATCCAACAACAGGACAAGTAGATACAATAGCTATTAATCTGGATCCTGCTTTAGAGATTAATGAACTTGAAGTAGCAGAGGAAAAAGTCAAAGTCATTGAAAAAGAAAAACCAGTTATTACAGATCAAAAACAGCTTGTAACCAACAAAGGAGAAACCATTAATCAGGTTGTAGTAGATAAAGAGTTTGATGTTAGAAAACTCATACCATCTGCTGCTGAAATTGAGATTGATGAGGACTTTTCTGAAAAAAGTGCAACATACACAATAGAAGGCAAAACGTCTGTTCTCACAAGAGAAGGCGAAGCTCCAGTTAGAAGAGTATTAGGCGAAAGAGTTGTAACTGTTACAGAATCTGTTGAACAATCTATTGCCAACCAAATAAAATCCAGAAGAGGAACAGATCTGCTAGCAACATCATTAGAAAGTGATGTTGAAGTGATGAATATTGAAGAAGCTCAGAAAAAGCTTGCATTGGAGATTATAACCAACATAGATAAGAATCCAGCGGCTGTTATATCTAAATTAAGAGAAATTGGCATAATTGATGGCGAAGGAAATCTAGATGAAGCTTTCAAAAATCCAATCATTGAAAATTTTGTAGAAAACTATAAAACTCAACTCCAAGAAACTTCTGAAGAGCAAGATATTGAGATAAAAGAAAATATCATGGATGTAGCAGAAATACAATACAAAGATAAACTAATTGTAGATGAAATTATTAAAAGATTTGGCTGGGAACTTGATGTTTACAATAATAATTACCTGGACAAAGAAGGCAATATAATTGATACAACTGAAGCTGAAAATAGAATCAATGAATATCTTAATGCATTTAAAGAATTAGAGATAGGTGTTAGATTAGATACAGAAGGAAATATTGAATATGTTCAAAAAGAAGAAATAGTCTCTAAAGAAGATGCTTTTTCTGCAGTTCAAGAATCCTTTAGAGAAATCCCAGCACCGCCAAAAGTAACTCCATTCCGAGCACCACCACCAAGAGTAACTATAGAGGAGATTGAAGCACTAGCTTCAATAGTAGAAACAGCAACCCCTATCCAGATCTTTGCCAACTTCCAGACCTTCTATGAGCAGGGAATACTTACTGAAGATGTGTTTAGAAGAGGACTGGAAGCGCCAGAAGGAGAAAGGCTCAACATCTTCCAGCAGCAATTAACAAATGAACAGATAGCTTCAATAGCAGCAGGAGTAAGAATAACACCAGATACCGAGGGTGATTTCAATGAATTCATAAAACCAGTTCCTATTGAAGTGCCTCTTCTAGAGATATCACCGCAGCAGCTGGCAGAATGGGGTGTTCTAGAAAAACAGGCAAAGATAAGAGAGTTTGTAAAAAGAGCCAGAGAGATCAAGCCAGGCATAACAGATCAAGAGATAGCAAACTTAGTTACAAGAAGCATAGGAGAAGAATATTCATCCTTAGTCAACAATATCTTTGATGAAGCAGTTGTTGAAGAAGAGGTTAAAGAAGAATTCGAAGGAATTCTTGAACAAGTACAAAAACTAGAGATTGGCGAAGAGCTAGAAGAAGGAGAAGAATTCATTAGTGATTTAAGGGCAAAAATAGGAGAAGTAATGCCTTACATTACCACTGATCCAGGAGAAGTAACTATTGATACCAAAACAGGGGAAATTGTCAGTATTAGAAGAGCAGAAATTGAACCTAGATTAGAAATTGAACCTGGGCAAAAAATTAGAGAAGCAATCGAAGCTTCAGAAAGTTTCAGGATAATCCCTCAAGAGGTAAAAGAAAACATCAAATCAATTGATGACTTGGTTGAATTAGACTTTGATTTAATAGACTACGTCAGCGATCAGATGTCTTCTATTTATTTAGCGTATATGTTGGGTGAACCTGCTGTATCTAAGATTTCCTATAGTGAAGAAGGAAAAATTACACAAGGCAGCTTTGTTCATGATAGAAAAACTTACAGCCTTGAAAGAATACTAGGCACTCCTGGTGGTTTTGGTACAGTATGGGAAGCTAGTGTAACTGAAGAAGAGCAGTCTCTTGGAAAAGTCGCAGTAAAATTCACAAACCCTGATCTAAGCCTTAGGCAAAAAATCAGCACACTGCGTGAAGCAGCCATAATAAAGCAGCAAATGGAACAGCCTCAAGGAATAGATAAAAACGCTGGATACCTTGCTCAGGATCAATATTTCGTTGTGATGGACCTTTATGAAGGAAAAGATGGTTTAGAAGTAATATTGGAACAAGGCCCTTTAACACTAACCCAAACCCTAAATCTCGGCTTAATCAGTCTGGAACAGCTTGCTGAGATGCACAGTGAAGGAATGCTGCACAATGATTTCAAGCCAGCAAATATGATGATCAAAGATGTCAATGCCTTGAATGAGCCTGCAATAGAAAAACTGCAAAAAGACAATATTAAACTTATTGATTATGGTTTGGTCTTGCCTGTTGGAGCAGACGCCCAAAATATAATCCCATTTTCTCCATACTATGTTTCTCCTAAAACAGTTATAGACGGAGTATACGATGAAGAGACTGATCTTTTTGCATTTGGAGCCTCATTATACGAGTTCTTAACAGGAGAGAATATACGTACTGAAGAAGAAGCCCAAGGACTTACAAAAGGAGAAAACCCAGAGCAGGTATATGACAAAGTAATAAGCAAAGAAATATGGGCTGGCAAAGATGTCCCTCAGGAATTGCAGAGCTTTATCAACAGCTTGCTGCTTCATGAATTCAGCACTGCCCAAGAAGCCCTTGATGAGTTTATAAAAATAAGAGAGAGTCTGATCGAAGCAGGTCCTGAAGAAGTCCTTGTTATTGAAGTCCCTCAAGGAACACGTGATTTCATAGAACAAGCAACCCCTACTTTTATCCAGGCAAATTTCCAAGCAGCAAACATCCCTCAAGCTGAGATTGACAGAGCAATAGAAAATCCTCAAGAACGTGTTGACATTCTTCTTGCTCATGATGTAGATCCTAATTTGTTGTTAGGAGGAGTAGTTCCTACAGAAGAAGCATTAAGAAAAGAGGAGGAAAAAGCCACATACGTGCTTGTAGGAACGGGAATAGCATCATTTGCAACACTAACATTTGTTACAGTAATGGGTGGTCTTGAACTTGGTCCAGTAGAGACAGCAACTGCCTTGATTGCAGGACCTACTGCTGTAGCAAGTACATATCTAGCAAAAAGAATGATTGTTGATCCAATTAGAAATTTATTTACAAAAAAAGAAGTAGAAGTCCCTCAAGGAACCAGAGATTTCATAGAACAAGCAACCCCTGCTTTTATCCAGGCAAATTTTGAAGCAGCAAACATCCCTCAAGCTGAGATAGACAGAGCCATAGCAAATCCTCAAGAACGTGTTGACATTCTTCTTGTTCATGATGTAGATCCTAATTTATTGTTAGGGGGAGTAGTTCCTACAGAAGAAGCATTAAGAGAAGAGGAGGAAAAAGTCACAAGCGTGCTTGTAGGAACGGGAATAGCATCATTTGCAACACTAACATTTGTTACAGTAATGGGTGGTCTTGAACTTGGTCCAGTAGAGACAGCAACTGCCTTGATTGCAGGACCTACTGCTGTAGC
>JAHWIR010000002.1 GCA_019322435.1 Candidatus Woesearchaeota archaeon
AACCATTAACACAGGAGAGCAATGCGACGGTTCAAACATAACAAATCTATGTCCAGACTTTGATAACTTCTTAGGAGGCTACTTAGAATGCAATGCAGACTGCACTTTAAATCTCTCACAATGCTCAACAACAGACGTATGCGGAGATGGATTTGTAAACTGGTCAATAGAACAATGCGATGATGGCAACCTAACTGGATTAGGATGCTCTGACATTGACAGCTTCACAGGAGGAACATTGACATGTACAAATGACTGCCTATGGAATACATCTCAGTGTACAGGAACCCCAGCAGGAGTCTGCGGAGATGGAGCCATAAATCCAGGAGAACAATGTGATTGGAATGGCAGCAACATAACAAACTTATGCACACAATACGATTCATTCACAGGAGGATTCCTAACCTGCACCCAAAACTGCACTTTAAATCTCTCACAATGCTCAACAACATCTGTATGTGGAGATGGATTCGTTAACTGGTCAATAGGAGAACAATGCGATGATGGCAATCTTACTGGTTTAGGATGCTCAAATATTGACAGCTATACAGGAGGAACATTGACATGCACAAACAACTGTATATGGAATGTTTCACAATGCACTGGTTTATCACCAGGATTCTGCGGAGATGGAGCCATAAACTCAGAAGAACAATGTGATGGTTCAAACATCACAAATATTTGCACAGACTTCGACAACTTCCTAGGAGGAAACCTAATCTGTACTAATTGTACTCTCAACACTTCAAACTGTTCATTAGCAGATGCCGACCTTCCAATAGTCTATCTAATCAATCCAGCTAATAATGCATCTTTCAATATAGGCAATATCACATTTGATGTTAATGCAACCAATGGCGTTAACCTTTCAAACTGCACATTATACACAAATATCAGCGGAACATGGCAGCAAAATCAAACAACACCACTTTCAGGAATAGCAAACTCCACACAATGGAACATAACAGATATTCCAGACGGAAGCTATCTCTGGAATGCTTATTGCTGCGACTCTGCTGGAAACTGTGCATGGAACAGCACTAACTTTACATTCTCAATAGACACAACCCCTCCAAACTCAACCATAATAACTCCGGTTGACCAGGAGATGATAGGCAGTAATTCAATCCCATACAATGTAACTGGAAATGCAACAGACAACATTGCTGTAGCCAGTGTAGACTTGAATGTAACTGGCCCTGCAAATCTCTCAGCTGCAGCAACAGGAACAGCTGATTGGTATTACATGTGGACCCCACCAATAGATGGAACCTATGTACTGCAGTCAATAGCATATGACGCAGCTTCAAATCAAGAAACAGACATTGAAAACATAACTGTTTATGTATACACAACATCTGACCTGGATAATTGCACCATCATAGGAAATGTTACTTTGATAGATAGCATATGTATTAATTCAACTATTGATAATTCCACAAAAATAAACTCAACAATCATAAACAGCCTTGTAATCAACTCCACTAACAGAAATTCTACAATAGTTGACTCAAATGAAACAAACTCTACCATATATAATTCCCTTAAATTCAACTGCACAATTACTAATTCAATAATAAACTACTCTATTAACTATCACTGCATTATTGATGATACATATGAATATGATTCAAGAATGAATTATACGCGTACAAGCAACTCAAACATAACAGATGATGTAATAATCATCAGAAGCCATATAAATGATTCAGCAGTGCAGAACGATTCTACTGTAGTAAACTCTACAATAGTAGATTCAACCATAGAAGACTCTAATTTAACTAATGTAACAGCATACAACTGCACCATCATACATTCTGATATCTCAAATACAATCTGCAACAACAGCTATATGGATGACTCAGACGGAGACGGCTGGATAATTGATCCTTCTAATGTAACTGGCTCAACATGCACAGCAGGTCCTTGTGTTGTTGTAGACTCAGATGTATTGTATTCAACAATAGCAACTTCATCAATCTATGAATCTCTTGTTGATACCAGCACACTAACTGATGCAATAGTTAATGATTCAACTGTCCTGGACAGCACACTGACAAATACAAATGTGACAAACTCCACAGTAGATGATTCAACTCTTACAGACATGGATATAAGGGATATAACAATAACAGAGACAACAGCAGACAGTTCAGTAATAGGTAATTCAACAATACTCAGAGCAACAATCAGCAATTCAGTAATAAACGACTCTACAAAAGTGGATTCTACAATCACAAGCAGCACTGTGTTAAATTCCTCAAACTATGGCTCAACTCTGTCAAATGTTGTTGAAACTAACTCCTTCCTTAATGATTCAGCAGCATCCAATGCAGTGATCTACAACTCAACTATAATAGACACAAGCAGCTCAATACTAGGCAACACAGGAATCAATGGAATAGACACTTATAATGCAAACATAACATCTAATGACATCTACTCTGGAAACCTAACCTATCTGGGAGATGAGTATATTGTTCCTAACAATATAACTAATATCACCTCTCCTTGGCCATTGATCAATATCTATGCAAGATGTGGAAACGCTGTCTGTGAAAATCTTAATTCACAATGCGGAACAACAAACAACTATCCTGAATGTTATATTGATTGTGGAGTATGCCCACCAGCACCACCACCAACACCACCAACAAGAAGAGGCGTAGGAGGCGGAAGAGTAAGCATCTGCGGAGAACAATGGAACTGCACTGACTGGGGCATCTGCCAGCCAGACGGAACAGAGACAAGATACTGCTGGGATTTGAACAAGTGTGATGATCTCTATAACCAAAGGATTGTAACCTATGTAAAAGCGTCAGTCAAGCCCAATACAACAAGATACTGTGAATTCACAGGATGCTCAGATGGACTGCTTAACTGGAATGAAACAGATATAGACTGCGGAGGCCCGTACTGTCCTCCATGCGAAGAACTGGAAATACCATTTGTATTCAGAAAGACAATATGGGAAACTATAGTGGAATATGCTGCCTTCAAATTCTTCCCAGCAATAGGCTCACCATTTGTACTGCTAGGAAGAGGAGCAAAAGCAGCCTATACAGGATTCAAAAACTTCATTGTAAACACATACTGGCCATTCAGCAAAAAAACATTGCTCTTTGTCTCAAACAGGATAAAGGAAAACACCCCTATATTATGGAATGCAGTCAAGGTTGCTTCAGAAAAGACATGGCAGGGAATAAAGATAGCAGCAACAGCAACAGGCTCATTTGTAAAAGATAATGCATTCATAATCGGAACAATCATAGCAGCCATATTATTGGCACTCGGCTCATACGAGCTCTATACATTGACAGCTCCAAAAGTCAAGAAAGGCATTGCAAACCTAAAACAACAAACAGCACGCAGAAGAAGAGCAGCAGCACAAAGACAAGCAAGAGCAGAAGCTGCACAGAGAAGAGAAGTTGCAAGAGAAAGAGCCAGACTGACAAGATTAAGAAAAGCAAAAGAAAAGGCAGCTGCAGAAGAAAGAGCAGCAAGAGCAGCAGCAAAAAGAGCAAGAAAACTAAGATTCAAGAGAAGACTGGAAAAAGCAGAAGAAACATTCATAGAACCAATTGTAAAAGCTCCAGGAAGAATCAAGAAAGGACTAGTAACAACAGGAGAAGCAATAACAACTCCATTCAAAAAGATTCCAAGAAAACTAAGAAAAACAGCAGAAAAAACAGAAGAAGCAGTAATAGAGCCAATCAAAGATACACAAAAAGCCATTAAAAAAGGCCTAACCAAGACAGGAAAAGCAATATCAAAGACACCTGCTGCCATAAAAGAAGAAATAGCTGATTTGGGAGAAGTAATAAAACATGAATACACAGATACTAAAGATAAATTCAAAAAAGGATTAGCAGTAACAGGAAAAGCAATAGCCAGGCCATTCAGAAAAACCCACAGAAAAGTAAAAGAAGAAGCAATTGAGACAAAAGAAGCAATTACCAAAGGCATCAAAGTAAGGCATGTCAGGGTAAAAGATGAGATGGCCAAGAGAAAACATATCAGAGCAACCAAAGAAGGAATCAAAGAAGCAAAGATTAAGCATATAAAAACAAAGCAGGAATACCAAAAAGCACTGACCAGCTATGTAGTCAGGTCCTTAAAAGAAGGAAAATCAAGAGCAGACATCCAGAAAGAATTCATTGCAAAAGGCTGGCCTAAGAAATTCACAGAAGAATATATCAACAGAGTAGCTGACATTGCTGAGTTAAAAGGCAAGGGACTGAAATTTTAGCTAAAGTTTTTGCAAGCAAAAACAGAGTTCTCGTTAAACTCGAACTAAAACTTTTTAAACAAATTTCTCTTTCTATTTTTCTTATGGTAAAGATATTCATAAAAACATACGGATGCGCACTGAATCAGTCAGATTCAGAGCTCATGGCAGGATTGTTGAAGCAAGCAAGATTTGAGATAATCAATGATCCAGATGATGCTTTTATCATCATAATAAACACATGCACTGTAAAAGGCCCAAGTGAAACTAAATTCTACAAATATCTCAAAGAATTAAAAAGAAAATACAAATACAAGAAGATAATCATAACAGGCTGCATCCCGCAGACATCTACTAACAAACTAAAAGGATATGCATTATTAGGGACCTCTCAGATAACAAACATTGTCCAGCTGGTAGAAGAAGTTCTCAATGAAAATCCCATCAGGATGCTGGCCAAAGAACAGCTTCCAAGAATCAATCTTCCAAAAATAAGAAAAAATCCTGTTATCGAAATAATCCCTATCTGTGAAGGCTGTTTAGGAGCTCCATGCTCATATTGCCTTGTTAAAAAAGCAAGAGGCCAGTTAAGGTCATATCCAAAAGAAGATCTTATAAATCAGGCAAGAAAAGCAATTGTTAAAGACAGGATCCCAGAGATATGGATTACAGCCCAAGATACAGGCTGTTATGGAAAAGATATCAACAGTTCCTTGCCGGAATTATTAGAAGAAATAATAAAGATTCCAGGAGAATTTAAAATAAGGCTTGGCATGCTTAACCCAAATCATGTTTATGAATTCCTGGATGATCTAATTGAGATATACAAATCAGAAAAAATGTTCAAATTCCTCCATATTCCAGTGCAGTCTGGAAACAATGATATATTAAAAGCAATGAAAAGAAAATACACACCAGAGCAATTCAAGGAAATAATCAAAAGATTCAAAGCAGCAATCCCAAACATCACTATAGCAACAGATATCATTGTCGGCTTTCCAGGAGAGACAGAAGAGCAATATCAAGATTCTCTTGATTTAATAAAAGAAATAACCCCAGATGTTTTAAACAGATCAAGATTCTGGCCTCGCCCAAAAACAGCAGCAGCAAAGCTGGAAAACAGAGTTCCAGGCCCGGAGATTAAAAGAAGATCATCTTTAATATCTTCAATCTTTACAAATATCTCTCGAATGAGAAATGAAAGATGGCAGGATTGGGTTGGAATTGTCTTAGTTGATGAAATCGGCAAAGACAACACAAAAGTCGCAAGAAACTTTGCTTACAAGCCAGTTGTTATTCCAGGAAAATACCAGCTTGGAGATAAATTAAAAGTCAGGATCAACAAAACAACTAATTTTGACTTGAGAGCATAAGTTTTGACAAAAACTTTATGTTTGTGGTTCCGAAGGAAGCACTTCACATAGCTTTATATATTATATAAATTTCACTTATTAAAATGACTACAGTTTGTGTAAGCGGATATTTTACAGTGCTGCATAAAGGGCACATAAATCTATTTGAAGAAGCAAGGAAATTAGGGGATAAACTAATTGTAATTATAAATAACAATAATCAGCAAATAGCAAAAAAAGGCAAATTAATACATGATGCTGAAGATATCAAATATATAATTGAAAGATTAAAGATGGTAGATGAAGCTGTTATCTCTATTGACAAAGATGCAAGTCAATGTGAGACATTAAGGATGATCAAGCCAGATATTTTTGCAAATGGAGGGGACAGAAATCAAGAAAACGTTCCTGAGACTCCGGTTTGTGCTGAACTGAATATTAAGATGGTAGATAATGTTGGAGGAGAAAAACTTAACAGTTCAAGCGATATTCTGAAAAAAGGAGAACAATAGAATGACTGGAATCTATAAAGCATATGACATAAGAGGCATTTATCCTTCTGAACTAAATGAAGACACTGCTTACAAGATAGGAAGAGCTTTTGTCCAATTTCTGAAGACAGATGAAGTTCTTGTTGGACGGGACGGAAGATTATCCTCTCCAAAACTGTTTGAAGCATTGACAAATGGAATAACAGACCAGGGTGCAAATGTCATTGACATCGGCCTGGCTTCAACACCAATGTTTTATTTTGGAGCTGCAAAAGCAAAAGCAGCAGTCATGGTTACAGCTTCTCATAATCCAAAAGAATACAACGGCTTCAAGTTCTGCAAGGAAAACGCCATTCCGATGAGCTATGACACTGGAATCAATGAAGTGGAAAGATTGGTTGAGACAAAATTCCAAGAGCCAGACCAGAAAGGAGAGATAATAACAAAAGACATCATGGATGATTTCATAAAACATAATATAAGCTTTGTAAAAACAAAAAAGAGATTCAAGATTGTTGTTGATGCTGGAAACGGCATGGGCTCTTACACATTCCCGAAAATATTCGAAAAATTGCCATTTGATTTCATCCCATTGTATTGTGAAATGGACTTTAATTTTCCTAATCACGAGCCTAACCCTCTAAAATATGAAACTCTTGCTGATTTGCAGAAAAAAGTTATAGAAGAAAAAGCTGATTTAGGTATTGCTTTGGATGGAGATGGAGACAGGTGCAACCTGATAGATGAAAAAGGAGAGATAATTACGAATGACCTGACAACAGCACTGATTGCAAAAGCACTGCTCAAGAAAAACAAAGGTGCAAAAATCCTTTATGATCTCAGATCCTCAAAAATAGTCCCTGAATTTATTGAAAAAAACAAAGGGCATCCTGTCATCTCCAGAGTAGGCCATTCTTTTATCAAGGCAAAGATGAGAGAGCAAGATGCAGTCTTTGCAGGAGAACTTTCAGGCCATTTCTACTATAAAGACAGTTTTTTTACAGAATCTAGTTTTATTACACTTGCATTAACCCTTAATCTTCTGGCAGAAGAAAAAAAGTCTTTGTCCAAATTAGTTAAACCATTAAAAAAATACTTCCCATCAGGAGAGATCAATTCAGAAGTTGCTGATAAAGAAGCAAAAATAAAAGAGATTGAGCAGAAATACAAAGATGCTGAAAAAACACTTCACATTGACGGCATCAGCATCTATTTCAAAGATTATTGGTTCAATGTACGTCCTTCTAATACAGAGCCTTTGCTAAGATTAAATCTAGAAGCTGATACAAAAGAATTGATGGAACAGAAAAGAGATGAACTTCTAAAGCTTATCCGAGCATAAAAGAAAGATTTAAATAGTATTATCCTTAATATTCACTAAAAGCAACTTATTTTTTGCAAAAAATAAAAAGGTGTTTAATTATGGCTGAAAAAAAATCAAACAAAAATCTATGGTATATCATAGGAGTTATTGTTGTGGTTGTAGTTCTTTTGCTTGTTTTCATGAGAAAGCCGGCAGAAGAAGAAGCACCGCCAGCTCCTGTAGTAGAAGGACCAGTGTTGCCAGAAGCAGAAGTGCCTACTGAATATGCTGGAGAAGCAGAAATGGTTACAAGCGCTGTATGCGCAGATGGTGTGATAGGTGCAGTGATCACAAACGTTGCTGAAAACACAGTTGTATTAGCAACAGATGTAAAAATGCTTTTGCGTGGAATGGTTGTAAAAGAGCCTGGCTGTGATAAGACAGCTCTAGAACCAGGAGAAAGTACAACATGTACAACTCTTAATGGGCCTTTTGCAGTTGTTGAAGGTCAAAACGAAGTTATAATCAGGATCGCAGGCGCAAAAGAAGGAAAAGCAACAGTAACCTGTTAGTTAAAAAATATTTTTTTTATTTTTTAACCCAGAAAACAGCGAAGCTTGTTTTCGCTGAATCTTTCTTTTTTTTCTTTTTTTTCTAATAAAAAACTTTATACAATATAAGGCAAAGCCTTACAAGCATAAAGTTTCTTTAAAGAAAACTTTATATAGTAAATAGCTCTAGATTCAATTATCAATTAAAAAAGGTGATTACTAATGAAAAAAATTATTTTGTTCATGATAATAACGCTTCTTCTCATAGCTGGATGTAAAAAAGCAGAAGAAGTAACACCGCCAGAACTTCCAGAAATAACAGAAGCACAGGAAGAAGAAGCAGAATTAGGCGAAGAAGGAAAAATGTTAACCCTATTGCAATGCACTAATGGTGCAATTGAAGCAGTCATAACAAACACAGGAACAGAAGAAGCAACACTGGCAAAAGACATCAAGGTCATTATCAATGGCCTGCTTGTTGTAGACCCTGAATGCGACTCAATGACAATAGCAGCAGGAGAATCAACCTATTGCAAAGACATCTCAGGACACATTGCAACAAGAATAGGAAAAGTAAACACAATCGTAGCAAACGCAAAAAACGACAGATCAGTTGAATACATTGATTGTGCTGCAGAGTAAAGCAGCTTATTTTTCTTTTTTTCACAAACCTTTATAAACTTCCAATTCCTTCTGTTTTACTAAGAGAGAAAGAGAAACCAACCATTAAGAGGTTATTTCTCGGTTAATGAAAACCGTTTTAGGTGATTACAAATTAACGACACAAAAAAAAGGCTTTTACCAAGTAAAAGACAGAAAAAACGCTATTTAGCCTTTCAAATAGTCTCAAATAGTAAAATTAAAGACTATAAGGCAGTTTCAAACGAAATTATAGCTAAAACAAAAGAACTGATAGGTACATTGGGTCTTAAAAAAGCAGATATAAGAATAATAAAAGACTGCTTTAAGCCAGAAATACAAAGAGGAATAATCAAAATCAGCCACAAATCAGTAGATGAGATAAAACTAGCATTATCATCAATAGAAAAGATTAATAATAAAAAGGCAATAATAAAAACAGTAGGAGTTTCAGGAATACTGAAAAAAGCAAAACAAAGGTATTTAAAATGAGTGGAGAATACCAAGTAGGAGTATATGAAGTAGGAAACATAACTGTACATCCAGGAAAAAACATAGTAAGGATTGAATATCCAAACAACACAAAACAATACCTGCTTCCTGCAGATATGTTAAAACGAGTTGATAAAATAACTCAAACAACCTATATTTATGAAAAATAATATTATCTAAGGAGGTATATAAAAAATGCAACCAATGCCACATCAATTAATGGGGTATGACAGGGCTATCACAATGTTCAGCCCTGAAGGAAGATTACTCCAAGTAGAATATGCTAAAAAGACAGTTAAACAGGGCGCAACTGCAATCGGAATGGTCTGCAAAGACGGAATCGTCTTAGTCACAGATAAAAGACTGATAGACAAATTGATCATACCAGAAGCAACTGAGAAAATCTTTCAGATAGACGACCACATAGCAACAACAGCAGCTGGAATATTATCTGATGCGAGAGTATTGATTGAAAGAGCTCAACTAAAAGCACAGCAGCATGCAGTAACATATGACAGTCCAATAGATGTCCTTACAATTGTAAAAGATATCTGTGATTTAAAACAGATCACAACTCAGTCAGCAGGACTGAGGCCTTTTGGAGTCTCTTTGTTAGTTGCAGGTGTTGACGAAGACGGAGAAGCAAGACTGTTTGAGACAGACCCGACTGGCATCTTTTTCCAGTACAAGGCAGCTGCAATCGGAGAAGCAGAGACAGAAGTTGAAGAAATTCTCCACAAGCAGTTCAAAGACGACATGCTGATTGAAGAAGGGCTGAAGCTTGCAGTAAAAGCTTTGCTAAAAGCAGTTGGAGATAGCTTTGCAGCAGACAGATTGGACATAGTCACAATAACAAAAGAAAAGAAAAAATACAAGAAACTATCAAAAGTAGAGATAGAAAAGGTATTAGCAGAAGCAAAGAAGAAATAGAACAATGATAGTTAAAAAATGTAAATTTTTTACACTCCAGAGAACGCCAGGAGGTGTTCGATGATAGACGTAGACAAAGCAGTGATTGCCAGGTATAAATCCCATGGCAATAATTTTGAAGTTCTTGTTGACTGTGACGCAGCAATGGCTTTCAAAGGAGGACAGGACATTCCGATAAAAGATGTTCTTGCTTCTGAAAAAGTATTTTCAGACAGCAAAAAAGGAATGGAATCATCCCCTCTTGCTCTGAAACAATCATTCAATACAGACAGTCCATTAGAAGCTGCAAAACAGATCATCAAAAAAGGAGAGATACAATTAACATCAGAATACAGAAACAAAATCAGAGATGAAAAAAGAAGGCAAATAATTGGCATCATCCACAGGAACGGAGTTGATCCTCGTACCCATGCACCACATCCGATAACAAGGATTGAATCAGCATTGGATCAGGCAAAAGTCCATATTGATGAATACAAACCAGCACAAGAGCAGGTAAACACTATACTGTCTAAACTGCAGCCAATAATACCAATAAAATTCGAAACAAAACAGATTGAAGTAAGGATTCCAGGAAAATACACTGGAAAAACTTATCCAATCCTGAAATCATTTGGAAAGATCCTAAAAGAGCAGTGGATGAATGACGGCTCACATGTTGCTGTCATCGAAATGCCTGGAGGATTGGAAGAAGAGTTTCATAATAAACTGAATTCAATAACTCATGGAGATATTGAAACAAAAATCATAGAAACAAGGTGAAAAATAAAATGAGTAAACTAATAACAAAAGACAAGGAAGTTGTAGTTCCCGGAGAAGTCCTAGCAGAAGGAATGGATTATCTGCCAGGAATAGGGACTTACAGGGATGGAGAAAAGATTCTCGCATCCAAGTTAGGATTGACTAACATAGATGGTAGAGCTATTAAATTAATCCCTTTATCAGGCAGATACATGCCTAAAAGAGGAGACACAATAATTGCAGAAGTGACAGAAGTAGCAATGAGCGCATGGCGTGTTGATACAAATTCAGCATATACAGCTATGCTTGGAATGAGAGACGCAACATCAGAATTTATTCCAAAAGGTGCAAACCTTAGAAAATACTTTGATTTTGGAGAATATATCGTGTGCAAGATAACAAATGTTACTTCACAAAAACTGATTGACATAACAATGAAAGGCCCTGGACTAAGAAAATTAAGGGGCGGAAGAATTATCAGAGTAAACTGCAATAAAGTCCCAAGAATAATCGGAAAAAAAGGCAGCATGGTTAGCATGATAAAAAATGCAACAGCTAGCAGGATTATTGTTGGACAGAACGGAGTGATATGGCTTGAAGCAGAAGACCCAAAGATGGAACTGCTTGCAGTTGAAACAATCTACAAGATTGAGAAAGAAGCTCACATCGCAGGATTGACAGACAGAATCAAGGAACACCTGGAGAAAGAGACAGGAAAGAAAATAGAAATAATAGAAGCAGCAGCGCCTGCAGTAGGAGGTGAGCAATAAAATGGCTTACACAAAAAGATTAGACAAAAGAAAAAATGATGAAACAAGGCCTATCGAAGCAAAGGTAGGGATCATAAAGAATGCAGACGGGTCAGCGATGTTCAAGATAGGAAAGACAATAGCTTATGTGGCTGTTTACGGTCCTCGTGAACTATACCCAAGATTCATGCAGAATCCAGAAAAAGGAATATTGAGAGTTAACTACAATATGATGCCTTTTTCAGGAAGCGGAGACAGGGTAAGACCTGGCGGTTCAAGAAGATCAAAAGAAATAGCATTTGTTATCAAGCAGGCTTTAGAGCCTATGGTGGATTTATCAGGATTCCCAAATGCTGTTGTTGATGTCTTCATTGAGCTTCCGCAGACAGACGCTGGAACTAGGTGCGCAGGATTATGCGCAGCATCAATGGCCCTTGCAGATGCAGGGATCGTTATGAAAGATCTTGTATCTTCTGTATCAGTTGGAAGCATTGATGGAACAGTTTTAGCTGACCTGAGTTATGATGAAGAAGCATACGAAGGCGTAGTAGCTGATATACCTGTTGCTATAACTCCTAATAATGGAGAAGTTGTGCTTTTGCAGATGGATGGAGAGATATCCAAGGACAATCTGATTAAAGCAGTACAACTAGCCAAAAAAGTATGCAAAGACATCTATGAAATACAGAAAAAAGCACTGAAAGAGAAATATGGGCTGGAATCACCAAAGAAAGGAGGTGATAAACAATGAATCAAGAATTAAGAGCACACATCATCAAATTGCTTGATACAGGAACTAGGCTGGATGGCAGAGGCCTGTTAGAATACAGACAGCCAGTTAAGATTGATTATGATATCTCAGCATCAGCAGAAGGCTCTGCTCGACTGCAGATTGGAGACACAATTGTCTTGGCAGGAGTAAAGATGGGAATAGATCCTCCTTATCCAGACACGCCAGAATCAGGATGCTTTATGGTTAACACAGAGCTTATTCCGATGGCTAACCCTGAATTTGAATCAGGGCCTCCAAGAATAGAGGCAATAGAGATTTCAAGGGTTGTTGATCGTGGCATAAGAGAATCAAAAGCAGTTGACATGGGAAAGCTGTGCATTGAAAGAGGAGAAAAAGTCTGGTCAGTGATGATAGACATAATCCCAGTGAACGATGCTGGAAATCTCTTTGATGCAGCAGCATTAGTGTCATTAGCAGCATTAAAAAATGCAAAATTCCCTAAAGTGGACGAAGATTTGGTGATTGACTACAAGACAAAGACAGACACACCAGTCCCTCTAACAAAACAGCCAATATCAGTCACAGTCTGCAAGATAGGAAAGCATTTTATAGTTGACCCTATAACAGAAGAAGAGAAAGTGATTGACGCAAGGTTGTCAGTGGCAACAGATGAAAAAGGAAATCTCTGCGCTTTGCAGAAAGGAGGAGACTATCCTTTGACAGAAGAAGATATTGCAAAGATGCTTGACATAGGGATTGACAAATGCAACGAGCTGCGAAAGGCACTCTGAGGTGGTATTCAATGGCTAAGAAAAAAACAACTAAAAAACCTGACTCTTCACTTGAAAAAAAGGAAATATATTCCAAGTATGAAAAAGCAAGGATGATCGGCTCCAGGGCTTTGCAGATAGCAATGGGAGCCCCTTTTCTGGTCAAACTGGATGAAAAAGACCTGAAAAAGATGGCTTACAACCCGATAGAGATTGCAAAAGAAGAGTTCAAGAATGGAGTGATTCCGATCACAGTCAAGAGGCCGTTGCCAGCTCCAAAAGAATGAACACAATAACACCAGAGAAACTAAAAAAATATTTTTCAGTTACCAGAGCTGCATTGAAAAAAGCGCAGGCCTCTGGTAATCGTACTTCTTTAAAAGCACAAAGAAAAGACATGCTTGACATGATTCAAAGATACATCTCTGATGCATCTCATTTTGAAAAAAAAGGAGATCTAGTAAATGCATTTGCCTGCCTCAACTATGCGCATGGCTGGTTAGATGCAGGAGCAAGAATTGGTATTTTTGATGTGCACGATTCAGAATTATTTACAGTGGATTAACGCGTTTTCTCTTTAGGATTTTACAAGTCATAGATATCTGAAATTTTCAATTTTTTCTTTAACTTCTCCCAATCTGAATAATCAGAATCCTTCAAATTTTTATTTATTATCTTAACCACTTTATTTATTATCTTAACCATATTCTCATACTGCTCATTCCTATCTTTCCAAAACCCGGACTCCTTTCCATAATGAGAATTTTCATTTTCAACATGCCATTCATCAACACGCATCACTAATTCATCAGAATCATTAACCCGCTTATCAAGAACAATACCCACCAAAGTATCCTTGTCAATAGCACTGTTTGGAACTACTCCACAAATATATTTTGCATAATCTATAGATCGAATATAAATTACATCATTGTTGTTTTCTTTTTCAGCTTCAGCTATAAGCTCAAGACATGTCTGTTGCCTAATCTTTTCAGGAGTACTCGGCCCTTTTTGTGGATCCATGAATTGTTTCAATAATCTTTCCTTTTCCGGCCCCATAATAAAAAGAAATAAATTTGTTTTATATATATTTTATCATTGCATCAATTACTTTTTTCTAACTTTAGGAAGTATTTCTTTCAACTCTTCCTTTATTCGTTTAAGATGACCTGGAAAATCCTTTGGAAGAACCTTAGGATCACGATCAACTGCAACTTCATACCCCACACCATTCTTATCTTTTATCTGTGAAGAATAAAAAACAATCTTTTCCAGTTTTCCTTTGTTTGTAACACACTCTGTTACACTGCGATAACCCCTTACATATACATTAATCTGCTCTCCATATCTTATTAAAACAGGCTTACCTATCTCTAGTTCATTAAAAACTACTTCTCCCGCCCCATAATATACCATAACAAAAAGAAATAAATCTGCTTTTTTATATTTTATTGTTTTGCATAAACACTTTATGAATCAAAACAGCAACACCTTTGCTTTCTTTCATAATCTCTTCTGAATCCATTCTCGCTGTTCCTACTGCAATCAATTCATCAGCAAGAGTCATCACAGCAACCATATCCTTTTTCCCAATCCCAGAATCTAGCTTGGAAATCCCCGGTATTTTCAGATTAACACCATTGCATAAAGAACTGATAGTTGTATCTAAAACATAAATTTTTGGCAGATGACTGACAGCAAATTCAATTGGCAATATTGCTTTTCTCAAATATTCTTCTTTTCCTTCTTCTTTATAATAATAAAAAGCATCTGTCAAATCCTGCAGTGTAACTAATGAATCTTCTTCAAAAGGCCCTGCTTTTGTTCTTCTTAATTCAGCCATATGAGCTCCAACTCCTAATTCCTGCCCAATCTGATGGCACAGCATCCTTATATAAGTTCCTGCTTCACACCCAACTACAAATAAAACATCCTTATCTTCAATCTCCAAAATATCAATATAATAAATCTCCCTCTCCCTTATAACTCTTTTGACAGCAGATTTCAAAGGCGGTTTTTGCATTATCTTTCCAGTAAACTTCTTTATTGCTTTCCTTATCTTATCTTCTTCAACTTCTTTATGCAGATGCATGATACAGACATACTCTTTTCCAGCAGGCAGTAATGTCTGTACAATCCTTGTTGCCCTGCTTAATGCAATCGGCAGCACTCCTGTTACAGCAGGATCCAAAGTCCCGGAATGCCCTGCTTTCTTTATCTTTAAAATCTTCTGCACATAATCTGAAACTTGATGAGAAGTAGGCCCTTTTGGCTTGTCAATATTAACAACACCATACTGAATTAGCTCTTCAACTTTTCTTTCGACAACTTCTCTGCTAGTTTCAGCTTGTTTTTTAATCAATAATTCTCTTTCTATCTTTTCAAAAGGCAATTTTCCCATAGAATAATAGAATAAGTAGTTGTTTAATAAGTTTACTTATTAGCAGGCCCTGTTACTTGTTTTTCAACTTGTTTAGGAACAGCAGGTGCTTTTGGTGCTGGCTTTGGTGCTTCTTTCTTTATTGCTTTTAACTCTTCTTTTTCTTCTTTTTTAGCTTTAGCTTCTTCCTTTTTCTCTTCTAATTTTCCAGCTAATCCTTTTTTCCCTTTCTTCTCTTCTTTAACTTCAACAGGAGCTCCTTCTAATTCAGCAAAAACCACTCCTTTGTCATCTTTCTTAGCAACAACTTTGACATGATGCGGAGGATTCTTCATCCCATGCTTCCACAATAACTCATTGACATATTTTCCTAATTTAACATCTTCACTTTTCATATGCTTCTCAAGAAATTGCCTTAAAGCAAAGACAGCTTTCTTTGCTCTTTTGTATTTAGGAACATTAAGCCACTTTCTTCTAAGCGGAACATTATAGGTTCTTTCCAAGACAACTTTTGCTTCTTCTTCCTTCTTTTTTTTCTTTTCTTCTGCCATCTTAATTAAGCTTTTGTCCTGCCTCTTCTCCAAGATCTCTTTTTAGCAGTATGTCTTCCAGGATGCACCCTCCTTCCTTTTCCATATTTCTTTGGAACACTCCAGAAAGGCGCCCACTTGGTCTGTTTTCCTTTTTTTGCCAGTCTTTGCTTTTTAGCTGGATGTTTGAATCTTGCCATTTTATTTTTTAGCAGCTAGTTCTGCTGCAGTTGGTACTTTTTCTGGTTCAGCTTTTGGAGTTTCTTTAACTTCTTCTTTAGTAGTTTCCTTAGGAACTTCTTTTTCAGCCTCAACTTTTGGAGCCTCTTTCTTAACCACTGGCTTTACAACTTTCCTTTTAGGTTTTGTCTTCAAAATAGCCACAGCTGTTTTATCCAATAATGATTTTCCTTTTGGTGCAATAACCCTTCCTTTATGGATGCCTTTTTCAGCAAATTTGATTAATTCAGCTTTTTCCAGCTGCTGCAGTATCTTCCTTATGACACTTCCAGAGCCTTTCTTAAAATGAGCCTTCTTGTGCCCTCTTCTTCTCTTTCCGCCGTATTTAGTCCTTAACTTAGAAACACCAATAGGACCAAGAACAAAAACACTTCTAAGAACAGCAGCTGCTCTCTTATACCACCAGTCTTTTTCTTCAGGAGCCCTTTCCTTGTGCGCTCCTGTCTTTGCAAACGCAGACCACACCGGAGGCTTGATTACTTCTATCTTCTTCAGCTCTTCAGCAACTTTTTCTATCAATTCATTCGGGTAAACTTCATACACAGTCATTATAAGTTCCCTCCTTTCGGAGTATATAATTTTATTAGGTTGTAATCATGAAATTCAATTGAATTTCAGGATGTCAAAGTCGATACTCGACTTTAAACATAACCAGTATAGAATAGGATTTTAGAAGTATATATAAAGATTACGAAAATTTAACTAGCAATAAGCTAAGAAAAGCTTAAATACTATTTATTGTCTTTACTTCTTTATGAAATATGCTTTAATAATTTTGATATTATTAGCTTCTTTTGCATATGCTGAGAAAGAAGTCTTTGACAAACACATCGATTCAAATGATGAATTTACTGTAAATTATGTTGATTATTCTTTCAGTTATTCATTTACCTCTGATAAAGCATTGATCAAAAGCAAATATAGCAAGCTCATACTTCCAATGGAGGAATGCAAAGAAGCAGGCTATCTTAAATTCTGCCTGATAAGCATGACAAATGATACTGAAGAAGAGAATACAGAGTTTCGTTTAATAATCAATGAAACAGACTGCATTGAATACCAGCTTGAGAATGCTTCATTAGACTGCAAAGTCAAGATAGGAGAAGACTGCACCTCTGATTACATGTGCGTAGGAAAATGCCTGCATGGAACCTGCACTATTTCTTATCCAATCTGCGGAGATGGTTATTGCGATAAAAACGATTGTGAAGAAGACTGCAAAGTTGAAGTCAATGAAACAGTAGTCAATGAAACAGTTGAAGAAGCTCCAGAGCCAGAGCTATTTGAAGAAAATGAACTAGAAGCTGCTGAACCAGAAGTTGTTGAAGAAATCTCAATTGAAGAAGAGAAAAAATCTTTTGACAAAAAAAAGCTTGGAATCTGGATTTCCATATCTGTATTTTTATTAGGAGTTGCAGCGCTTATTTATCAGATATATAAAAAGAGAAAGGAAAATCAATTTGCTTAATTACTCACCCTTAAACCACTGCAAATATTATATGGGTGAGGTGGATATTTTGAGATAACCTTATCCAAAGACATTCTTTAAGAATTCTCCTGCTTGCCCTACAATATTTTTGTGCCATTTCCAGCAGAGCACATCTCCTAAACCTATATCACATGTTACTCCAGGATCTCTTGCTGCGAAACCACCAATAATCCCCCAAACTACGATTATTATTACAATCACAATGATTATTTTGACTAATGGGTTGCCTTTTTTGTCCATTTGATATCACCAAGAAGATAATTATTAAAAGCATATAAAAACATTTCGTCAATCTAATAAAGACTTTACAGATTTATGCTGCTACACATTATTCTTTTAAGCTTGAAATAGCTTTCCTAGCGCTTTCTTCAACAATTACTCTCAAATTTCTATCTTGGTCTTTGCAGAAAACAGGATGCCTGCTTTTCAGTTTCCCTTTCCCTATTATTTCTATATCTCTAACAAACCAATAAGAGAACACTTCACCATAGTCATAATTTCCTATTATGTAATTTATTCCATCTTCTACTTTATTTTTTCTCTCAAAATCCAAGAAAGCGCTTTCTTCACCAAAATTGCTTGATCCGTTTGTATAATAGTTTACTCCATCTAATGTAGCAACAAGATTTACACCTAAGCCTCTATAACCCCCTTCACTCCCTGTATCCTCTGTTCTGATTACAAGGGTTTTTTCCATTAGATTTAACTTGTATTTATTACCTTATAGTAATTGAATTATTTAAACTTTTCTATGAAATTAGGATTCAATCAACATTTCGTCAAATCCTAACCTTTAAAAACCACTGCTGTATTACATAGTAAAAGATTAAAGACCATTATTTATTTTCAATATTGAAAATAAATGCTGTTAAGAAAAATGACAATAGAAGTAATGAAACAGCCTTACAAAGCAGTCGAAGTAGAGAAAATACTAAATCCAACTGTAAAAAAATGGTTTTTTAGTAGATTTAAGAAGTTTTCACTCCCTCAATTATATGGAGTAAGAGA
>JAHWIR010000012.1 GCA_019322435.1 Candidatus Woesearchaeota archaeon
GATTATCTTAAATATATACAGATTGATTCTTTGAACAGGCAAACCCTAAAGAATTTCAATGTTATTATTTATCACCAGTCGAGAAAAGAACATATTAAACCCTTTTTAGATTATACAAGGAAGTTAGATTTAGATATAGAGACATTTCAAACATTGGGTGCTTTTTTTGGAAAGTATAGTTGCTGGTCTATATTCCAGGATTTAGAGCGTATTTTGAAAACTAAGGAAGTTAATGAATATTTTATTGTTCTGCATGCAGAAGAATTTTTAGAAAAAGGTTATGTTGAGAAACTTATGAAAAACCTGGCTCAAATCAAATTTAAACCAAAAGTTATCTTTGGAAATTTAATTAGAATTGAAAATAAACATATACAGAAAATATCTGATTATGATGAATTATCTAAAAGAAATAAACTTATATTAAAGCCATGGAGCAAGTCTAACGTATATTTAAATCCAAAGAACAGGAAAGTTTCTGAAGATTTGAAGATTCCAAAGGATTATCCTGAGGATATTTTCTTTATGGATACCAAATTTTGTTTGGAGACAGATTTTTTTTGCAGCAAGATAAATAACCAGATGTTGTTTGAGGATATTCATCCTCGTGAAGTTTATGTACAGATTTTATCTAAACTTAATCCAAAAAATTGTCTTAAATTTAAAGGATCTTATGTGTATCATCTGCAACATAAGATAGAATACTACCAATATACTATTCCTGAAGTTAGAGATAAACTGAAAAAATTAATATCTTCTTTTGAGAAAAGAAAAGACCTTCAAGAACAATTAAATATGGCAGATTACATAAATTGGGACAAATTTAGTGAGGATGAAAGAGCAAACTTAGCGAGAAAATTGAGGAGGACTAATAATGCAACCCCAAATGGAGCAGCTTATCTAAAAGCAAGATATACTATTCAGAGATTATTAAATATTGACGTAATTACTGCTCATAAATTGATAAAGTTCAAAAACTATCAATTGATTTTGAACCAAGAAGAGTTCAATAAATTAGGATTAAAATCTTCTTTGATTAATCCTAAGAAAAAGAAATTTCATATATTGAAGAAGATACTTAAGTTTTAAGGGATTTAGTTTAATTAATTTTTGCAGGAAGTCTTTTGCAACTTTTAAATTTCTTTGATTAATCAGATTTTTTACTTCATTTGATAATAATGAAGAAATCTCTTTTTTTGACAGATTATAGATATTTTTCATATTCTCCCTTCTTTGATAAGCTTTGTATTTTGCTAAAGTTCCATAATATCTAATTTTTTTAACTGAGTTTTCTTTGGCTTTATTATGCATTCTGTAATAATAAAGAGGTTTTTCAATAAATTTAGATTTGATAAACGCTTCTTCAAATTTATAAAATAGATCTTTATCATCTGCACGCCCTACTTCTGGATCAAATCCCTTTGTTTTATTATATGCTTGTTTTTTGAATGTAGAAAAATGAGATATTCCGCTTCCTTCTAAGTAAGATTTTTGAGGTTCAGATACTTTTCTTACTTTATCTATCTCTTGTATTCCTGAATCTTCATAAAATTTATAATAAATACTGCAGATTACTCCATAATCTTTGTTTTTATTGTACTCTTTAACCATGATTTTTAGTGCATTTTTATCTAAGTAATCGTCAGAATCCAGGATTCCGAATATTTCTCCAGATGCATTATCAGCGCATATTTTTTTTGCTCCGCCAGGACCTAAATTCCTCTTAAGTTTGATTAGTTTGATTCTTTTATCTTTTAAATAAGGTTTAATTATTTCTAAAGAATTGTCTGTAGAAGCATCGTCAACAATTATTAATTCCCAATTGGAATAGGTTTGGTTTAGAACACTTTCAATGGCTTGTTTAATATATCTCGCACTATTGTAATTTGCCATTAATATAGAGAATAATGGTTCTTTCATATTTTAAAGATAGACAAAATATTTATAATGATTTTCATTTTTTATTAAATAGATGTTGCATAAATCATTTACTCCTAATAAAAATGCAGTAGAGATCGAACTTGTTTCTTTTTGTAATCTGAACTGTCTTAATTGTGATAGGTCATGCAGGCAGGCCCCTAGCAAAGAATATATGTCTTTAGAGCAAACTAAAAAATTTGTTGATGAATCTATTAAATTAAATTGGGATTGGAAATATATTGGCTTGCTTGGTGGGGAACCGACATTACATCCTGAATTATTTGATATTTTGAAAATAATCAAGAAATATAAAGATTTTAATCCAGAGTCTGATATCCAGATAGTGACAAATGGATATGGTGATCAAGTTAATGGAATTTTATCTGATTTGCCAGAATGGATTCATATAAGAAATGAAAATAAAAAAGATTCTGTTCAACTTTTCAGCAGTTATAATGTTGCTCCTACTGACTTAAAAGAATATAAAAATGTAGATTTTTCAACAGGCTGTTCTGTAACTCAAAGTTGTGGACTTGGGTTAACAAGATATGGCTATTATCCTTGCGGAGCAGGAGCCAGTGTTGATAGGATCTTTGGATTTGATATTGGGATAAAGAAATTATCTGAAATTGATAATTTAAAATTAAAAACCCAATCAAAATTGTTATGCTCTTATTGTGGGCATTTTAAAGATACTCCCGGTAATTCTTCTAAAAAAAACTGGATAAAAAAAGAGCGGATATCTCAGACTTGGAAGGAAGCCTATGAAAATTATAAAAAGAAAAAACCAAAATTGACTTTATATTAAACAAAACCAAACGTTTACACAATGAAGGCAAAAACATTATAAGTTATGTTTGGCATAGCCAAACAACGTTTCAATAAAAATTGAAACCATAAACTTTTTTCCAAAACGTTTATATAGTTCTCTCAAATCTACATCAGTACTAGAATTTTTATTTTTTTATCTAGGTAGATAATATGACATTAACCCAAAAACAAATAAAACAGATAAAAGAAGAGTTAGATAATTGCAAAAAACCCTTGTTCTTTTTTCATGATGATTCTGATGGCTTGTGTTCTTTTTTATTGTTGTATAGATATATAAGAGAGGGAAATAGCATCATAGTAAAGACAACTCCTAGGATAGATGAGAAATTTTTAAGGAAAGTAGAGGAGTATGGGCCTGACAAGATATTTATTGTTGATATTGCTTTGGTTGACCAGGAGTTTATAGATGGAGCTAAGACAAGGACAATATGGATAGACCATCATGCTCCGTTAAAGAGGAGGAATGTGCTTTATTTTAATCCAAGAGTCAAAAATCCTGATGCTAATATCCCTGTTTCTTACTGGTGTTATCAGACTGTAAAGCAGGATATGTGGATAGCTGCAATGGGTTGTGTAGGAGATTGGTATTGGCCTGATTTTATAGGTGAATTTAAAGAGAAATATCCAGATTTGCTTCCTAAGAATGTGAATGATCCTGAAACAGCTTTGTTTGAGACAAAATTAGGAAAGCTGATTAAGATAATGGATTTTTCACTGAAAGGAAAGACGCAGCAGGCAATGCAGTGTGCAAAGATATTTACAAGGATTAAGACACCATATGAAATCTTAAATCAGGAAACACCTGCTGGAACATTCTTGTATAAAAAATACTTGCAAATCTATGAAGAATATAAGCAATTATTGGATAAAGCGTTGAAACAAAAACCAAAAAACAAGATTTTATTGTTTGAGTATAGTCATGCAAAGATAAGCCTTACAAAGGATTTGGCTAATGAATTATTGCATAGGTTTCCGGATAAAATTATAATTATTGCAAGAGAAAAAGCAGATGAGATGAAGATAAGCTTAAGAAGCAAGAAAGTTATTTTGCCTGGAATTTTAGAAAAAGCATTAGTGGGAGTTGAAGGTTTTGGAGGAGGGCATGAGCATGCGTGCGGAGCAAATATCAAGAAAAAAGATTTTGAGAGGTTTGTTAAAGCTATTGAGGAGCAATTGTAATAAGGGTGATGTAACATCACCAGACTTCTTAAAATAAATTTTAAGAAGTAACATTTATAAACCACCAATATTCATCCATTAACATGCGGCGATGGTCTAACGGCATGACAATGGCCTTCCATTAAAAAGAGGAAAGCCATTTATCTGGGTTCGAAAAGAAGCTAAAACTTCACGAAAGTCCCAGTCGCCGCATTCATACTATCTGGATTTGAAAGGAGGCTCAAAATTGGTTCCAACGCGCTTCGTGCGCTTATCTTTTATGGACCACCTCAAAAGTTCTGGGTAGTGCCACTCAATAAGGTTAAAAACAAGTTTTTTGACAATGACAAAAAACAAGCAAAATGTACTTGTATTCTGCGCTCATTCAGATGACCAGATATTCGGGCCTGGAGCGACATTAGCAAAGTATAGCAAGAAGGGAAAGAAAATATATACTGTGATTTTTTCTTATGGTGAGAATTCTTTGGCTTGGTTGAAGCCTGCATTGGCTATAAAAACAAGAGTTGCAGAGGCAAAGAAAGCAGACAAAATTATCGGGGGCAGTGGAGTAAGGTTTTTTGGATTGAAAGAAGGGAAGTTTCCTGAAGAGATTGAAGAAAAAAAGATAAAGAAGAAGCTGCAAAAGATTATAATGTCAAGAAAGCCGACAAAGATATTCACACATTCCAGAGAAGACCCTCATCCAGACCACAGGGCTGTTTATCATGCTGTTATGGAAGCATTGGATGGAATAAAACATAAATGCAGTGTGTTTACTTTTGATGTCTGGAATCCGTTCACAATAAAGAAAAAGCACCTTCCTAGATTATATGAAGATGTAAGCGAGAGTTTTCCAAAAAAAATAAAAGCATTGAAAGTATTTGAAAGCCAGAAGGCAAGTTTGCTTGCTTTGTTTTGGAGTGTTTATGTAAGAGCTATTGTGCACGGCTTTCATATCCACAAGAGATTTGCAGAGAGGTTTTTCAAGATAAGATGAACGAGCAAATAGAAGTTGAAAAAAAGAAATTATTAATCACAACAGATACTTATTATCCTCATAGAGATGGAGTAATGATTTTTCTAGAGAAAATAGTTCCTGCTTTAGCTGAAGATTATGATGTTACAATAGCTGTGCCTGTTTTTGACAGAGCAAAGATAAAGCCAATTGGAAAAACAAGAGTTGTGGGATTTCCTGTGTCAGACAAGCTACAGATGGCTGGCTATAAAAGTGTAAAGCTATCAAGAAAGAACAGAAAAAGATTAAAGCAATTGGTAAAGGAATCTGATGTTGTTTTTAGCCAGGATTTGGCTTTTTTAGGAGCATTGTCTATTTATTATGCAAAGAAATACAAAAAGCCTGTTTTTAATTATGTTCATCAGATAACATGGGAGCATGCTGTTGATGTATTGACTATTCCTAAAACATTGAAGAAAATTCTTGCAGCATTAGTCAGGGGCATGGTGAGGTATCTATATAATAAGTGCACTGGATTATTAGTTCCTTACAAAGAACTTGCAGAAGAGCTGGAAGAGAGAGGAGTTGAATCAAAAAAGATTATAGTGCACTTGGGAGTTGATACAGGGAAATTCAGTCCTCCTGAAGATAAGTTTATTGCAAAAAGAGATATTGGAGTTGATGCCAAGCATAAGGTTGTTGGCTATGTTGGAAGGATAAGTAAGGAAAAGGATTTGGTTACGTTGAAGAAAGCATATCTGAGATTAAGGGAAGAGTATCCAGAACTCAGACTTTTGATTGTTGGAAGCGGTCCTGATGAAGAGATGAACAAGCTGAAGAAGATACCTGATGTTAAAATTACTGGTTTTGTAAAGGATGTAGTGCCTTATCTGCAGGCAATGGATATTTTTGTAATGCCAAGTTTAACTGAAACAACTTCTTTGGCAACATTAGAAGCGATGAGCTGCGGAGTTGCAGTTGTTGCAACAAGAGTTGGTTATATCAAAGAATATATCATCAATAAATTCAATGGAATGTTTTTTGGAAAACACAATCATTATCTTTTGAGAAAAAGGCTTGAGTTATTGATCAATGATTCTCATGAAAGACATATAATGGGTGTGAGAGCAAGGAAAACAGTCAGGCAGAAATTTGCCTGGGAAAAGACTATTGCTGATGTGAAGAAGGCTTTAGGCAGTGCTTAGACTTTTAGACTAGTGACATTAGTAATTCCATGCTCATTCATGCTTACACCATAGAGATTATCTGATTCTGAGATAATTGCGTCGTTATGGGAGATGATTATGTATTGTGCTTTCTTTACATAATCTCTTATCAGTTTGGAGAGTTTTTCAGAATTATGCTTGTCTAGAGCAGCATCAACTTCGTCTAGGATGTAGAAGGAATGAGGGTCATGCTCTTGGATTGCAAAGATGAATGCCAGTGCTGTCAGTGTCTTTTCTCCTCCAGACAGGCTTCTTATGTCAAGGAATTTCTTTCCTGTAATCTTGACTTTGATATCCAGTCCTGCTTCAAATGGAGATTCTGGATTTTCCAGGACCAAGGAAGCATCCCTTTCTTTTGGGTTTATTGCAGAGAAGATTCTTCTGAAATTCTCATTCAATACATTGAATGTCTTCATGAACAATTCTTTTTTCTTTCCTTCGATTTCATCCATCATCTCTACAACATCCTGCCTTTCCATGCCCAGTTTTTCTTTTTTGTTAAATAAGGATTGGTATTCTTTTTCAATCTCTTCATAGACTTCTAATGCGCGCATATTAACATTTCCAATCTGGATGATTCTCTTGTCGAGTGCTTCGATTTCTTGTTTGAGTTTTTCTGGCTCTTTGTCTTTGTTTATCTTTACTCCTTCAAATTCCTTGAAATCTTCTCTAAGTCCTGCAAGTTTTGCTTTGACTTCTGCATTTTTTAGAGAGATTCCGTTCATCTCAATCTCAAGATTCTTGCTTTCTTCTCTTTCCTGCTCTATCTTGCTTTCTTTTTCCTGGGTTTCATCTGCTAACTTGTCCCTTTGGGTGAACAGCTGTTTGAATTTAGTGTAGAATTCTTGTGATTTTTTCTCTTGTTCCTGGAGCATTTCAATGTCTTTTTCATTCTTTTCATTTAGGTTTTTCACTTCTTCACTGAAGTTTTCAGCGTCTTTTGCCTGCTGCTGCAGGATTGATTTGATTTTTTCTTTTTCAGGAAGTTTCATATTGTTTATCTGAGTGTTGATGCTGCGGACATCTGCATCATGCTGCATTACCTCTTCTTTAAGCTGAGATGCTTTTTCTTCATAAGCATTAAGTTCTGCAATGACCTCCGGATTTCTTAATTGAGAGATTGAGGAGCGCATCTGCTGTTTTTTTGTCTTGATTTCTGTCAGGGATTTGATTAGTTCATCTGTTTTTAGCTCAATGTTGTTGAGTTTTTGGGAGATGCCCTCTTGTTTTTGTTTAAGCTCTTGTTTAAGATTTTTGTCAGCTTCTATGTCTCCTGAATCAAGATGAAGGGATTTTTCTTGTTTGATAATATCTCCTTCGAGATTTGCTTTTTTCTCACGCAGCTGGACAATGCTGTTTTCGTTTTCTGTTCTTCTTTTTTCTAATGTTGAGATTGTATTTTCAAGCTGGGAAGACAGTTCTTCATATTCCTGCAAATCTCTTTGAAGTTCTTTTTCATTAAAACTATATCTTCTTTTCTGGCGGTAGCCGCCTTGCATTGCTCCGCTTGTTTCTGCCAAATCACCGTCTAAAGTGACCATTCTTGATTTTCCAATGCCTATTTTTCTTGTTGTATCAATATCTTCTATAACTAAAGTATGGCCAAAGACATAGGAGAATACTTTTTTGAATTTTTCATCAAATGAGATGAGGTTAACAGCAAAATCATGAGAGCCTTCTCTGTCTTTCAGCTTCTTTACTTCAGAATCAATCTTTCTTGGCTTTATCTTATTTAATGGAATGAATGTAGCTGTTCCAAGCTTGTTTTTCTTCAGGAATTTGATGCATTCAGAAGCAACTTTGTCGTCTTCAACTACAATAGATTTTAGACGAGGGCCTGCTGCAACTTCTAAAGCAAGGGAGTATTTTTGCTCAACATCTCCTAGTTCAGCCACTGTTCCATAGATTCCTCTTATTTCTTTTCTTTTTTCTAGAATCTTTTTAACAGCAATATCTCCTAAAACACTTTCTCTTATTGCAGCATCTCTTGCCTGTAATTTGGCAAGTTCTTCTCTTGCATTTGTCAGTTTTTGTTTTTTATTAGACAATTGCTGAGCTAAACTTGAATCTTCATTCAGTCTCTTATTTAATTCTTCAATAGAATCCTTGAATTCCTGTTTTTTATTTTTCAAATCATTGATCTGGTCTTCATTAGATTTTTCTATTTCCAAGACTTTGTTGATCCGTTCATCAATAGAATTTATCTGGAACTCCAGGCTGTCTTTTTTTCTTAGAAAATCCTGCTGTTCTTCTCGAAGGGATTCTATCTCTTTTTGTTTTTCATCTGCTTGTTTTTCCAGTTCTTCAATCTGAGACTCTATTTCAGAAGCATTATCAAGTTCATTCTCTTTTTTGAAGTTTTCAACTTTGTTTTTTATCTCTTCAAGCCTGGTTTTGATGGAATTTTTCTTTTTTTCTATTTCCTGTTTTTCTTCATTTAGATGCTCTATTTCAACATCAATGCTTTCCAGCTCTTTTTTTAGTTCTTTTTTTCTTATCTCTATCCTGTCAATCTCTCCTCTTAATGTATCAATCCTTGTCTTGTCTGTGGCAATCTGGACTTTGAGCTCTTCAATCTCTCTTTGAACTTTTACCTGGCCTTTTTCTCCTTTTTCTTCAATTTCTTTGTTCAGCCTGTTTATTTCTTGTTTCTTTTCTTCTATTGCTTTCCTTACTTCATCGACTTTGCTGTTTATTTCATCAAGCTGGGACTTAAAAGTGCTGATCTTCTTGTCAAGCTTGTGTTTTCTTGATTCTTGTTTTTCAATTCTTAGGAATAAGAGGGAAGCTTTACTTTCTTTTAACTGATTTTTCATGTCTTTTAATTTCAGAGCTTGGTCTCTGTCATTCTTTAATTCTTTTAGGTAACGGTTTCTTTCTGCAAGGATGACTTCTGCTTCTTTTAGTTTTGCATCAACTTTTTCCAGTTCTCTGATAGCTTTTTGCTTTTTTTCTTCATAGACTGAGATTCCTGATATCTCTTCGATGAGGATTCTTCTATCTTCTGGCCTCATTTCTGTGAATCTTACAATATCTCCTTGGAGGACAATATTATAACCTTCTGGATCTATCTTTGCAACAGCCATCAAATCAATGATTTGCTGCCTTGTTCTTGTCTGGTCATTTATTTTATAGACAGACTGGCCGCTTTGTTTTGTTATTCTAGTGATTTTGACATAAGGGTCTTCTGTTGGAAAGGTCTTTTTTTCATTATCAAAAAAGATGCTTACTTCTGCCTGTTTCATTGCTTTTTTTGTTTTTCCACCATTATAGATTAAATTAGAAGCTTTATGCACTCTCATTGCTTTTGCAGACATCCTTCCAAGGACGAAGCACAATGCATCGAGGATATTGGATTTGCCGCTGCCATTTGGGCCCAGAACACAGTTGAAATTATCTCCAAACACCAATTCTGTTCTTCTTGCAAAAGATTTAAATCCATGCATAATCAATTTATTGATTCTTGTCATCTATAATTAAAAATTGGGAGATAGTATTTATAAATTTTGTTCTTAGAAATCATCTAAACTGCTTTGCTTTTGACTTTCTAAAACTTTTTTATAAGAAACCCATGATTTTCTGAATATAGAAGGGTGCTTGTCCCAATTTTCTTTTAGGAATTTTTGCGTTCTTTCATCAGAAGTATAGCCAGAACCAAAATCAATGCCTATCTTTTCTTTTATTGCCTTGATTTCATTGTCTCTTGTGACTTTTGCCAGGATTGAAGCTGCTGCAACAACTGTGTATTTTGCATCTGCTTTGTGCTCTGCAGCGATTTCCATATTCTTATTTTTCAGATGTTTTCTAAGGTATCTGGTGTATTCTCGCGGGTTGTTGCTTGGGCAGTCCAGGATTACTCTGTCTGGATTTAGGATGTTTGTGATTTCAGCCATTTTTTGTGCTTCAAGTTTGTTGAGATTCAGATGATCTGTCTGGAGATATCCATCAACTTCTTCTGGAGGGATGATAAGGATATTATAATCTTTTACCATTTTCTTGATCTGCTCAAAAAGAATTTCTCTTGTTTTTGGAGTTAGTAGTTTGCTGTCTTTTGTTCCAATGCTTAGCAGTTTAGATTCGTCTTTTTCGTCAATAACTACTCCGCATACTACCATTGGACCAATTACAGGGCCGCGTCCAGCTTCTTCTATTCCGCAGATTAGTGTCATAGCTATAAAGAACAAACAAGAGTTTTTAAATGTTGTTGAATTCGTAGTTTCTTGCGAAAAGTCAGACTCACTACATTCGTCTGGGTACCAGAAACTCAATTTTTTCTCCCCTTAACTTGCGTGGGGAGAAAAAATTGGCCCTAAAGGGTGCGAATTCTAAAAAAGAAATACAAATATTTAAATAAGAAATGTATATATTTTAGAGCATGGCAGTTAAAAAAGACATGATGTATGTTGAAAGAAAAAATGTCCAGTTTGTTGGATTGGATATTCTAGATCCTGCTGATCAAAAGCAGATAAAGGATATTATCTATAAGGATTTTGTGACTATTGAAAGAGAATTGAAACAGATAAATGGGTTGAAGCTGCATTTTAAGGATTATGAAAAAGGTGGAAGAAGGAAATATTCTGTGCAGATGACTATTGATGCTGAAACAGGACCGATTACTGTGAATAAGGTTAGTTCTCCTGTAGAATGGGATCCTGTTGCTATTGTACATAAGTTGATGGACAAGGCAAGGGAAAGAATTATACATCAGTATAAAACAGATTCTAGCTATAGAAAAGATTATGAAAAAGGTGGATTATGATGGCAAAAGACCAACCAGCTGAAGAACAAGGTATTAAAAAACCAGAGACTTCTGAAGAGATTGAACAGAAAATGGAAGGCGGTAAAAAAGAAGAGACTGTTTATTCAGAGGAAGGAAGGGAGAAATTAGAAGAAGATGGTGAGATTGCACCATTTGAACAAGGTTTTATGGAAGGAGCAGAAGGCAGAGGCAAGAAGAATAGCTGTGCAGAGTGTGGAAAGCAGATTGCAGAAGATGACAAGAATATAATTGAAAGAGAGTTTGAAGGAGAAGTTAAGTGGTTTTGTTCAGAAGAGCATGCTGAGAATTATGCTAAAAAGCACAAAGAAAAAGAAACTCCTGAAAGAGTGGAGGAATAAAGGAGGTTTTAACAATGGCTGAAGTTGATGTTGAAAAAATAAAAGAAGCTGAGAATGCTGTAAGAGATATTATCAATTGGATAGAAGTGTGGAATCTAGAGGAAGTACAAGAAGGAACTAAGAAAGTAGAAGATACAACTGTTGATGATCTTAAAGCAAAATTAGAAGAACTAGCTAAGAAGATAAGCGGATTAA
>JAHWIR010000003.1 GCA_019322435.1 Candidatus Woesearchaeota archaeon
CTATTCTTGAATGTTTTCCATCTGCTAATAAAGCCATGCTTTCATGTTTTTTTCCATATTTTATTTTTACTCTGGCCATTATTTCATTTATTACTGCTGAGAAAGCCATCACTCCTAAAGTTAAATGTGTTATGAATATTTCTTTTACTGTAAAAAAGCTTGTTACTGCTCCATATATGATCCAGATAGAAGTTCCTAAAAGAACAATAGTTATAATCAATCCAGCCAAAACTTCTGCTTTGTAATGGCCGTAAGGATGTTTTTCATCAACTGGTTTTTTTGCTGCTTTAATTCCACCATAGCTTATTGCTGAAGTTACAATATCCATTGCTGAGTGGATTCCTTCTGCAATCACTGCTGAAGATTTGCTGATTATACCTACAATTATCTTAAAGATAGATAAAAATAGATTTGATATTATTGCAATTATTGAAATCTTTTCTTTTTCTTCCATTTTATTTTAAGCTGCTTTTTTGCTGGTTGATTCCCCAGATGATTTTTTAGAGCTGCTGGTTTTGTTATTTTTATTGTCTTTGCTGTCTTTTGAATAACCTTCTTGTTTTAGTTTATCTGCAACATATTTTTCTGCATCTTCTCCTGTTAGATTTTTATCAGATGCTTCTTTTAGATATTTTCCAACAGCTTGAGTTATAACTTCTTTTTGTTCATCTGTTTTTGCATTTGAATATTTTTCTACCAAATTATCAATAGTATTTTCTGCTGTATTATAAGCTTTTCTTTGCGGACTTGCTTCTTCTGCTCTGCCTGAGCTTGTTCCAGAACCCTGGCCTATTTCTTTGTAATCTTCAGGAGCACATTCAGGATTTCTTCCCATATTATCTCTTGTTCCTTTGCCACTTCCATCTTGTTTTGGAACATTGTATTCTGTTTCTCCTTCTTTACTGGAAGAAGTTTCTTTTGAATATGATTTTTCTCCTTTTTTATACTCTTCAATAACATCTTTAACACTCTTATCAGATTCTTGAACAATTTTTCTTTTTGAATTAGGCGGGCCTTGCATTAATCCTATTATAAATGCTTCAGCATCTGAAAAATGTCCGTCTATAAACTGCATAGTTTCCTGCCCTGGATTGGAAGAGGTGGGCTTAAAACTCATTTTTCTTGTATTTCCACTTTTATCTACACCTATTAAAGTGTCTATACTACTTGCATGGTCTGCTACTTTAATCCCGCCTTCTTTTGCTCCAATTACAATTAATGACATTTTTATTAAATTTTTATCCTCTTGTCATTAAAGTTCCGCATTTAGGGCATTTCATCTGATAGCAAGGCACTCCTCTTTGATGGGCTGCTTCATGTCCGCATTTAGGGCATCTGCAGTTTCCTGCTGGTCCTGCAGCAAATCCACCACCCATTCTTCCTCTACCTTGACCTCTGCCCATTCCTCGTCCCATTCCTGGTTGTTGTACCATTTTATAATTGCCTCCTTGAATTCTTATTGCTTTTCCATTTACAATCGCATCTGCAATCTTCTTTCTTGCAGAATCTATTAATCTTGCAAATGTTGGTTGGGAGATATTGATTTTTTTTGCTGCTGCTGTTTGGTCTAAATCTTCAAAATCCTTTAGACGTACAGCTTCGAATTCTCCCATTGTTAACACTACTTCATTTAACTGTGATAATCTGACTCCTGCTGGCTTAAAGTGAGTTATCCCTGGCTGGAATCTTACTCTTCTTAATCTGAATGGTCTTGGCATTTTATTAATTCTCCAAAAGTTTTTTTGTTTATGCATGTAGCATTTCCTTCATCTGTATCAAGATGTACTGCCAGATTATGGCCTGGGCCTGTTCTTACTAACAATTCATCAAATACATTTCCATTAACCCTGATGCTTACATGTTCTTTGTCTTTGATCCCTAATTTTTCTGCTTGTTTTTCTGAAACATGAATATGTCTTTTCGCTATGATCACTCCTTTTTCTAATTCTATACTTCCTTTTGGTCCTTTGATAGTTATTCCTGGTGTTCCTTCTATGTCTCCTGAAAGCCTCAAAGGGACAGCTATATTTAAATATGTCGCATCTGTTTTTAACAGTTCAACCTGGGTTTCTTCTCTTTCAGGACCCAGCACCCTGACATTTTCAATCCTTTTATCTCCGCTAACCAGATGGACTTTTTCATGTGCTGCAAACTGTCCTGGCTGCGAAAGTTTCCTGGCTACTTTAAGCATATAATCTTTTCCAAATAAAACCCCTATGTCTTTTTTGGAAAGATGTATATGCCTGTTTGACACTTCAATCGGTATGTTTTGCTTGTCTGTCATTGTTACTCTTTTAATTCTTCTATCCTTTTTCTTACATCTTCTAATTCTTTACTTAATTGTTTCTGTTCTTCTTCGATTGCTTTTGTTTCCTGCTCAAGCATTTCTTTTTCTTGCTCTTTTGTTGGCTGTGGTTGAACCGGAGAGCCATATACTGGTGTTGCTTGCGGAGCTACTGGCATGAATCTTGGTCTTAGCATTCCTCTTGGGTTGTACATAGTTGCTCTTCCAAAGCCTCTTCCTCTACCCATACCTCTACCAAATCCCCTTCCTCTTCCAAATCCTGGGTTTGCATATCCTGGTGCGTTGAAACCATTGCAAAAACCCATTCCTCTTCCTGTCATAGGCCCTTGGCCCATTGGTCCTGTTTGATCTCCTCCTGGCATTTTTATCATTCCTCCATTATGGATATATATTCATATCCTATAGTGAATATATATTCATAATACTATATAAAGGTTTCGGTTTTGCAAGGTTTTTAGCACGGCATAGTTCTGTTAATTTAACGGGTGAAAAAGCCTCAGGTTTATAAAGTTCTGGAACTTGTAAGGGTGTATGGGAGCGGAAGATTTGATAAATGCGTATAATAATGAGGAAAACGCGTTTGACGGGAAATATGTATTAGAAGAAATTGCAAGCGAGAAAGGCGCTTTTAAGTATGTGTTCAAAGCAAGACATAAACACATACCTAGAGAAGTTGCGCTGCTTGTTTACAGGCAGCACTATGAGATTGATAAAAATAAAGCTGCTTATGAAATAGACAAAAAAGAAGGGAATAAGATTTTTCTGGATGAAATAAAAAAACTATCAGAGGCAAGAGGTTTATCTACTGTTGCTGAAGTTATTGATGGAAATGTTATAGAACTGAATGGGCAACTTATCCGCTATATTGTTGAAGACTGGGTAGATGGTGTGCCTATGGCTGAAATAATTGAAAAGCACAAGGAGCAAGATAAACCTATTTCATTGAAGGATATTGTAGAATATGGCATAAGCATTTCTGAGTGTTTTCATGACCTGCATAAAAGAAACTTGTGCCATCTAGATGCCAGCAAAAACAATATTATGATTACAAGCAAATCAAGGGCAAAACTTGTTGATCTGGGAACAGCAAGAACTATTGAGGCTGATCATCCTTCAAGAACAGGGGGGATATTGGTAAGCGCTCCTGAGCAATTTAATGGGAAAGGGGACAAGGAGTCAGATATATGGGCTCTTGGTATTGCTCTTTATGAGATGATTAATCTAGAGCACCCATTTGCAACTAAAGAAGATTTAAGAGATTTAAAAAGTGACGATAAAGATTTAGAATTGGCAGCAAGGGAAAGGGTAAAAAACAAGATTTTAAATGAAGATCCCCATCCAATAGAGAGGGTTATAAGTTCTGAACTTGCTAATGTTGTTTATACTGCGCTCTCTAAGGCCCCTTCTGAAAGAAAAGAAGCTATTGATAAATTAATCAGATATCAAAACAGAGTAGAAGATTTTTTTGTAGTTAATGATCTAGAAAAGAGAGTCAGAGTTCTGCCTGAAAACAAGAAAAGGCTGGGAAGCTATAGGAAGCTTTTGCAGCTTATTGGAAAAGCTGAGATTGATGAAGCCTTGTCTGAAAATGAAATCCCAAACAGCTTGATGAATTTTATGAGAAACCATTACCATGATATTGGAGATTTTATTATAAACCAAAGAGATGCCTGGCCAACAACAGGATTTAGAAGCGAGTTGTTTAATGACAAGTCTTTGGCTGATGATAGATTCTATGATCTTGTAAAATGGAATTATCTGTATATGTTTGCGTTAAATATAGCAGAAGATTTTGTGAGCAGCAGGGCAAAGTATAGAAAAGGTTACTGGATGAATGTTTTAGATGATATTCACAGAGGAAAGGAACATCTGACAGCGCAGTTTAAGGAGGTTACTAACTATGCAGAATCAATTGGAATAGACAAGCCTTATTCTAGAAGTTTAATGAGGATATTTGAGATATTGAACGAGATTAATATTTCTCCTAGAGAAAGGGATTACAGTGAAAGAGAAAGGGATAAAATAGGTGATTCATTTGTTTATAATGAGTTGGTCAAGATTGTTGCTGAAGGCTGGCTTAGCGAGTATAATAATGGGTGGAATGGAATAGAAGACTGGACTGGAAAAGCTGGATTTCCCATAGGAAGAATTGTTCTTAATGCTAGTTGCAGAAGAATTTTGAGCGAACTTGATCAAAATCTTCATGATCATGCTGCTGCAGACATTTTGTTAGCAAGGCAGGGAAATGGATATGAGCCTGGACCAGGAGACTTGATGGCTTTTCATCCAGCTGATTTGCCTGGAGAGACGAGAACAAGGGAAGAGATAGATGAAAATAATAAAAAATACTTTAAGGAATTTACAGGCCTGGCTTTTAGAACTCAAGAATTCCTTGATGAGGAATGCGATAAAATCTTGTCTGACTTACGTTATTTTACTGATATAGAGAAGCTTTTCAAAACATTGGCTCCTAGAGTAGAGGTAAGCAAGGATTCTGTTGGCAAAGCATTAACCGGGATGTATGAGGATTTGGAGAAGATAAGAGAAGCTGGCAGAAAGAGACTGGAAGAGGAATTTGAAGGCGGATTGGATTTTGACAAGGTATCGGAATTTTATAGCATGCTGGATGATGAGCTTATGCAAATTATCTTGGACAGCGCCAGGATGCAGTATGTGCTTGCTGACCTGCATGAAGAAAAAGAAACTGCATTGGGGATATTGGATGAAGGTGTAGAAAATCTGGATTTCTTATTAAGAGAGGAAGGATTAAGATGGCATATTAAAAAAGAAACAGGAAATGTTGTGTATTCCCATACAGATGATATGGATGGAGAAAATTCTTACAGGGTTCCAGAATGCATCAGGAATATCGGATGCAGAAGGGCATTTAATTACCTGAAGAATATGCTATTGATGAAAAAAGCAGATATTCTTTATGAAAATGGAGAGTCTCATGATGCCTTTATGCTTTTGTTAGATCTTAGAGATGTTATTTCAATTGAGCAGGAAACAGATATTAGATTAAGAGAAGCTGAGATTAAAGCTGAAGGATATATAAAGGTGGGGGAGATTAAGGAAGCGATGGAATCTTTTAAAGAAGCTTATAATTCTGAAAGAAAGAGCCATAGGGGATTTAATAATGAGCTGCCTCCTAGTGCAGCTTCACGGGTGATAGACTACGAGTTAGTCATACGCCCTAAATTAGTTAAGAAATTCTTAGAGATGTTTGATCCTGAGGAAAAAAGCATGCATTATCTTTATGCGCTTATCAAAGGCTGATATTCTTCATGAGTCCTCATTGACATATGTTCTATTATGTTCAATATCATTACCAAATGTTCTAATAGGACTGCATCTTTTTTTTGTGCTTTTATTTTATTATATAGATTTTGTTTATTTTGCCTTAATTTGAACTGAGATTCCTTGTTGAATTTTGAGAAGAGTTTTTTGAAATCTTCAAAAATATTGTTTGTTTCATTTAAGAGTGATAAGGCTTGTTTTGAAGGATGGATATGTGCTTTGCAGATGTTTTTGTAGCTGTCTGCTATCTGCTCCAGTCCTGCTGTTATGTAATAGAACAGATTAGTTTCAGCTGGATTTTGGTAAGCTCTTCTGTTCAATATTCTTTCGCAGAAATTTGAGAATTTATTTGTCAGCAATTCTGTGGATATTACTTCCTGCATCTTTTCCTTGCTGTTTTCTTTTAATGCCTGATAAGTATCTTTTCCTAGTGAGCCAACCAAGTGGAACAATCTGTTGAAGGTTGTCTTGAATTCTTTTTCTTCTTCAGTCATCAGCTGTTTTATTACGCAGTGCCTTGATCCCTGCTCAATCATCTCAAATCCCATCATGTTTGGAAGGGCATTTTGTACTTTTTTGATTATTTTGGGGTCTTCAAAGCTTATGTACATCTCATTATAGCCAAGCCTGTATGGATTTTCTAGGAATCTTATTAGAAATTTGTCTGCTGTTGTGAGTTTTATATTTATTTTTCCTGCTGTTGCTGTTGTTCTGCTTTGAATTAGCAGATTAGGTCCTGCTTCTTGTACATTTATCTCTTCTCCTCCTCTTACATTGAAATTCTTAGTCCATTGTTTTGGAAGAGTTATGGTTAGTGTGCCATTTCCTTGTTTTATGACTTTACGCTTCATAATTACCACCCCAATATAGAATAATAAGCATTTGAACTATTTAAACCTTATGAAAATGATATAGAAATATATCAATTATATCACGAAGATATATATGTTAATTTCACGTAATAAACTGTAAGATTAACGAAAATGACAATCGAATCAAAATTCCTGGACAGGGAATATCTGGCTGAATTTAGAAGCAGGAATAAGGAAAATACTATTGTGTTTTCAACTGGATGCTATGATATCTTTCATTCAGGGCATGTTGTTTATTTTAATCTTTGCAAGCAGCTAGGGGATATTCTTGTTGTTGGATTGGCAAGGGATGACACTATGAAGAAGATAAAAGGAGAGGAAAGGCCGATTAACACCCAAATAAACAGGATGTATTTAGTGGCTGGAATTGGAGATGTTGATTATGTTGTTTCTAATGATGAGGCTATACCTGGGACAAGGTTTGATTATTTTGATATTATGCTTGATCTGAAGCCAGATATCTTTGTTATCAATGAGAATGATCCTGGTCTGCAGAAAATGCATGAAAGATGTGATGAATTGGGGATTAAGGTTGAGAATATGCACAGGAATCATCCTGATTATCTCGAGTCTGTTTCATCAACAGGGATTATTGAAAGGATCTTGGAAAGATATGGGGGTGATAAATAATGTATGCATTTGATAGAGATTGGGATGATCTTGACACCTGTTATCCTAAAAGTGATAAAACCTTGTTTGATCTTATGAGGGAGGAGACAGAAAAGAAAGAAAAACAAAGGCGGGCAATGGTGAAGGGCAAGGAGATGGGTGCATTAAGGCATCTGATGCAGGGAAATCCTGCCAAAGACTATCTTGAAAAGTATGTCTGGAGCGATCACTATCAAGATGAGCTTGAAGTGTATAATTTCCTTATTGATGCGTGCAACAAAAAGCCTGGGGAGATTTATGAAGCTGCTGCTGAAAGATTATTGTGGATATATCATGAAACTCCTAATCCAGAAAAAAGTTTCAGAGCTGAAGGTGCAAGAAAGATCCTTTTGTTTAGTGGAGTAGACGGGAAATATCCTGGAAGAGAGGAATTATGGAAGATATATCATGATTCTGGATATATGGGACTAGGGAAAAGTGCAAGGCAGATTCTTGATAATTATGAGACTTATCCAGGAGAGTCAGATTCAGAGGCAGGTGGAGGACTTTGCGGATTTGTTTTAGGAGGAGTTAGCTTGTTTTACACTGCATTAGCAAATGGATGGGATGCAGATTTTGAACGTGCAGGATCAAATGCCCTTTTTTACGGCTTTTTAGGTGCTGTTGCTGGTATGTGGCTTGGTGGTTTGGCAGGCAAAGGACTGTACAAGCTGTATAACAAATATTATGCTGATAGGGAGGCGAAGAAACATGGGGATTAAGATAGGACTGGAAAATAAAATGAAAAGATTAGCTTACCTTGACAATGATCTGGAAACAGAAGGGTACTGCTTTAAAGGAGGTGATCTGGTGCCTCTGACAGAGAGCAAGGCGTATCAAAATGCTATGAAAACTATCTCTTTTCTAGAAGATGTATTTGAAGTGGACAGTTTTCCTGGATTAAATGAAGAGACTTCTAAAGAAGCTGTAAAAAGGCATGAGGAAAATCCTTACAGCATTATGATTGCTACGATAACAAGGCAGAAAGTCCCTACCAAGAGATTTGCAGGATTTAGGTGTGAAAGAATATTCTACTATGATGAAGGATATGAGCTGCTGGAAAAAACAGCAGAACAGATGCCTGGAGTCAGTGTCATCATCTATCTTGATGAGGCAATGGATATTATTGACAGCGGGCTTAGGAAGAAATGGGATTACACCATTGTACAGAAGAAGTATGACTCTTATGATGACTTGTGGAGGTATAATATGGACAATATATCTAAAGCAATTCTAGAGGCTGATAATAATGAAAGACAAAAAAATAATTGAGCTGATGAGGACTGGGAAGAGGCTGAATATCTCTGAGATTGCCAGACAGCTGGGGAAGCCTGTCTCTACTGTGAATGATGCAATAAAAAGAATTGAGAAGAAATATGTTTTGAAGAGGAGCTCTTTGCTTGATTATAATAAATTAGGCTATCATGCCAATGCAATGGTTGTTGTTAAGATTAAACAAGGAAAGCAGGATTTTCTTGAGTATTTGAAAGAGTTAAGGTTTGTCAATTCAATATACCATATAGATTCTGGATATGATTTTCTCATTGATGTTGTGTTTAAGGACGTAATGGGATTAAAATTCTGGATTGAAGAGATTAAGAAGCATTTTTCTTTGGAAGTTTTGGTGTTCCATGTCAGAGGAATTGAAGAAGTTGAGAGGTGGGTTCCATGAAAAGGGTAGCTTTTATTGACAAATACATACATGCGCTTGCTTTACCTCCTTTTGAAGATTGTGATATTGGAAGGCTTCAAATTAATGAGTTGTTGATAGAAGAGTTAAGATTTAAATATGATCTGCTGAAATACCCTAAGTTCAATATCCACAGGATAAGGAAGGATTATCCTATTGACGGAATTATAACACACATTACTCCAGATGATTCTTTAGATGAAGAACAGGAATTGTTCTATAAAGCTTATCCTTCTGAAATTAAAGCTGCTAAGGAGGAGTTTCCTAAAATGAAGATTCTTGCTTATACTGATGAACATCCAAGTTTGGATTATGTTTTTCTTATGGATAATGGGGTGGATGATGTTCTTTGGAGAGATCATGAAGATTATCTAGACGAATTGGAGATAATCTGCAAATGGGTGGATGATTTGGAGGTTGGTGAAGATGCTTGAAAAAATAATAAATGCTGGGAAGAAAATAATTGCTGGAGGATTGTTATTGGCTGCGCTTGCTGGGTGTGACAGTGAAGCAGAGTACTGGACCAATGAAACTAAAGATTCTGCTCCAACTTATACAAGAGAGGAGACTCACAAGAATATCTGGATGGATGAAGGTGTTGTTGTGCCGTCCTGGTGGTTTAATGACTATTCAAAGCCTGCGACAGAAGCAACACTGGAGAAACTGCATGAACTTGGTGTTGAATCAATAACTTTTGTTCCAACATGGTATCAGAACAGCATTGATTCTACTGAGATTTATTCTAGTGCAACAAAAACTCCTGATGATGAAGCGCTTGAATATGCAATTACAAAGGCTAAATCATTGGGCATGAAAGTTGTGCTGAAACCTCATGTTGATGTTTGGGACGGAAACTGGAGAGGTTTTATTGAACATTTTAATGAAGCTGACTGGCAGGACTGGTTTGACAGCTATAATGATTTTATAATTCATTATGCTGAGATTGCTGAAAAAAATAATGTTGATGATCTTATAGTCGGGACTGAGCTTAAGCAGACAACTGACAGGGCTGAATGGAGCAGCAGAATAATTCCAGATGTTAAAAGTGTATTTTCTGGAGAGCTGACTTATGCTGCGAACTGGGACAATTACAAGAATGTTGTATTCTGGAATGATGTTGATTATATTGGGGTGTGCGCGTATTTTCCACTGACTGGGGATATGGATCCAACTCCTGAAGAGCTGACTGATGCATGGAATGTGATAGCGCAGGAGCTAGGGGATTATGCTGCATCGCAGGGCAAGCAGATGGTGATAACAGAGTTTGGATATCAGAGCAGAGACGGGACAAATGTAACTCCATGGTGGGTTGTTAATGGTGTGCAGGATGAGCAGGAGCAGGCTGACTGCTTTAACTCTGCTTTTGGAGCTTTGTTCAACAAGTCATGGGTCAAAGGAGTGTATATCTGGCAGCAGTATTATAATATGGAAGAAGACCATGATGACTTCAGTTTTGTGGGAAAAGCTGCTGAGTTTGTAATTGGAAACTGGTATCATTTAGAGGATTAGGATGAAGCCAAAAATAAACAAAATCAGGTATGAAGGACGGCCTTATGTTAGTTTGGATGCTGTGGTCAATCTGCATGTTGGAATATGCATGGATTCTTCCAGCCGTATTGTAAAGGAATGCGAAAATTTTGCAAAACAAGTGTATATGTCTAGAAATGACCATTACAGATATACAGCAGACTGCAAAAGAATGCTTGAAGTTATGACTCTTGGAGCTGGAAAAGGAACTGAAATCAAGATTTTAGTTGAAGGACAAGATAGGAAAGCAAAGAATCTTGCATTTAGATTGTATAATGGGGTTACATCTAAGAATAGTTATAATATGAATTTTGAAGGTAGGGAATATGCTTAAAAAAATAATTGATTACGGAAAAAAATTGATTGCTGGAGGGATCTTATTAGCTGCTGTTGGATGCGGTGCGTATATGCCTGTGAATAAAGAAGGTCCTATAAGTATGGGTGTGAAGGCTGGTTTTGAGTGCATTGATTATGCGCCCAAGTTAAGCAAAGAACAAAGGACAATTCCAGTGCATGATGATGACGGCGGAAAAGCTATGGGAGATGTTACTACAAATGAGCCTAAAAAACTGACTTGCGCTCCTTATCTTGGATTAGAAGGGCTGGTTGGGAATGAGGATTTTAAATTTAAGTTTGGAGGAGAAGTAAGATTTAATTTTCCTCCTGACAACAAGTACGATATCACAGATGATTTTTTTGACAGGAAACTGCAGCCACTGCCTTCTCCGTATGAATCCTATGGGTATTCACTTTTTGAGACCGGAAGCAAGACTTTGGAGGCTTATCTTGGAGCTGAGTGGAAGTTTGAGAACAATATACTTCTGGGATTGGAGCTTGGATTTCCTTATTCAGAGTTTAGGTATGAGAAAGGGCATTACAGATTTAGCAGCTATGAAGCGATTGAAAAAGGAAGGTGGAAAGGATTTGGAAAAAGTCTGAACCTTAAGATAGGCTATAGTTTCGATGACGGCTATTACTCAAAGGAGCTTATAAACTCTATAAATTTTTATTATGGAATAGAGCATTATCCAGCTAAATTTGGAAAAGATACGGATATCTTGATGCAGACATTTGGATTGATCTTTGAATGGGAGTTTTAAAATTCCCTAACTTCTTCTTCTGTCTCTACAAGATTTGCTTCTTTTTTCAGGATGTCAATCTTGTCTGTCTTTTCCCAGGTGAAATCAGGATCATTTCTTCCGAAATGTCCGTAAGCAGCTGTCTTCTTGTAGATTGGCCTTCTTAATCTAAGCTCTGATAAGATGTCTGCTGGCTTGATTGGAAAATGTTTTCTGACAATCTTTGCCAGGTCGTTGTCTGGGACTGTTCCTGTTCCAAATGTGTTTACTAGGATTGAGACTGGCTCTGCAACTCCTATTGCGTATGCTAATTGTACTTCGCATTTTTCAGCTAGTTTTGCTGCAACAATGTTTTTAGCAATGTAACGGGCTGCATAGGTTGCTGAGCGGTCTACTTTGGACGGGTCTTTTCCAGAGAATGCTCCTCCGCCGTGTCTTCCCATTCCGCCGTATGTGTCTACAATGATCTTTCTTCCTGTTAATCCAGCATCTGCGTATGGTCCTCCTCTAACGAATTTTCCAGTTGGGTTTACTAAGAATTTTGTTCTTCTGTCAATGTAATTTTTGCAGACTGGTTTCATTACGTATTTTATTATGTCTTTTTTGATTCTTGAATATGGAACTTCATCATGCTGTGTTGAGATCAGAATTGTGTCTATTCTTTTTGGCTTGCCGTCAACATATTCAACTGTTACTTGTGATTTTCCATCTGGTCTTAGGTATTTTATCTTGCCTTTTTTTCTAACTTCTGCTAGTTTTTGGCATAGTTTATGAGCTAAAGAAATTGGAAGAGGCATTAGTTCTGGTGTCTCGTTTGTTGCATAACCAAACATCATTCCCTGGTCTCCTGCTCCTTGCTCTTTATGCAGTCCTTCTCCTGATGTAACTCCTTGTGAGATGTCAGGAGATTGCTCTTCTAAATGGACAAAAACAGCGCATGTTTCGTATTCAATTCCATATTCTGATTTTGTATATCCAATATCCTGCAGAACAGTTCTTACTGTTTTAGGAATATCAACATAAGCTGTTGTTGTTATCTCTCCTGCTACTACAACAACGCCTGTTTTTGTCAGGCATTCACATGCTACTCTTGCGTTTGGATCCTGCCTGTAAATTTCATCTAGAACTGCATCAGAAACCTGGTCGCAGACCTTGTCTGGGTGGCCTTCTGTCACTGATTCAGATGTGAATAGTTGTTTTTCTGTCATTTTCTTTTACCTCCTTGATTCTACCACCCCTTCGTAGATTGGTAGAAAAAAGCATTTTAAATATTTTATTGTTTGTTTTTGTGTTTTTCGAATTCAGAATATGTTTTGAAAGGTGACTTTTTAAATGCCTTATATTCGTCAAAAGATATTTCTATTATTGGATGAGCATTTTCTCCATCATGTTCTTCATCAAAATCATAGCCTATGATTACTGTATTTACATAAGCTGAATTTGGTTTTATTCTTTGTTCCCATCCTGTGGTCTGATATCCTTTTGAAGTTTTTGAATATTTGTTAATCTTTTGCTTCTCTGCTTTTTTGAGATCTGCTACTACTTGTGTTAATGTTGGTGCTTTGGTTTCTGTATTCATTGTAGCTGTTTCCATTTTAAGAGTATAAAATATGAATTATTTATAAAGATTCTTGACAGAAATATTCCTATTGGAATAAAATAAAAATAAAAATTATTTCTTAATATAGCCAACTGCTGCGCTTAGTGCAACTATACTCAAGTATGATAGGAACATTGAAGCATAGTCTGCAAAAGCCATTCCGAATGCAAAGACTAAGA
>JAHWIR010000013.1 GCA_019322435.1 Candidatus Woesearchaeota archaeon
CTTGCCCTAATTTTGCAGTAGCTATTAACTCTAAATTTTGTCCTTTAAGCAATTTAACAATAGGCATCTTTGCATGAACTGGCTTGCATTTTGCATCTCTGCTCTTGATACTTTCTGCATAAACAACACCAGCTGACTTTACTTTAAGAGTTAATTTTAATTGGCATTTTGCACATCCTTTCTTTTTGCAGCTGCATTCTTTAGGAAGTTCATAAGACTTCAAGTCAGTCTTTATTGGAACCAATCCAAGCCTATGGGCAATTACTTCATCATAAAGCGCAGAACTATTCTCTTTAAAATCAACAGTCTCTATAGCTAAAGTCGGCACTTCTTCAATGATCATTCTTCTTATTGTATTGACAAATACTGGATTTGCATCCTTTATTACAAAAGAAAGTTTTCCTTTTTCCTTGTCCTGTTTTAATAATTTAACTTCCATCTTATTATACCCTCCTGCCTCTTTTACCTCCTTTCTTCCTGCATCCGTCATGAGGTATTGGTGTTACATCCTCGATTATCCCAATCTTCAAGCCAACTCTTGATAATGCTCTTACAGCAGCTTGCGCTCCTGGTCCTGGGTTTGCAGGCCCATTATGCCCGCCAGGAGCCTTTATCTTAACATGAATTCCTTGTATCCCTTTTTCCTTAGCAGTTTCTGCAGCCTTCTTTGCAGCAGTCATTGCAGCTGTCGGGCTGCTCTCCAGCCTGTCTGCTTTGACAACCTGTCCTCCTGATGCAACTGCTAAAGTTTCTGTTCCAGTAATATCAGTAATATGAATTATTGTATTGTTATAACTAGAATAAATATGAGCTATACCCCATCTTATATTTCTGTCTCTTGATGGTCTTTGTCTCCTATCTTGATGTCTCCTATCCTGGTTTCCCCTATCTTGATATTTTCTTTCCATGTTTATTCCTTCTTCTCAGCTTTCTTTGGTTTGACTTCTTTCTTCTTAGTTTCCTTCTTCTCAGCTTTCTTCTTGCCTTTCTCCTTTGGCTTTTTTGGAAGCTTTTCTTCCTGCTTTCTTTCTGGATGCATTTCATCAATAAAAGCAGAGCTTTGTGCAAAAGCTACACCTCCTTCTTTATCTTTTGGAACCAAGAAATTAGGAGAAGTAAGCTTTTTTCCGTCAATTGTTATATGTTCATGGATAATGAACTGTCTTGCCTGCTTCATTGTCCTTGCTAACCCTTGCTTAAAGACAATGCTTTGCAGCCTTCTATCAAGCAAGTCCTTTATTGAAATTCCCAAAACATCATCTAAATCGCCCTGCTCTGGCAATAATCCTAATTTTTTCAATTTAGTCAATAGCTGAATCTTCTCTGTTTCAGATTGTTCAGTAGGCAGTGCAATCAGTCTCTTTGCTTGTCTTGCAAAATCTCTTAATTTAGAAGTTAATTTCCAAATCTCTTGCTTGTTTTTAAAATAATATTCATTAATTAATTCCCTTTCTTCATCAATCCTTTCCTTTTCCCACGCCTTTTTTGGTGTTGAGAAACTTTTTCTATGTCTTTTTGGATCTCCCATTTTTAAGTTCTACCTGATTTTGCTCCTGCTTTTCTCTTAACACCCATTACCTTTCCTTTGCTCTTCCTGAAATTAGACTTGGTTCTTTGCCCTCTTACAGGATGTCCTGTTGAATGTCTCATTCCCTTATAGCTCTTTATCTTCCTCATCATCTTGATATCATTGTCTTTTGTAAACATCAGATCATTGGTTATTATGTGCTTATCTTCCCCTGTTTCAATATCCTTCCTTCTGTTTGCTAACCACACAGGAACTCCTGATTTTAAAGGGTCTTTGACTATCCCATCTAGCTTATTGATTTCATCATCAGAAAGCTCTCCTACCTTTTTCAACTTGTCAATATTAGCTATATTGCAAACAGCATTTGCCAATTGAAAATTAACTCCCTTGATATTCCTTAGAGCAAAACCTATTGGTTTCTCTCCTTTCAGATCAGTGTTCGCGATTCGTACCAGATGTCTAAATTCTTTTTCTGCCATTGTATTAGCTCGAGAAATCTATTATAGCGACCCTATGCGCTCATAATGAACTCGGGCTGATTTATTAGGAAAACTATGATTTGTTTAAAAAGCTTTCGGAAATAAGAGGGCGACCGGCGAGACTTTCGTTGCCAAAGCAATATCGAACTCGCGACATAAGGACCACAACCTTATATTTTACCATTAAACTACGGTCGCCATTAAGAATTTAGAATTAAATTAGCCTTATAAAACTTACTAAAATCTATGATTTTAGTAAGCCAGCAAAGCTTTGAAACTTGTTTTCAAAGTCTGTTGAGCTTGCTCAACTTTACTTTGATTTACGCTGCTTACTAATATCTTTTAATCTTCTTTCTAACCAACAAAGTCCAAAGATAAGGTACTAAGAAAGCAATAACATACAATGCGCTGATTGTCAAAGGGCTGTCCCTTACACTAGAAAGATTGAAAGCATTGTTTATTGCATTTGAAACAGTGACCATAAAATATAGATTAAGGACAGCTAAAAAAGGGATTATTACAACTGCTGTAAGGTGGTGCTTTCTTGTAAGATGTTCCTCAACATTCCAGATAAGGAAATTAAATAGAAGTCCTACTGAAAAACCAATTACTATTATAAATAAATCCATAGCAAGATGGTCAAAAACAAGAAACAAAGGGATTATTCCAAAAGAAACTAATGTATTCCCAACAACCATCACAAATAATATTCCCCAGAACAATACTTTATCAATATAAGCAACAGAACCGCTTTTATCTTGCTCTCTCCTGTTTTTGATGATATTCTCAGCTTTGTCTATATCTTCTTTACTCCACCCTTTTTTTGCTAATTCTGTTTTACTCTCTCTTTTCATCTTGCTGTATTAGTTTTTTATTTTATTTAAGCCTTTCTGCAATCTTCTTGAATTCAACAGCAGCTTCTGAATCAGGATCAGAATAAACAACAGGGTGTTTCATTGCTTGTGCCTTCTTGACATTTTCACTTTCAGGAATTATGCCTAAAGTAGGGATGCCTAATATAGATTCAACATTCTCTACAGACAATTCATCACCCAAGGGATTGACTTTATTCAGCACAACTCCCAAGACTAATTTGTCCTGTTTTTCAGCTTGTTTTATTGATTTCAATGCATCTGTAACAGCTGCCAGCTCTGGATTTGTAACAATCACAACCTCATCAGCCATGTTTGTGACAGCTTTATTCTCGTCTGTCAATCCTGCACAGCTGTCAACAATAATAGATTCGCTGTATCCCTGCATCTTTTTCAGCACATCCCTCATCCTGCTCAGATTAATATCTTCCAAAACATCATATCTTATGCTTCCAGGAATGACCTTCATTCCAGAGGCATGCAGATAAGTAGCTTCCTGCAAAGCATTCTCTCCTTTGATGACCTCATGAAAAGTAACAGGAGGATTTGCAAATCCTAGATACAGTCCAACATGTGGTGTTGTTAAGTTTCCATCTAATACAACTGTATCTTTTCCAGAACCAGCTAAAGCAGCTCCCAGATTAATGGCTGTTGTTGTTTTTCCAACACCCCCTTTTCCAGAAACAATCGCAATTATCCTAGTCATCCTATTTTTTCCACCACATATTCCTCAAACTTCTTTGTCCTATTGAAAAACTCCAATAACAGATCAATATTGACATCTAAGATATTATCAGGAGTCAGATAAGTTATCATCTTGACATTTCTTCTGTATTCACTCTCTTTTTCATATTTTGCCTGGATTATATCTCTAAGCTCCAGATAGAAATCAATGAACTTGATCAATTCTGCATCATCTTTAAAGACTTCTTTCGTAACCTCTGCTCTCTTTCTTGGCTGTTCAGGTATATCTAGTTTTTTTCTTCTTTTCTTTACTTTGTGCAGCAAACCATCCATGCCAACATCAAAAGCATTGATAAGTCTTTCAATTACACTTCTGATTACATCAACAGTTCTTGTATACTTCAAGCTCACATAGAACAAATGGTCTGCTCTCTTTAATTCACTCTTAAGTTGGTCTAGATAATCCATCTTCTCCCAAAATATTATCCATTACTTCTATAAATACCTTTGCCTTATCCAGGTATTTTCTGATGTCATTTGCTGAAATTGTCTTTATTCTGTAGTTTTCAGAGCAAATAACGAATTTATCTCCTCTCTTGAACTCAACAGGGCTTTTTCTGTGCTGTATTATGCTATCCCTTATATCCTGAATCTCAAATAGATAGCTTTTATCAATCCCATGCTTAATCACAATCCTCTCCTTGAACATATTCATCTTGCTCTCAAATGTATCCTGAAATGGAGGGATCTTCTTGTACAATCTCTCAAAATGCAAAATAGCAGCAACTGCATTTGTATAAGAAAGAAAAATATTCTCAATAACAGCTAACAACAACTTAGTATCCTTGACCAAAGGAAAAGTAACTAACAGCATATGGTCTGCTATCTTCACATTCCTTTTAGCCTTATCCCTATGCTCTTGAAATCTTTCCATTGCCCCAAAATAACTAATAATATAGAATTTAAATAATTTGTTGTTTAACCCTGCAAATCCATAATAGCCTTTGCAATATCCCCTTCAGCTTTCTCTAATGCCTCTTTAGCTTTCTCTTCATCAACATTAGCCTGCTCCATAACTGTCTTGACATCATCTTCACTGATTTCAGGAGCAGCTGCTTCTAACTCTCTTTCCTCAACATTGCCGCTGATAGTAAACTGTTCCTGCCCCATTGCCTTGACAATTGCAACAGAAGGCTCTGTAATGACAATCTCCTTATCAGGACATTTGATAATGACTTCAGTCGCTTCTAACTCTGTCTGGGCAATACCCATCTTCTTCATCATCTGCTGCATCTTCCTTGGATTCATTCCTGGCATCATTTTACAACCCCAATAATGCATTGCCGTATAAATGCAGAATTATCATAATAATTATCACAATAACACAAAGAACAATAACTAAACCTGGTTTGAATGTTAGCTTGCTCTTAACATCATCAAAATACCTTACTAATCCGCCCATTCCGCTGGGCATTCTTACCTTATCAGCCATTTGTTTTCACCTTAATATAAAGTAGGTAGAGGGGCGATAAGCCACCTTCTGTCAGTCTCCACAACTCACGCGCGAACTGAAAGTTCGCATGCGCTTGTGCCATGGGCAGACTGTCTTAACATTCTACTTAGCGGGCTCAACGGCCCTTGCACCAGTCAGGATTCGGATTTCACCGATCCCATGCAACATAGTCTTTGGGTTAACTCGCTTCCTTCTCAGAAAGCTTCGCCATTTTCATCCCGCTGCATGGACGTGTTTTTCTGACCCATTGCCATGGTATTACCCATCTGCCATAACAGCAGTGACACATACTTGGTGGGTGGACTTTCCTCAGCAGTGACGTTAAATTCACGAAGTGAATTTATGGCGTCTTACCACCGTCAGTTAAGTGCTCCCCTACCTATATTTTATCAATTTTTAGGGGTTTAAAAAGGTTTCTGAATCGCGAAGTGATTCCGAAACCCCAGAAAGCTATTGCTTTCGCTGCGTTACTATTTTCAGAACATCTTTCCCGTGCTTTATCTCTCTTTCCTTTTCCAATCCTTTCACTTCTGCTTTTCCTCTCTCATGCCTCACTATACAATCAGCCTTTATTTCCTCAAGCTTGATATCAACACCAGCCACTTTAGAATTAGTTGAAACTAATTTCAGATAACCAGGAGAATCAGAAGCATAGACTTCAATTTCTTTTCTCTCTTCATCAAATTTACTCAAATCAATATCTAAGAACTTCAAAAAAAGAAACTTGTCCTTATTATGATAATTAACACTTAATCCACTTCCAAACAAAGCAGCTTCTATTGCTATTGTCCCTGATTTAGAATTCAGATTCAAAAATGTTTTATCAGAACTATAGCCACTTAATCTAACCAAAGCATAAGCAATTGTTCCTTTCAGATCATCCCTGCACAAAGCAATCTTATAATCTCTTTTGCTGATATCCCCTGAAAAATCAATTCCAACATAACAATTATCTTGATAGATATAAACAAAAACAGTTACATCTGGATTTTTCAAATCAACTTTTGCTTCAATCTCATCTCCAGTTGCTTTTTGTACAGCTGAATCTTCCAACTCATTCTCAATAATCTCGCTTCTTGCTGCAAACGTCCTATCCTTTAACCATTCAGAAAAATCTATTTTATTTATCCTTTTCAAATCTTCAATCTTTGAAATCTTAAACTCATCTAATAACAATAAAACTCTATTAACAGCCTGCCCTTTATAACACAATACAGCTAAATCCTCTATGTTCTTAACATCAAAAACAACACAGCTTTCTCTGACTTCAGCAGGAGCTTTCAACAACTCATTTATCTCTAATTCAGTAATATCTTCCATTCCTTTATAGCTTATAGCTAATCCTTTCATAACAAAAAAAAAGTAAAACAATTATAAAAAGGTTTATATCATTAAATAAAAAAATATATATACTCATCTTGCATCTTTATATTAATGGCATCAGACACTGTTGAAACTATAGAAAGATATGAAAAGATATATGTAAAATCATTTGCTATTTTTGAAAAATTACTTAAAAAACTAACTAATGAGATTATAGAGAAAACTGGAAGAAAATTAGAATTTATTTCTCCTTCAAAAAAAAATGATTTTATAAGATGGGTTCAAGAAGTAACTCGTGCAGAGGCTGGTATTATTTCATTTTGTGGGTGGGATGATTTAACATTTATTATTTACGAACCAAGAAGATGGAGATTTAGGAAAGAAGTTATAATAGGTAAATTCTATAGCGATGGCATGACAAAACCTCCTAGATTAGCTATTAAGATACTCGATGAAAATTTAGAAGATCAAAAAGGGATTATTAAAAAATACGTTAGAAAATTAGAAAGAATATTCAATATAAAAATAATATGTACTATAACTTAAATTCTGAGAAATTTTAATTCCCAACAACCTTAGCAACAGCAGCAACCTTGTCTCCTTCTGATAACTTCATAACTCTAACTCCTTGTGTCGCTCTGCCTATGACAGAAATACCTTTTGCTTGTACTCTTATACCAATTCCTTTCTGGCTTATCAGCATCAATTCATCTTCATCTTTGACAGATTTTACAGCAACTACTTTTCCGTTTCTTTCTGAACAGATTATATTTTTGACTCCACTTCCACCACGATTAATCAATCTATATTCAGATATTAAAGTCCTTTTTCCATAACCATTCTCAGTTATTGTAAACAATGTTCTTTCATCTTTTGCAATCTCCATTCCAATAACCCTATCCTTGCCTTTCAATTTTATACCTCTGACACCTTTCGCACCTCTGCCCATTGATCTTACATTATTCTCATCAAATTTGACAGCTTGTCCATTCTTTGTAGCCAATAAGATTACACTTTTCCCAGTTGTCCTCTTGACACTGATCAGTTCATCTCCTTCTCCTAATCCTAAAGCAATTATTCCGCCTTTCCTTGGCCTTGAAAACTCTTTCATTGCTGTTTTCTTGACAATTCCTTTCTTTGTTGCCATAAACAGATAACCCTCTTCTAAACTTTTAACAGGAACATAAGCAGTTATCTTCTCTCCCTCAGCTAACCTTAACAGATTGACAATAGCAACTCCTTTTGCAGTCCTTCCAGCTTCAGGAATCTCATATACTTTAAGCCATTTCAACTTTCCTTTGTTTGTAAAAAACAAGACATAAGAATGTGTATTCGCTATAAATAAATCTTCAACAAAATCCTCTTCTTTTGTAGTGGCTGCTATAACTCCTTTTCCACCTCTTTTCTGCGCCTTATAGGTTCCAACTGGCTGCCTTTTGATATAACCTGAATGAGTGATTGAGATGACCATATTCTCTGACTTGATTAATTCTTCAGGAGCAACTTCCTCTTCTTCTTCCTCAATAATCTCTGTTCTCCTTTCATCTCCATAATTCTTTTTCATCTCAACTAATTCATCCTTTATGATCTTCAGAATCCTTTTCTCATCTCCTAATATCTCTTTCAGCTTCTTGATCAATTCTAACAGATCAGCATGCTCTTTCTTTATCTTCTCCTGCTCTAATCCAGTTAATCTCTGCAGTCTCATATCTAATATAGCCAAAGCTTGCTTCTCACTGATCTTTAACTTAGAGATCAAGGCATTTTTAGCAATATCAGCATTATCACTCTCCTTGATCATCTTGATAGTTGCATCAATATCCTTAAGAGCAACAAGCAATCCTTCTAAAATATGAGCCCTATCTTCAGCCTTATTCAAATCAAATTTAGTTCTTTTCCTAACCACATTTCTTCTATGATCAATATAATTCTGAATAAGGCTTTTCAGATTCAAGACTTTAGGCTCTCCACCCACTAACGCAAGCATAATAATTCCAAAAGTTGTCTTCAGCCTTGTATGCTTCATCAACTGGTTCAACACAACATCAGGATTAGCATCTCTCTTCAATGTGATGACAACCCTCATTCCTTTTCTAGAGCTTTCATCTCTTAAATCAGATATTCCCTTTACTTTCCCGTCATTGACCAGATTAGCAATCTCTTCAACCAAACTGGATTTATTGACCATATAAGGAATCTCCGTAACAATAATTTTCTTTTTTGTCTTTCCTTCTTCAATATGTGTTCTTGCTTTGACAACAACTCTCCCTCTTCCAGTTGCATAAGCATTTTTTATCCCGCTAACACCACTAATAAACCCTGCTGTTGGAAAATCAGGACCTTTAACATGCTGCATCAGCTCATCAACAGCAGCATCAGGATTATCAATCAAACAAATACTAGCATCAGCTACTTCAATCAAATTATGCGGTGGAATGTTTGTTGCCATTCCAACTGCAATTCCAGAACTTCCATTAATCAAAAGATTAGGTAGCTTTGCAGGCAGATAAAAAGGCTCTTTCAAGCTTCCATCAAAATTAGGAACAAACTTAACAGTCTTCTTGTCAATATCATTCAGCATCTCTTCAGCAGCCTTCTTCAGCTTAGCCTCTGTATACCTCATTGCAGCTGCTGAATCCCCATCTATGCTTCCAAAATTTCCCTGCCCATTGATTAAAGGATATCTTAAGCTCCAAGGTTGAGCCATCCTAACCAAAGAATCATAAACAGCAGTATCACCGTGCGGATGATACTTACCAAGAACCTCTCCAACAATCCTTGCACACTTCTTAAACGCCTTGTTATGGAACATCCCCATCTTATACATTGCATAAAGAATCCTTCTATGAACCGGCTTCAACCCATCCCGAACATCAGGCAAAGCCCTTCCAACAATGACAGACATAGAATAATCTAAGTAAGATGCTTTCATCTCATCTTCAATCACTTGCTGGACTATTCTTTCTTGTTTTTCTGCCATTTTTTGACGAGAACTTCTAATAAAAAATAAACTATGTTACTTTATAAACCTTTTGGTTGAATTCGACCTTCTCAGGCCCTGTACTACCAGAATTCGACATTTTAACTAAAATAGACGAAGGTTTTTAAACCCTTAAATATAGTCTATTTCATGGCAATAAATGATTTGATTTTTAGAGAACTTATCAAGAGAGGATTCAAAAAAACAGCCAAAGGTAGACAATGGCATTTAGCTGATTCTAAACTATGGTATCTAACTCCAGAGCAGGCGCAGGGATATTTAGACCTTGAACAATCTCCAGAATATAAAGAAGGATTGATTCAAGCTGAAATCGATCTTATCGAAACGAACCTCGATACAATTCTATCACAATTACCTGAACAAAAATATAACCTTGTAGATCTAGGATGTGGAAATGGAGAAAAAGCCGCAATGTTTATTGAAAAATTAGAAAAGAAATTAGGAGTAAGATATTGTCCTGTTGATATAAGCTCATACATGGTATCAAAAGCACTTAAAACAATGAACAAACTTGATATAGATTGTGTTGTTGAATGCAAAGAAAACATTTCTGATTTTGAAAACTTAACAAACGTTATGCCTGCTTTTAGAAGGGGAGGATACGAAGGAAGTTTAATTTTATTATTAGGAAATACAATTGGTAATTTTGATAGAGAAGATATTTTAGAGGGAATATATCAAAGCATGTACCCAAATGATTTCTTACTTATTGGAACAGAACTAAGAAATGGAAAAAAATCTAAAGATATAATTAAAGAATATGATTCTGAATTGGTAAATAATTTTTTGATACATCTTCCTAAACATCTTGATTTAACAGAAAAAGACGTAAGACTTGAGGTAGAATTCAATAAAGACAGAGTTGATTTATTCTACAAACTAAAAAGAGACAAAACAATAGCTCATTTAGGGAAATCTATTGAATTCAAAACAGGGGACAAAATCTTAGCTGCAATTTCTTACAAATATACTCAAAATGAATTAAGTAAATTATTAGAAAAAAGATTTGACACAATAATTTATTCTAATAAAGACAAAAACTATGCTTTAGCTTTATGCAAAGAAAGATAATTATTTCAATTTCTTAACAATATTATCCTTAACCCTAAAACTCCTGCCGCAATAAACACATCTCTTGCTCTTTCCAACAACCAATCCCTTCATTACCTGATACTTCATATCATGCTTGCATCTAGGGCATTTTAAAAGAAACATCTTAATCATAAAATTCTTTTTTCTCTTCTTTGTCTAGCTCTTCAGCATCTTCTTCAATCTCTTCCAGCTCTTTATCTTCTTCTTTCTGCAATTCTTTTAACTCCTTCTTAATCTCGGCTTCAGGCGGAGGAGCTAATGGCTTGTCAGGCTTTGGCTCAGGACTTTGAGTTGGGTCAGGCATTGGTGGTTTTTGGACATCTTCTGCTTTTTTCTCCATCTCTTTTTTCCTATTTTTCAATTCCTCCATTTTCCTCTCAGCTTCATCAATCTCTTTTTCAGTTTTCTCTACTTTCTCTCTGACTTTTTCAGGAACAACATTTTTGAATACTTCCTTTGCCTGCTCCTTAGAAGGCAGGTCAAAATATTCAAAAAATTTCTGAGTCAAAGTAATCTTATTTGTTCTTCCAAACCGCATCCTTGTTATAAATCCTAATTCATCCAGCTGTTTCAGATGATCATAGGCCTTGTTATGTCTTATCTTGACAACATCTGCCTGCAGAACAGGATATTTCCATGCAATGACAGCAAGAGTCTCCATTAAAGGCCTGTCCAGCTCCATCTGGCTGACAACTTTCTGCACCATTGGCATATAATGATCTTTAACAGTTAATTTCCAATAGCCTTCTCCTTCATCATGCAACACCATGGAACTCCCTTTGGCTTCATACTCTGCACGAAGCTCATTCAAAGCTCTATTAATCTTGTCAATATCTCTAAGACCTGTTATTTTAGCAATTTCATCTATATGGATTCTTTTAGCTACAGTAAACAGCAAAGCTTCAATCCTATTCTTTTCGTTCATCGTTAATCCAGCTGTAATCCTCGCCTTCTTTTTTTACTAATCCTTTCTTAATTAAGCTTTCTAAGAAATCTTTCATATGTTCTTCAGACATGCCAGTTAATTTAGCCAAATCCTTAACTTTCTTAACACCAACATTCAAAGCCAATGAAACAATATTTGTTGATAAAGAATAAACATTCTGCTTCAAGAACTGATTCTGATTATTAAGCTGCTTAACACCCATGTCCAGCTTGTGCAGCTTCCCCTGCAGGTCATTCATTATAGCAGTAATATCTCTTCCCTTCAGTTTAAATTCAGCAGGAGCAATTATCTCAATAGAACTCGGCATATAATCAAAGCAAAATCCAATTAATGTTGGAATATCCTTGGCCATAAATTCAAGCTCAACAAAAGTTGCAAACAATCCCTTGTCATCTCCTTCTAACTCTTTTGCTTCTCCAAATTCTTCTCTCAATACCTCTAAATCAGTTTTCTTCTTAATATGATCAACATACTCCTTCAATGTTTTCTCTATATGTTCTTTTGGCTTTCCAATTAACTCAACAATTACCTTTGTGTGAACATATCCTTTTTCCAAAAGCTCATTAACATTTGCCATAGTCCAAAATAAGAATATAGTTCTTTAAAAAGTTTTCGTGGAATTAAGAATTCGGTTTCTCTTCTTTCTCAGGAAAAAGCCCATATTTGGTTTTCTCAACAAATTCTTTATAAGCATCATTATAAACAGTATAGCTAACAGACTTCCCAGATTTCCTTTCATAATGGTTGCTCAAATCTATTAGTTTGTTTATCCGCTTGATATAATCTTTTCTAAGTGATTCATCAGTTACTTCTTCATTTATCTTATTTTTAAGTTCAGTCCAAGAAAGCATATTCACAAGTCTAGTCATCAATAAATGACTGTCCTCTTTTGCAACAATAATTTGTCCACCATGAAGCACAGGCAATTGAGAAGGATCAAAATCTCTTTCTTCTATTTCAACTGGTGTTTCTTCCACAATTGCAACCAAAGACATATTTAAAAAACATATCTTAATCTTTTAAAAACTTTTCTGGTTTGTATATTTTCCTTTGTAAAGGTATAATTATATATATTAGTTATTTTATCAAAGAATTATGTGTTGGACATTATCTATCTCTATTTTAATGGCAGTCATCGGATTTGCTGCAGCAGGATATCTATTCTATAAAAAAGAAAGTAAGCTGCTTTGGATTCCAATGGCTTGGTTTGGATTGATGGAAACATTGCAGGCATTTACTTATTTTACTCTGGGAAATTGCACTCCCTCGAATCAAGTGTTGACTTATCTATCTTATCTCCATATCGCTTTCCAGCCATTTTTCATAAATGCTATTGTGTTATATTTTATTCCTGAAAGAACCAGAAAAAACATTATAGGCTGGGTTTTTACTCTGGCATTTGTAGCAACTATTTTCATGTTAGTAAAATTATACCCTTTTGCCTGGGCAGGACAATGCGCTCCTGGAACAGTGCTATGTGGGGAAAATCTTTGCTCAGTTGAAGGAAATTTTCATCTTGCATGGCAGATACCTTTCAACGATTTTGGAGGAATAATATCAATTTTCATGTTAATAGCTTATCCTTTTGTAGTCTTCGTACTCCCTTTTATATATGGTTCTTGGAAAGCAGCATCATTTAATATTCTGGCAGGACCAGTTTTAGCTTATGCTCTAACAAACAATCCTAATGAGTGGCCTGCTGTATGGTGCCTTCTCTCAGTAGCATATGTCTCAATAGTTTTATTCCCAAAACTTAGAAACAAATTAAAAGTAAAAAAGTGGTATTTCTGGAAATATCCTAAGAAAGAATAATTTATCTTAGTTCTTAGTAGATATTAAAACAATAACCAGCAAAGACATCGCAGCAATAAACAAGCTAGGAACCAGTCTTTTTGCCTTAAAAGAAGTTGATTCATAAACAAGAGCTTCTCTCCATTTCCATCCAAAACTTTCTTCTTCCTCAACAGCCTCTCCCTCATCCACCCCTACAATCTCCTCAATAACCCTCAATGTTTCAGTTATCTCCTTTGGAGTTTTCAAATCATTTTTTATTATCTTAACTTTAATATTATAATCACCTGGCTCAGCTATTACAGTATTCTTCAACTTAACTGTTTGGGAACTTCCTTCTTCTAAAACAAATGATCTCTTGTTATCCTCTCTCCCGCCGCTGTAACATGTATTACCTCTGTAAACATAGCTCCATATTTTAATATCATAATCTTCATCATCATTATTCTCTAATTCAACTCCAATCTCAAATCCATCTCCACTATCTACTTCGTCTGGTTTTAAAGAAATCCAATAATCAAATTTCTTTGAACTGATACTGCTCTTCTCCACTTTTACTATCTCACACAAAGAATTTGTAATATCTTCTACCTCTAACGGAAATGAATCTTCTGCATGATCCTCGCTTGTCCATCCAATAAAGACATCATAATCCCCATCATCGTATTTTTCATTGCAGTTTGGATAAAGCTGGATAGGAACTGCTAATGAAACATTGGTATATTTGGTAGAAATTGTTAGTTTTGATTCTTTGCTTATCTTTTCATCTCCATCAGCAACCCACAATCTTAAAACACTCTTGGTTTCATCCCCTTTGTAGATATTGACTTTGGCCCTTATTGTCTGTCCGAATTTAGCTGTCTTATCTGAACCAAGATCATAAATTTTCTCTATATCAAATTTAGAGTCTTTCACATTTGTATAATCCATATTCTCTCCTTCAGGAGTAGGCATTGTCCTCTGCCAATTGCTGACTACCTTTGCCCAAGAGCTTCCTTCATCAGACCCCTCGTAACTAATCTCATCAACTAGAACGCCATCCTTACCATAAAACTTTAATTCTTCTATTCCTGCATTATTTAAAAATCCAGAAAATCCATTTGTATAAACAACTAAAAATCCATTTGCAGGGATAATAGTTGAACCTATTGTTGTTGTATCTGCAATATAGATTGTATGCCCTTGTAAATCTTTTAAAAAAGACCATTTTAGATTGATATTCTGGCTTCCAGAATTATAAAGCTCAATCCACTCTCCCTGGGGCATTGGAGCATCATCATCTCCATGGGGGTCTGGCAAAAATTCGCTAATACTTATTACACTATAATCAACTCCCCCGGTTCCATAAATGCTGTTTTGCATTCCAGGAGTTCCATTCATAATAAAACTTACCCCCCAATTATCCTGCGTATTTCCCTCACTCGGATTTATTTTCTCTAATGTATAATCATCCCCATTTGCACCCCAACTAGAACTATAAGTCATTGCATCTATTATACTTCCGCTGCTATCCTTCAGCACAACCAAATCCCCGTCATTATTCAGATTATTTCCGATTGTTGCTCCAGCAGAATAAACAGAAGCATTTAAGCCAGAATAATCATAACCTTCTTCAACAATCAATGAATAATTATTATCATAATACTGCACAGCAGCCAAGACATCGCTGCTCCCGCTGTCCTCAATAATCCATTCTGTCAAATTAACAAATCCATCAGAATAAACTTCAACATATTCTAAATTATTATCATCTCCAGAAGGATTATACATCACTTCATTTATGACAACATCCGCTACCACTATCTCTATAAAACAAAATACAAGAAAACACAAAACAAATTTGCGCATAAAGCCCCCTACTACCTAATAACTTCTAAGAATTTATCTTTTTTAAATATATCGAAGTTCAGAGAACTTCGGGATATTTAAATTTGTAAGGCTTTGCCTTACTTCATTTAAATATTTCCTAAATAAACATGTTTCAAGCCAACTTTTTTTGCAATCTCCTCAGCTTTAAACAAAGTTTCTTTTGGAGTCGGTTCAATATCTTGCATCAGATAGTTTGGAAAGAATCTAGAAAAGTGCACAGGCACATCATCTCCCAGCTGCCCCTTGATCCATAAACATATCCTCTTAATCTCATCCACACCATCATTCAGCCCAGGAATTATCAGATTAGTTACTTCTAACCAAACTCCCTCTTTCTTAATTGTCTTCAAACTTGCAAGTACAGGCTTTAACCAAGCTCCTGTATATTTCCTGTAAAATTCCTCTGAAAAAGATTTCAAATCAATATTAAAAGCGTCTATAACTTTGCACATCTCTAATAAAGGCTTCTCATTGATAAAACCATTTGATACAGCAATATTCTTTAATCCTTTTTCCTTAGCAAGCTTTGCAATATCCATCACATACTCAAAAAATATTGCTGGCTCTGTATAAGTGTAGGCAATTGATTCGCATCCATTAGCAATTGCCTCCTCCACAATCTTCTCAGGACTTAGTTTAAGAAAAGGAATATCCTCTGGCATTGCTTGACTTATCTGCCAATTCTGGCAAAACTTGCATCTTAGATTACAGCCAGCTGTTCCAATAGAGTACGTTTTTGTTCCAGGAAGAAAATGATATAAAGGCTTTTTCTCAATAGGATCAATATTAACAGAACAAGGAGCAGAATACACCAGACTGTACAGTTTGCCGTCTTTATTCTCCCTTACTCTGCAAAAACCCCTTTCCCTGTTCTTAATAACACAATTCCTAGGGCATATTCCGCATTGGACCTTCTTTTTATCCAGTTTCTTGTAATGCCTTGCTTCCTTCATAAAACCCGACTAAGAAATCAATCAATAAAAACATTTCTTTAATTTTGTCACTATTTTAGAATACTAATAAAAGTTTATATATTGTCTGAATTCATAGAGTATTTATTGGGGAGGTGTAACTATTATGGGATTTAAAGATCTTTTCAAGACAAGAAAGAAGACTGTAAAACCAGAGGCCGGCTTAGAAGTGCCTCCAGCTCCTGGATCAAAAGAAGAACTTCCTACTTTTCCTTCACCAGATGAAATTCCTGAATTCAAAAAACAAGAGCTAAAAGCTCCAGAACTTCCAAAAAGAGAAGGTCCAAGCCCTCTTGAAAGAGAAGAACAGCGCGCAATGAGGCTTGGAAGAGAAGCAGTAGAAGAAAGGGAAGAACTCAAACTAAAAAAACCAATCTTTGTCTATCTTGACTTATACAAAGAAGCTATTGGAGAAGTTAACATAATCCAGAACACTCTAAAGGAAGGAACAGACAGCTTAGCAAGAGTATCTGAATTCAAAGAAGAGGAAGATAAGCAATTCACTAAATGGGAATCCCACATCAAGGATGTCCAAAGAAAATTAATATTTGCTGATAAAACATTATTCGCAGCACAAAAAGGAAGGTGATAATATGGCTGAAGAAATGCCTGTTTACGTAAGAATCGATGAATATAAAGAAGTTCTAGATATCATGAATATGATCAGAAACAAGATAGAGGGAGCTAAGGAAATCTTAGCTAAACTGAATGAGCTAAAAAACGAAGAAGACGCAGAGCTAGAACTATGGCACACAGGATTAGAAGAAGTAGAAAGAAAAGTCGTATTTGTAGACAAAACATTATTTGAACCAACAGCTCTTTAGAGGTTAAAAAATGCCTAAAGAAAAAGAAGAACAAGTATTTTATGTCGGAATAAAAGACCCACTTGAAATAAGAAGGTCTATGCTAGAATCTTCTAAAGAACTGCTTCAATACCTTCAAAGATTTGAAAAATTCAAAGCAGTGAGAAAAGAGAAAGCAGAGCAGACAGCAAAACTAAAAGGTGTTATGAAAGAGATAACAACCCTTGTAAAACAGCTCAAATCTAATCTTCCTAAAACAGGCCTAAGAGCAGCAAAGCACAAAGAAAAACCAAAGCCAAAAAAAGTTACAGTAGCTGCTCCTAAAAAAGAAGCTCCAAAAGTAGAAGTTGAAAAGCCAAAAGAAATGACAGAGCTTGAAAAACTGGAATCAGAGCTTAGTGAAATCGAAGGCAGATTAACAGGCTTGTCTTAATTCTTTTTTTATCTTTATTTTTAGTAATGTTTAAAAACCTTGATTTAATTCTTTAACCTATGCGGAGGTGCCGGAGTGGCCAAACGGGATAGACTCAAGGCATTTGAGTGTTGAGTGCTCATTAGAGTGCGATGAAAGAACCATTTGTAAGTCATCTATTGGCTTAGTGCCTACGAGGGTTCAAA
>JAHWIR010000014.1 GCA_019322435.1 Candidatus Woesearchaeota archaeon
GACTGCGGTGTCAATGTTGCTTCATGGGATAATGCATACCCTTTCCTGGAAGTTCCAGAATTTAATATAAAACAGTTAGACGCAGTCATCATAACACATTCACACCTAGACCATATCGGGTTTGTTCCGTACTTGTTCAAATTTGGATATAAAGGACCTGTCTATATGACAGCTCCAACAAGGGATGTAGGTTCATTACTGCTGTTAGACTACATAAAAATCATGAAATCAGAAGGCAAAGAGCCTATTTTTGAGACAGAGCATGTCAAAGAGATGGTCAAGCACACAATTGCACTGGATTATGAAGAAGTATCTGATATCACACCAGATGTTAGAATCACATTATACAATGCAGGCCACATCCTAGGCTCTTCAGAAGTGCATCTGCATATTGCTAATGGTTTGCATAACATTGTCTACACAGGAGACATGAAATATGGAAGAACTGCTTTATTAGAGGCAGCAAACACGCAGTTCCCAAGAGTAGAGACATTGATAATGGAGGCAACATACGGCGGAAAAGAGAATGTGCTGCCTCCTCAAAAACAAGCAGACGATTTCCTGAAAAAAGTCATAGCTGACACAGTAAAAAGAGGAGGAAAGATACTGCTGCCTACTCTGGGGTCAGGAAGAGGCCAGGAAGTCCTGATAATGCTTGAGAGCATGATAAGGAGCAAGGAGATGAAAAAAGTTCCAGTCTATATTGACGGCTGTGTCTGGGATATCACAGCAATCCACACAGCCTATCCAGAATTCCTGAACTCAACAGTAAGAAGACAGATATTCCACAAAGACCAGAACCCATTCTTGTCAGAGATATTTCAAAGAGTCGGCTCGCAAAAAGAAAGAATGCAGATAATTGAGGAAAAAGGCCCTTGTGTTATTTTGGCAACATCTGGTATGCTTGTCGGAGGCCCGTCAGTTGAATACCTAAGGCGTCTTGCAGACAACCCAAAGAACTCACTGATATTCACATGCTACCAAGGAGAAGGCTCCCTAGGACAGAGAATCCAAAGAGGAGAAAAAGAGATCATATTCAAGCACGGCCAGAAACAAGAGATTGTCCCAATCAAGATGGAAGTCCATAAACTAGAAATCACAGCTCATTCTGATAGAAAACAACTAACTAACTTTGCATACAAATGCAACCCAAAGCCAAAGAAAATAATTGTAAATCACGGCGAAAACTCCAGATGCTTAGACCTAGCTTCTTCCCTGCATAAGATGAACAGAGTAGAGACAAATGCTCCTAGAGATATGGATGCAATTAGGATAAAATAGCACCACCTTTATAAAATTCTTTCACTATGTTCTTCTTGAGAATGATAAGCCCTTTAGAGACTTTGCTGTATTCGAATCTGCGGATTGAGCTTAGACCAAAAGGTGTAAAAAACCCATCTCTTATTATTAAGACAACCACAGAAAGCAATTTCTACTATGTTGGTCCATCAAGAGAAGATATAACGATCAGCTGCAGTGAATATAAAAATATCAATACAATCAACAGAGTTACAGAATTTAGAGTAGAAAGCGCAAAAGGACATCCTGGAAAGGTTTATTGCGCTATACAGGATAATAAAAATAATTTATTGGTGGGATTTAATATATTACAGACCTATTCTCAAATCATGAATCCAGGGCCTGGTGTAACAGGACAACTCCCTCCTTATCCAATTTATTTTGATGAATGGATGAGAGTCAACGGCTTAAAAAAGAGCTAATAATTGTCACTACTTCTAAGAAACAACAAAATAGAAAGGTTTATAAAGGAGTAATACCTTAATTTTAAAGTAATGAGTCAAATCATAACTGGTTTTTTCAGGAGAAAAGAAGATTTACAGACTAAAGTATCTAAATGTATTGCTAAATATGAAGAATCAGCTGGAAAAAGAAAGCCAATTCTTCCTCATCAGCTAAGGAACGTAGGAGCTAAAGAGGTATACAGAAGAAGACAGGAAGACCACCAATTTCTTGAAACAATGGTTTCTTATCTTGACAACAGGCCAAGAGCAAAAACAAAGCTTGAGTCAGGAGAACATCCAGAATTGATGGTAGATGAAGTAAGAAAAGTGCTTCAAAAAACACTTTATAGAGATTTCTGGAATTTTTACAAGAATAAAAAAATACTAAAAGCAAAAAAGAAAGAACCAAGTTTTGTAGAATTTGAGCAAAAAACTAATCTTGTGAGGGATTTTGCAGCTTCATTGAAAAGATGTTTTGACTGCTATTTAGATATATGCAAAACTGAAAACACCAAGTTTTTCAAATTTAGTGAATATGGCGTACTTCAACTGCCTGTGGGAAATCCAAATGGAGCAGGATTCTACAATCTAGTCAATGAAAAACAACTAGGCCTTGATTTCGACCATGATGAACTGCAAAAATTCAAAAACGAATCAGCAAAAATAGGAGTTGACTTTAACCCAAGCATTCCAGATGCATATCATTTCCTTGACAGCTGTATGGAATACATATTAGAGGCTGCTAAAGGCTTAATCGAAGTTGACGGATTCAACACACTAGCTGTAACATATCACCTTACTCAAACAGAAGCATATCAAAGAATAAGATTCCTTAAAAAAATTGTTCCGCCAGATCCTAAAAAAGTAGAAGATACCCAGGAAAAAGAATTCATAGTTCCAGAGTCAAAAGCATATTATTATGCGCGTATTAAATCAAATGGAAATGACGGAGACTGGCTTGCTACTTACAAAATAGAATGGAAGAGATATTGTGCTAAACTTGAGAAGCTTGGAATTAAAAAAGTCCCAAAAGGAGTTATAACCTTAGCAGAGGTTACTGTAATGGGAGCGAAGATTAAAGAAATCCCAGATCCAGAAAAAAAGAAAATCAAAGTAGAGTACAGAACACAAAGCGGGCGACATAAGAAAATCAACCCATAACCTTTTTAAATCCTATTCTATTATACATTAAAAAAGAGTTCTGTGATAGTGTACTAAATAAGGTGTTAACATGCAGAAAGGGGACTCTAAATATATTTTAATTGTATTGGTTATGTTTATTATAGGCTGGTTCTCAAATGATATCTATTCATTTATTACTGATTTAAACAAAGAATCTCCTTTCTCTTTATCATCAAATGAAGTAAAATCTCCAAGCGACTGGGTAAAAGAAAACCAGGTTAAAATAAGAGACAGTTCAGTAACAATAGTAATAAGCAATGCAACATGGGCAAAATTCACAAACACCAACTCAATGGATCCTGTTATTGACGAATCATCCCATGCAATAAAGCTCATCCCAGAAAAACCTTCTCAACTAAGCAAAGGAGATATAATCTCATACAAATCAGACAAACTGGATGCTGTAATCATACACCGGATCATTGACATCAATGTTGATGACAAAGGAATTTACTTCATAACAAAAGGCGATAACAACAAAGCAGCAGACCCGGAAAAAGTCAGATTCAACCAGATAACTGGTGTTGTAGTAGGAATTCTTTATTGATGCTACCAATAAGTAGTAATTATAGTAACCTTTATATATTAGTAATATACTACTTTAAAGTATTAAAATGGAGGAAAAAATGAAAATCAAAGAAACCCCCTTCAAAAAAGAGAATGAAGAAAACCTAATAAACCTTCTGGATGATTTACTAGAACACAAGCAGTATGGTGCTATGGGCTCTGCTTTAGAGACAGTAAAAGAAACATTCACTCAATATCCTGAATACAAAAACAGACTAGAGAGAGCAATTAACACTGAAGATGCGCTTCTAGTAAATAAAAGAATTGGCAAAGCACTTCAAAGGATATATAGCCGAGAACAAAGATGGATATGTGCAAACTGGCATTAAAATGGTGTTCAAAAAACTAAGGGAAATAATTATAGCATTGAGAGGATATACCCCAGTATCACTTAAACTATATCCTTGTGCAGGATACAGGCCACCATACAAAAAAGGCCACACATATCTTATTTATGAAGTATTAAAAAACGGAAAAATCAGAAAAAATACAGGTATAACAAATTTTCCTGAATTTGAAGAATTGCCATATGAAATTCTTGAGATTAAAGACCAAGATAAAGACCAAGAAATACTCTGCCCTGCATGCAGATATGGTAAACAAGATTGTAACCCTGAAGAAAAACTAAGTATAGAACAAATCCTAGAAAAATATTATCCAAATTTCAATAAAAGAACCTTAGCCCTTGCTCGTCCGCTAAAAGATCAAGAAAAGGTTTAAATACATACTATTTTTCTTAAGAACTATGGAAGAAGAGCAAAAAAAAGCATGCAAGATTGCAGCACAAGCATTAGAATACGCATTAACATTAATAGTTCCAGACACAACTCTTTTAGAAATCTGTGAAAAAACAGAAAAAAAGATTCAAGACCTAGGAGCTAAGCCGGCATTCCCTGTTCAAATCAGCTTAAACGATACAGCTGCCCACTTCTGCCCTGATGAAGATGACACAACTGTTTTAAAAGACCAAGTTGTCTGCATTGACATCGGAGTCCATATCAAAGGATATATTGGAGATAATGCTGCAACAATTGATTTATCCAAAAATAACCAAGATTTAGTAAAAGCTTCAAGAGAAGCACTAGATAATGCAATAAAAATAATAAAACCTGGAATAACATTAGCAGAGATAGGAAAAACAATCCAGGAGACAATCCAAAAATACGGCTTTGCTCCTGTAAGAAACCTGTCTGGACATGGTTTAGATGAATACAACATCCACACCAAGCCAACAATACCTAATTATGATAATGGCGATACAACAAAATTAGAAGAAGGAATGATAGTTGCAATAGAACCATTTGCATCAAAAGGAGCTGGCATTGTTTATGAAAGCGGCAATCCAACTGTCTTCTCATTAGCAGGAAAAAAACCAACAAGAAATATTATCACAAGAAAAATTCTAAAAGAGATAGACAGCTACAATGGCTTGCCTTTTTGCAAAAGATGGCTTACACACAAATTTGGCTTTGCAAAAACAAGTTTAGCATTAAGAGATCTTAAACAGTTAGAAATCTTAAGAGAATATCCTCCTTTAATAGATAAAAACCACGGATTAGTATCCCAGGCAGAACATACTGTTTTAGTAACCAAAGAAGGCTGTGAGATTCTTACTAAAGCTTAATCATAAGAACCCATATAGAATAAACCGCTGTCATTCTCATCATCAAAAACACAGTCAATGCCGCAAAGGTTTCCTACACTTTCGCTTATTAATTCCTGGAAAGATATTCCTAATTTTCCTGCTAATCCTTCTAGATAAGATATTTTCTGATCAGTTAATTCTTTACCATTGAAAAATGCTCTCTCATATTCCCTAACAACCTCCCTTACATAATCAGCAGGCTCTATATCCCTAATATTTTGATCAACTAGGAAGTCAGCAGCATGTATTGCTGCAGCAGGAAAATTATCCCTTATATTTAATTCAAGAACATTTTCTTCAGTTTTTACCATACTACTCCCTCTTCGGTATATAGAACATATATCTTATATAAATTTTACGATTAAAGAATATCAATGCTTATCTTGTCCTGCTTGCCTGTTTTCATGTCTTTTACAGTCAGCATCCCGGATTTGATCTCATCTTCTCCAATGAACACAACCTTTTTTGCATTCATAGAACTAGCATAACTCATCTGATTCTTGATGTTCCTTGCACTTAAATCATAATCAACAGAATACTTTTTTCTTAGATTCTTGATAATCTTGATTGCTTCTTCCTTAACATCTCCGATTATAACAGCAAAATAATCAACACCCAAACCAGGATCAGGAACCAAATCTTTTTCTTTTAATAACAAACTTAGAGTGCTGTATCCCATTCCAAAACCAGTTGCAGCTGTCTTAGCCCCTCCATAAAGCTCGACCAGATTATCATACCTTCCTCCTCCAGCAATTGCCCTAAACTTCTCTTCTTTATCATATATCTCAAACACTGTTCCAGTATAATATGCCAAGCCTCTAGCAACAGAGATATCAAACACAACAAATCTCTTGTCTAATAATTCCATAACTGCTTTCAATTCATTAAGCCCTTCTTTAGCTAATTTATTCAGCTTTAATTTCTCAACATCATCAACACTCTTGCACTTCAAGATCTTCTTTATCCCGCTGACATCAATCTTCAGATTCTTCAGCTCTTTTTCAAATTCTTCAGTAGATATCTTATTTGATTTATCTATAATCCTTACAACATCTTCCAACTGCTCTTCCTTAACAACACCCAACAACAACCCTTGCAGTAATTTCCTGTTATTTACTTTAACAAAAAAATCCTTTGACGTCAAACCCAAACTTTTCAAACATTCAACAGCCAGATTAATAATCTCAGCATCAGCATCAGCCTTATCACAGCCAAACAATTCAACAGATAATTGATAAAACTCCCTAAGCCTTCCTGCCTGAGGCCTTTCATATCTCCACATTCTGCTTAATCCAAACCATTTTACAGGCTTTGGAAGTTCTTTCTGCTTTTCTAAAAACATTCTTGTAATAGGAACAGTAAGATCAAATCTTAATCCAAACTTTTCATCTCCTTTTTGCTCTAAAGTAAATATCTGGCCAAGGATCTCCTGTCCTGACTTCTTAGTAAGCAGATCAAGGCCTTCAAAAGCAGGTGTTTCAACCTCATTAAACCCAAATTTCTTAGCACTCTGCCTTAATTTGGCAAATATCTTGTTCCTGACACCCATCTCTGAAGCATAAAAATCCGCTGTTCCAGTCGGCTTCTGGAACTGCTCTTTGACCTCTTTCACTACTTTCTCAACTATCTTCTGAGCTTCAGGCACTTCCATCCTGCCTCCAGCCCCTGTTATAAGCCTTCTAACAGCATCTCTTACACATTCAGAAGAATTAGGGTAAATACCCTTATTTACAAGCTTTTTTATCTCTTCCACTAACCCTGCAGTTAGCCTTATTTGCATAGTTTCCATTACCATAGTAATGTAATTGTAATTACTTATATATAAATGTATCGATTTTAAGAATCAGAAAACCCTAATTTTAGCCTTTTTCAAGCTCTTTTTCCATATATTGCTCTACTTTAGAGCTCATCTTCATACCTTTCTTCCTGCAATACTCCCTAAATCGATGAAGTAAACTGCTATCAATAGTAAAATTAGCCCTTTCCTTGTAATTAATCTTCTTAAGCCTGTGAGTCCTATCATATTCTTCCAGAGCATCAAACATCTCAGGATAAAGCATAATCGCCTTCCTTGCATTTCTCATTAATCTTTCACCTGATAGCATTCTTAATCATCCTCCTGATCTGGGCAATATCTTTAAGATTCTTAGACGCAATATCCAGCACTAATTTGTTTACCTTATCCTGATCAAAACCAATCTCAAACTCAGTAAAATAAGCTGCAATAAGCACAGCAGCTGTTCTCTTGTTTCCATCTTCAAAAACATGATCAAGAACAATTGCTCGAACAAGATAAGCTAATTGTTCTAATGAACTTTTATTCTTTATAGAAGATACAGCAAAGCTTAAACTACCTTTATTCCTGACTAAACCCTTATCAAACAATTTATTTAATCTTACAGCATCTTTTTCATTAAACATACACACTAGTATGTATAATAAATATATAAATGTATCGATTTTAATAATCAGAAAAAGCTTATTTAACTGGTAATATGCTTTATTTTATCTGGTTTTTTAATCTTTTGTTCTTTTTTTATATGCTCATAATAGAAGATAGTGCTGTAAAAGAAAATCAATTTATTACCTTTTTGAGTAGATCCGCATACTAGAGAATAAGCATTAATATGTGGTTTTTCCTTTTTGCGCTTTTCAAAATTTGATAAAGCATATATATGGAATTGAAGCAGTGATTTAATCTGTGATTTATGCACTACTTCAGGAGTAAATCCTTTTTCTTCATAAACCATAAAAGTAGCTATATCCACTAAACTATCTTTTAGAATCTCCTTTGGTGCAGGATTATATACCTTAAAGTCCTGAAAAATATGAGCTCTGTTAGGTGTAAATACATATCTCTTTCCTTTCTCAATAACCAATTCATCAAGATTTTTAATATTATAATGCTTTTTTTCAAACTCTCCTTGCTTGTTCATTACAAAAACAAGAAAATATTTCCCATATTTCTTTATCTCTTCTTTTGTAACCAAAGAATCAGATTCGCGTATTTTGTTTTCTAAGCTTTCCTCAACAACAGGTTTTTTCTCTATAGGCTTGACTTCATCAACAGTCTTGCATCCTGTATATAATGTAAACAACAAAGTTAGAATTGTGGTTAGTCTTCTCATTTTATCCAAAATAATGTTTTTCTAAATAATTACCAATAAAATCCGAAAGCTCTGCCTCCCTAAGTCCAGGCTTTCCGCTGCTTAACATAAGTCCTTTTACTGCTAATGCCTTTTTAATGCCTTTCTCCATTATTTGTGCATCTGAACGTATCTTCACAAATGCTTCTGGACTCATTTTTCCGCCAGTTTCAATATACTCTGTTTCCATCTTATTATATGTCAACTGCATAATTGTTTTTGGTTTTATCTTTTTTTGTCTGCCTTTTCTGGATTTTATTTTTTCTATATATTCCGCAACTGAACTTTCATCAGAATCAGGATGATTATCTTCAACTATCTTTTCAACTAATCCTTCATCTTCAGTCTCACCCATCCCTTCTTCAGAAGGATCATATCCCTGTCCATATCTAACAGGCCTGTCTATTTTTTTAACAGATTTATTTTGAATTTCTTTAACAACTTTCTGCCTTCTGCTTGGCCTGTTCTTGATTTTACCCACAACATAACTAACTTCATAAGCCTTCATCATGTTAACTCCGCTAAATCTAACAAGATACTCTGAAACAAGCTCTTTCACTAATTTATAGCTCACTTTGCCAGTTTGTTTTTTAACCATTTCAATAGCATCATCCTCAGCAATAAGCCCTGATTTAACAATTCTATCTCTAAGTGCATAAACATCTTCTTTAGTTTTATTATTTACACAATAATTTGTTAATCTATTAAGAGAATCTTCACCCCATTCCAACTTCTTAACAGAAAATCCATCCTTAAAAATTTTATAGCATTCATCAAAATCAATTTTTTCTGGCTTCTTTATCTCGACTTCATCCTCTCTTCTATTATCTTCTTCCAGTTCTATCTTATTTCTCTTGGCATATATCCTATCAAGTTCTGCAGAAAGAGGAGGTTGACTCCGGGCAATCTCCATTAATCTATACGGCCCTATAACATCTGCTACTTCATTTAATCTTTCTTCAAGTTTCTTGCAGGTTTCATCATCTAGAATAAGAAATCTCCCTTTTCTTATTTTGTCTCCAAACTCCTCGCTCTTTGAGAACTCCTCAGCCAGATAATCAACTATTTCTTTATGATTCACACGGTCAATCAACCATCTATCATATAGATATTTGCTTATGAAGTCTTTAGCATCCTCCAGTCTCTTCTTAAATATTCTTTTGGTTTCATATGATGTTTCCTTCTCATCAAAAAACAGGTTTTCATATTCCTCTGTCCCTAATAAGTAAGTTGTACGAACATTAAACAAGTCAATATATTTACTCTTGATATTGCCGTTATTAATATAATTTTTAATAACACTATCTTCACTAAGCTTTATATAAATAAGCACGGGTATGGAAACATCCGAGCCGTGAATTGAATCTACAATATCCCTAACATTATCTCTAAAATTAAGACGATTTGGAATTTCTTTATTAAGATCCTTAGCATTCTTAGCTTTTGACCTTCCTGGAGGATCATATTGAGGCGCGCCTTCGACATACTTGGAAAATTTTCTTCTTCTTCCAATTGCATTCCCTAGTTTTTTATAGAACTCATTAAATTTTGATGCAATAATCTTGCCTCTAATTAAGAATTCTCTAAGAGACTCATCTTGTTTAATCTTCTCTATAAGGAGAGGTGTAGATGACGCAGAATCTCCATAAATATGTAGAATCTTATCTTCCACCCTTTCTTTAAGATCAATGCCTTGTTCAAATTCTATCTCTTCCTTTAATTCATGTATATTCTGTCTATTAATAAACCTTTCAATAATGGATTTAACAGTCAAAAATTTATCTCTTTTAACTTCATCACCATCAAGAGAATCCTTAATTTTTGGCTCTTTTTCTAATATTCTGCACAGATATCTTGAATATACCTGCAACTCTTCATAATCATTAAATAGAAATCTATAAGAAATAGCCTTCTCTACTAAGCTATCAAGAGTAATAGTTTCTTTTCTAGATGTATCTTGTATTTCAGACATTTAAATAAATTCCCCCACAATAGAAAAATAAGACTCTGTTATTTTTAAAGCTTTTGCAAGAACTATATACTTTATATATATTCAAAAATGCCGAAGCTTTATAAATTGATTCCTATTAGACTTTTAAATAATGGCAGAAGATTTATTAGAGATAAGATTATCTGGTGAAAAAGGACAAACAAAGAAAATAAAAAACAGTCTGAATAAGTGGCTTAGAGGCTTATGCTATGAAGATTTTTCTATTCAAGCAAATTTAAAAGAAAAAAAACTTACTCTTAAAGGAGATGCACAAAGCAATTTTGTTCCACAAGTATTAAAACAGGTTCAAAAGAACACCTTAGAAAGGGATAGTTCAGCAGAATTTAAATCGCTTTACACTCCTCCAAAGAAATCAAAAACTTCTTCTTCTCAAGAATCAACAGGCCTAAAGAAAAGAATAGGTCAATTAGAAAAAGCACAAGCAGAAAGTTACCAAAGAATAATTGAATTAGAAGAAGAAAATAAAGTATACATATCAACAATAGAGTCATTGAATCAAAAAACAGGGAAAATTGGAGGAGAGCTGGAAGCAGTAAAGCAGGACAAGGATGCAACAGAGACAGAGTATCTGGAACTGTTGGATAAGCAGTCTAAACTAGAAGCTGATATTGAAAAAGTTTCAGGCCTTATCGGGATAAAAGAAAAAGCAGACAGCCTGGCTATTGATGATCTTTTTGTTTTACTAATGAAAGAAGTCTATGTTCCTGCAATAGAGAAAATTTCAGTTTCATATGAAGATTTCCTTGCAAATTTAGGTATAAATCCTGAAGAAGTAGATAGCGCAATAAAACTTGTAAGAAAACCATTAGAAGAGACAGGAGAGTATAAACAAATAAAGAAAATATCTGCAGAAGCAGAAAAAGAAAAGAAATTTGCAGAAGAGATGCGGCAGAAGAAATTCAAGCATGTCAAAGTAGATATAGATCTGAGTGATTTAGATGAGATTCTTAATAAAGAAAAAGAATTAAAAGCCTCTTATGAAAATGCCCAAAAGATGTTAAATGTAATCAGATCTAGTTTGGGTCGTGAACAGAAAATTCCTTATTTAATGACAGTGAATGATGCCGGGAAAACAATCAATCTTGTACTTCCTATTTCTGCAGAGAAAAAAGAACTGGGCCCTATTGAAGATGATATGATCAAACATATTAGAAAAGTTCTTGGTGAATACAGAAACCAGGGTCTTGGAAAATACAAAAAAGTGGAAAGAAACGGCCTTGTTCAATACACTTTTAATGCATCAGCTAAATCTAAAAAAGATTTTAAATATCAAATTCAAAAAGAATTATGCACATCACAAGTAGATTATCTTCTGTATAAGATTGGTGTAAGAACTGACATCACTCTTGAAGAAAATACGCTTGATATAGCACTTAGCAAAGTTATTGTTAAATCAGTTAGAAAAATCCATCAACCAGATCTTCTATTTGGCCAGGAAGATGTAGATGCTCAATATTATGCAACAGCAAAGACGTCAAGAGAATATGGTGTTTTGCTTCCTAATCCAGGTGAGTTTATTGAAAGGCCTAGAAAAGACTCATTAAGAAATTATGCAGCACTTATGACTGCATTCTCTAATGGCAATCTCACAGTAAAAGAAGCAGATAATTTAACAAGAAAAATATTGGAAAAAAGAGGAATAAAACCTTCAAAAACATTAAATGTTCGTGCAATGCTTAAGAACTTAACTGAGTGTGGAATCCTAGAAGAATCAAAGACAAAAACATTTAATAGAAAAACATTAGATTATTTTCCAAAAACAAAATATCTTTGTGAAAAATTTAGGCCATTATCTAGCTTAGTAGGTTATGATGCTATAAGTATGTTAGTAGATTATGGCAATAATGAAAAATAAATTACTAAAACTTACCTTTATTCCTTCCCCTATTCTCAACCTGCTTTAATCTGTCAAGAACAACAGAATGCTCAGGATAACTTTCCTTATATCCTCGAAGAGCAGCTTCAAAACACTTCTCCCAAATATCATAATGCTTGCTTTCAAGTGCCTGCCTCAAAAGATGCAGATCAACTGCCTTATCTTCTTCTTTTGTAGAAAAAAAGCTTAATCCAAAATCTATAAACTTAATCTCATTATCTCTCCCAGAGATGCCGGACGTCTCTGACGGACGAGCATCCAAAATCATATTTGATGTAGTCAAATCACCATGAATGATGTTGTTTTTATGCAAAATCCCTATCTTCTTGCCGACTTCCTCAGAAAGTGCAAGAGGTTCTTTATACAGAACATCCCTTAGCTTATTCCCATTGACCATATCCATCCTTAACTGCATCAAATTATCACACATTGCATGCAGTCTAGGAGCAGGAAAATCAATAGACTCTAGCTTGTTCAACACTTTTGCCTCTCTTCTGGTCCTGAACTTACGCAGTTTATCATCTATCTCTTTCAGTCTATATCCTTTTGCAACCCTGTCTTTAAGAACAACATTCTCATCAGCAGATATTGTTGCCTCTGCTCCTTTATCTATAATTTTCATTTTGATTTAACCTCGGGAAAATTAGAGATACCGAAAATTTCTAATTTTCGCGTATCAATTTGTTTCATATAAAATAAAAACAAGAACTAGTTTAAAAGCGTTATGGTTTAGAATCCGCTAGCTTTTCTATACTTCTTTGCAGCAGGAGTAAAGTCAATTCGTCCTTTCTTAGGCCCTGTTTTGACTTTTCTTCTCTTATATCCTATTTGAGACATATCAAATCCCCTTATAAATGCAGCATAATCATTAGCTACATCAAATGGAGACCTTGTTAAAGGAGAATCTTCATGTTCAAATCCAGCTTTCTCAAAGATTGGTGTTGTATACTTATGCAGATTAAATTTATCAGTAGGTTCTATCAAATGTTCACCTGCTTTGTGAATCAAATACATTGCATACATCTTCTGGCTGTTTGCAGCAATTTCTTTTAGCTCTTCAATTAATTCCATCTTCTTTTTTCCTTTCAGTTTCTTGATATACTTCTCATCAAGTATATTCTCAATAGTTTCCCCTGCTTTCTCGCCTCTATGATACCTCTGGAATTCTTGCCCCTTCATCTCCCTTATTTCTTCTTTGCTTAATCCATCTTCTTCAGCAGCAGCAATCATCTCCTTAAATTCTTTTCCATGCACTTTTTCTAAGAAAGTATCAACATATTTCTCTAATATTTCTGTTATTTTCTCAATATCATCTATCTTATCAGTATCATTTTCAGCAGATTTGTCAAGAACTTTATAAGATTCCTCATGAGCTCCTGGATAATTCTTTCTATCAGAAGGCTTTCCCATAACAACATATGTAGCATGCTGGGCAAATCTCAATTGGTGCCCTTTATCAGGATCATGAAACTCTTCAAATTTCTTCATCCTGTCATCAAAAGGCTTCCCATGCATCCCATGATGCTCTGCAAGTATCTCTTCAACAGATTTGTCTTTTTTCTTTGCCATATTAACACCAATTGTAGAATATGTTTTTAAATTTTGCGTTTATTAATCAGAAGATACAGCAAGTTCTTCCACAGACTCCTCTGCAGCTTCTTCTCTATATGCTTCTTTCCTTTTTCTTTCAATCCTTTCCCATCTTTCTGCTGGCAGCAAATATTTATCCAAATCTTCTTCTTGTTCTGATTCAACCTGCTCTGCATCTGCCCTCTCTTTTAGTCTAGCAATTTTTTCCCCTACTTTTGCAGACAACAGGCCTTCAGAGTCTCCTTCCTCAATCCTTTTCTGCTCTGCAATAACCTCTTCCATAGTCTTACCTTTATATGCCTTTTTCCTTGCTTCTTCAATCTTTTTTCCTCTTTCTTCAGGCAGTTTATATCCTTCTAATTTAGCTTTAGCTCTTTCATAATTCTCTTCAGCAGTTTTTACTCTTTCTCTCAATTCTTCATTTTCTTCATCATAAGCTATAAGATCTCTTTCCATCTGAGATGCTTCAACACATTTTTTAGTATATGCATCTTCAACTTTATTGCATTCATCTACCCGTCTAAGTATCTCTTGCTTAGCTTCTTTTAATTTATTTTTATACTCATCTCTCTCCTTATTAAGATTAGCACAAACTTCTCTTAATTCCTCATTTTCCGTAGCTTCATTGTTATATAATTGTTCATAGGCATTAGCATTTTCTTGAGCAGTATCAAGTTTATCACTTAATTCCTCATTATCTTTAATAACAACATTATACCCTTCAGCAGACTTAACCAGTCCTTTCTGAATATCAATAAAATTCAAATTCCTTGCTTCAGCTTTTCTGACTTCCCTGCAGTATGTAACATCAATTGCTCTGTCAACAGCTTCTGTTATAAGAGATTCAATCTTAGCTTCTTGAACATCTTTGTACTCTACTAATTTTCCTCCTTTTTCTACTAGCATTTGAGTTGTTGTTTTTTTGCTGAAGTTCTCTTTGTTGAGTATATCTTTAGCATATTTTTTAAGAGCATCATAAACACTCATTCCAGCTAGTTTTGCTTCTTTTTCCTTGCCTGTTTCCAGAATATCCTCAATCCTCTTTACTTTAATATCATCCAGGAATCTTTCTTCTATTTCTCCTTTTAATCCTGCTCTTGTAAATAGATTCTTAACATTATATTTTGATAAAATACCGTTTAGATTGCTTCTAGCTGCTCTAAACACTTCAAGCAAATTAGCCTGATCATAATATTTGTCCAATAACGGCTTAAATATCTTTGAGAATGGTTGTGTAACAGACAGCTCTCTTGCCAGTCTTGTTCTCTGCCCTTTAAATGGAGCATCAATCTTGGTTACATCTCCTGCTTTGGCTTTTTCTTTAAAGTAGTCAACCCTTCCATGCAAAAAGTCAATATCTTTTATCTTATGTGCAAGAATATCCTCTAATTCTTCAATCTCCTTATTCTTTTTATTGATAAACTGATCAATCTTTTTATTGACATCCCCTCTGGCAGATTCTTTAATCGATATCTTTTCTTTCTCTAGTTTAACTTCTTTTTCTTTCTCTTCAATCTTTTGCTCTAAGATGTTAATCTCCTTATTCTTATTGTTAATATCTGCTGCTAATCCAGCTATTCTTGGCTCGACCCCTTTTCTATACTTTGCATAAGTCTCGCGAAGCTCTTGCATGTCTTTATTAGTTCTGCCAAGCTCTTTTAGTATTCCTTGATTTTCATTATTTAGTCTCTCTGCTATTGCAGCTTCTTTATCAACTCTTCTCTGTAACTCTTCATTGCTTTGCTCTAATGCTATTTTTTCTTGGTCAAATGTAGAAATTCTCTCTTGTAAATTCTTAATCTCTTCACTCTTCTTACCAATTGTTTCTGCTATTTTCTGGGATTCTTGCTCAGAACTCTGTTTAAGCTCAGCATATTCTTTTTCAACTACTTTTTTAGCATTCTTCAATTCCTCAAGCTCTTTGTAAGCATCATTAATTTTTGTTTGCAAACCGCCTTTATCTTGCCTTAATTTTGTAAAATCTTCTTTAAAAGAATCAATTTCCGGCTGTTGTTCTTTAATAGCATCTTCTAGAGTATTAGCATAATTTTTATAACCATCTGCCTCTTTAATTAAATCTTCTTTTTCTTGTAATAGTGAATTTACTTGTTGTTGTAGTTTATCTAATTCTTCCTGGCTTTCTTCAGATTTCTCAGCTTCTGCTTGTTTTTGATTTAATTCATTCTCTTTTTGAGCTAAGCTTCTTTCTAATTCTTCAACTTTTTTTTCTTTTTCTTCAAGAGCTTGTTTAGTTGCTCTTTCTTTTGTCATTGCATCAGATTTGTATTTTTTAAAATCTTCTGTCGTCCTTTCATATAGCCTCTTTGAAGTACCCAGATCAAAATCAAGTTCATCTATCTTTTTTTGAAGATTACTTCCCTCTGTCTCAAATTCTAGATGCTTTGCACTAAAATCCTTTGCCTGTCTTTCATTAAGATTTATTTGCTCATCAATTTTCTCCTGAAGTTGCTTATTCTCATTTGTAAACTCTTCATTTTTAGCTTCAAGATCTTCATTTTTTCTCCTTACTTTATCTAATTCTGCAGCCATCTCTTCATCCCCGTCAAAAACAAATGGCTTCAGCTCTTTTTCTTCATCTTCAGCAGACCCTTCATCCTGCTTCACAGCAGATTCACCTGGTTTTTCAACAATAGGCTCTATAAAAGACTTTTTTTTAATTCCCTCAACATCTATGCCTCTGATATCTCTGATGTCTTTGCTGTCAAGATCTTTGCTATCAAGAAGATCGTCCTCATGGCTTAAAACTATTTCTTCCTTAGGAATCTTTTCCTTTTCCTTTCCTTTATCTTCTGCTTCTGTCATTTTCTAGAATATCCTACTTAGAATTCATATGTTTCAGCCTTTATAAACCTTGCGCTTTTTTAACTACTACTTAGTTACTATTAAAACACCAATTTTATGACATTTTTGTCCCAGAACTATATACTATAATACACTAGTTCTTTTAAAATAGCAAAGCTTATAAATACTATAGTGACAGAAAAGTCATATTAGGGAGGTCAAAATGGCAAAAAAACAATCAAAATCACCAAAAAAAGCAGCTCCAAAGGCTAAAGAAGAAGAAACACCTAAAGAAGGTGCTCCAAAAATACCAAAAGAAATGGAAAAAAAGCTAAAAGCAATAAAGACAAAGCTGGATAAATTCTCAAAAAAGATAGTTGAAAAATTTGAAAAATATATAATGGGTGTTGCTCTCTTACCGCCTCCAAGACCTCAAAAAGAAGCAAAAGAGGAAAAGAAAGTTGATAAAAATGCTATCAGAGTTCTGGTTCTGATTGATGATTCTGAACCTACAAAGATGACTAAAGCAGAGCTAAAGGAAAAGCTCTCAACTATCATTGAATCAATGGCAAAAGAAGTTGATGAAAAGATAAAGCCAGACACAATATTGCTTTCAGAATTATGGCAGAACTGCTATGATGGAAAATATGAATTACTGCAATTGATAGCATTAGGAGCTCCAATCTATGATGGAGGAATGCTTTCTACAATCAAATTAGCAGAAATCCATAAGCAGATGATCCTGAAGAAATTTGAAAAATACATTGTCAGCTATGTCCTTGCTGGCTCAGTTGTCCAGGGCAAGCCAAATCCAAATGATATTGATGTTTATGTTGTTATAGACGACACAGATGTAAAGAAGATGACAAGAGCAGAGCTGAAAGACAAGCTAAGGGCAATAATCATTGGAATGGGTATTGAAGCAGGAGAGATAACAGGAGTAAAAGGAAAACTTCATGTCCAGGTATACATATTAACAGACTTCTGGGATTCATTAAAAGAAGCAAACCCAGTTATCTTAACTTTCCTAAGGGACGGAGTTCCATTCTATGACAGAGGAATCTTCATGGCTTGGAAATCCCTGTTAAAGATGGGAAAGATCCGCCCGTCCTCAGAATCCATTGACATGTTCATGGGCTCTGGAGACCAGGTATTGAAAAGAGCAAAAGACAAGATAAAAGACATTGGAATGGAAGACATCTACTATGCTATTCTTACGCCGTCTCAGGCAGCTATCATGCTGTACGGCCTTCCTCCTCCAACACCAAAAGAGACACCAGCTGTCTTGAAAGACATATTTGTCAAAAAAGAAAAATTACTAGAGCCAAGATTCGTAGACATCCTTCAAAATACATATGATATCAGGAAATCAATTGAATACGGAGAGAAAAAAGAGCTCACAGGAAAAGAATTAGATGAATTGCTAAGCAATGCAGAGAAATTCCTGAAAAGAATCAGAAGACTGTTCACTCAGATTGAAAAGATGAAAGAAGAAGAGTCAATGGTTCATATCTATGATTCTATTGTTTCATTGATAAGAGATGTTCTAAGGTTTGAAGGCATTGAAAAATTCAGCGATGAAAACGTTGCAACAATGTTCAAAGATGCTTTAGTAGATCTTGGAAGGGTCCCTGACAAATACCTAAGGATATTGCAGGATATTGTTCAGGCTAAAAAAGACTATGATGCAAAAAAACTGACAAAACATGAAGTTGAAAAAGTCCAGAAATCCTCAAGAGAGCTTATCAAGCACATGGTTGAATATCTCCAGAGAAAAAGAGGCCGTGAATTAGAGAAGACAAGAATCAGGGTCAAGCACGGAGAGACAATCGGAGAAGTCATCCTGCTTGAAAAAGAAGCATTCCTGATTCATGACATCGATGCAGAGGAAAAAGCAATCTCCAAAGCTCCGATCAAACCAGACGGCAGCCTAGGAGCCCCAAAAGAATCCTCTTTAGAAGAGCTGGAAAAAGCACTGGCCAAGACAGACATCCCGCCAAGAGTATTCATCAAGCAGCCAATCTTTGATGACCTGAAGAAATTCTTTGGAAAGGATGTTGAAGTGCTGATAACTTATTGAGAAACTCAATCCCTCAAATTTGCTAAGCAAATTTGAGTTATTAATTTTTTATTTTCTTTTAATTCTAAAATACCATAAGTTTTATAAGGCACTAGGTCTAAGAAAACATATGGAAGACCTAACATTTACACAAATATCAAGAAGTATTGCAGACAGGTTGCTATATCATGCAGGGGATATAACGGCTAAATTAGGCATCGCAGCTTATGGCTGCTGTGAGCTTGGCAACATGCTGCAAGAAAACCAATGCGATCTTAAAAGACTTGCAGTATTAGCATTAACAGGAACATACACTGCAGTTGAAATCAAAACAGGAGGAAAACTTTCTGATTTAGTTGGAAAAGCAGTAAGACTTCCATATAGAGCATTAGATAAGGTTCTTTTCAGAGATAATTACCAGTTATGCCAATTCTAATAATAACATTTATATACAATTTCTCATAATTAAGTTAAAAAGAGGAAAATGGCATACCCAACTAAATTAGGATTACCTGCTCTTACAATTAGATACAAAGGGCCTTTTGATTTTGACGGATTATACAATCTTATAGTGCAGTGGATGAAAGCAAGGAAATACTGGTTTCATGAAAAGAAATACAAGCACAAGGTTCCCCTTCCTACTGGTGCAGAGCAGGAAATAACATTCATAGGAGACAGGGATGTTACAGAATTCATCAAATATGAAATAAAAGTGGATTTCCATCTTTGGGATATGACTGAGATGGAAGTTGAGGTAAAAGGAGTTAAAAAACCAATAACAAACGCAAGAATGCAAATAATCCTTAGTGGAAAAGTAATAGTTGATCCAGAAGCAAGATTTGGAAAAAGCACTTTCTTCATAAATATAAGGGATTTCTTCTTAAAATACGTCCTAAAAAAAGACATTGAAACAGTATACGGAGATGAATTATACTACAGAGTAAACAAGCTCCATGCAGCAATTAAAGAATTTCTAGATATGCAGGCAAAAGGATATGAATACAAAGGATACATGGGTGAAGCCTAACCCACGCAGTGGGTACCGGGTTTACGAACAAAAAAATGAATAATGAGGAAAACCGAGTATGGCAGAAAGAAAACTAGTTGTTGACCAGCTAAAACTAACCTATGAGGGCATCTTTGATCTAAACGGATTATACAGAACAATCGATGCCTGGTTCTATGAAAAAGGCTACGACAGATACGAAAAAAAGAACTATGAACAAGTCCTGCCAACAGGAAAAGACATTGAAATTGAGCTAATGCCTTGGAAAAAGACAACTGATTATTTCAAGAACATCCTAAGAATAAGAATGAAATTCACTAATATAAATGATGTTGATGTTGAGAAAAAAGGAGTCAAGCTCAAACTCCAGCAGGGCAGGATAATGATGATCTTTGACGCTTACCTAGAATCAGATTATGAGCACAAATGGGATGTAAAACCAATGTTCTTTTTCCTAAGAACAATATTTGATAAATACATATTCAGAGGCTATTTCAAGAAATTCGAAAAATGGCTGGTTAATGATTTATACCAGCTTCATGGAAGAATACAACAATTTTTAAATATCCATAGATATGATAAAATAGTATAAAAAACCCACGCAGTGGGTGCCGGGCTTACGAGCCAAAAAAATAAATAATGAGGAAGACCGAGCATGCCAGAAGACAGATTAATTATAGACGCACTTGAACTTCATTACGAAGGAGTGTTTGACCTAAATGCATTTCTAAAAGCAATTGACAAATACACTGCTGAAAAAGGCTATGCAAAAGCAGAGAAAAGAAGGCAGGAGATAGTAAAACCAGAAGGAAAAAGATTCACAATGGAATTAAGGCCAATAAAAGTCAAGACAGATGTCTATAGTCTGATGATCAAGATAAGGATAACCATCACAGACTTGAAAGAGATTGTTGTCAAAAACAAGAAAAAGAAAAAGATGCACTCAGGAAATATTGTGATGCTCTTTGATGCATGGCTCTTGAGTGAATGGGAAGGCAGATGGGAGAAAAAGCCGTATTATTACTTCTTATTAATATTAGTTGATAAATTCATAAAGAAATTGCATTCAGATAAATATGTTGGAGAATTAATTGATGACACTCATTACATCCATGAGAATGTCAAAGCTCACCTCAACCTGCATAGATATTAAACTTTTGAAAAAAGTTTAATGCTTGGGGTTCTGAAAGAAGCCCATTGTACTAAAAATCACGCACTTTTTTCTGCTCTTTGTCTTTGAATGGATCCATATCCCTTTCAAATTCTTTCAGATGGCTCTTCAATCCAGCCAGTCTCTTATCCAAATCCAAAGCATCCTCTATCAGATCCCTTGAAGCAAGAATCAACTTCTCTTTTCTATCTAATTTTCCCCTAACCATAGCTATATATATGGTAGAACTAGTATTTAAACCTTTAGAAAAAAGGTTTATGCTTGGGGTTCTGAAAGAAGCCCATTGTTTAAAACTTTAGAAAAAAAGCCTCTGACGAGAATCGAACTCGCGATCTCTACCTTACCAAGGTAACGCTTTACCACTAAGCTACAGAGGCATAATAAAAAGAACAACTAATTTCTTTATAAATTTTAGGAAAAAGAATTTAAACTAGCTCTTTAATAACATCAAATATGGAGAAAAAACCATTCAAAGAAAGATTAAAAAGAAAAATCAAAGAAATAAGAACAGATTTGAAAAACAAAACAGTAGCAATAATCTTCTTCGCATTAGCTGGATTCTCTTTCTGGATCCTAGTGCAGTTATTATATGTATTCTACGGATTCTCTTTAGTGAACTGGATAAAAAGCATTCCTTATGTCACAACAATATTCTCTCATGTTTTCACCCAGATAACAGCCAAAACAACACTAGGCATATTCTATCTCTTCATGGGCTCATCCTTATTCTTCCTTCCTGTCCCGCTGGAACTGCTCTATATCAACTACCTGAAAGAAGGCTTTGCAGTAAATGAACTGCTCCCAATAGTTATAATCGGGATAGTAGCAGGCCAGTTCATCAATTATTTCATTGGAAGATTCTTCAGCTTCATATTCATCTCATTCATAAAGAAAAGAACAAGAAAAAAGATAAAACACAGATTAGAAAAATATAGTGTATTTGCAATCCTATCAGCCCACATCCTGCCTTTCCCATTCCAGATATTCAACTTTGTAAGCGGTGTATTGAAATACAAATTCCTCAGGCTTTTCTTCTTCATGACAATAGGCTTGATAATAAAACACATTGCAGTGTATTTTATCTATTTGAAGTTCTTCTAAGAAAAAAAGTGCGAGGGATGGGATTTGAACCCACGAAGACACTAAGTCACAGGATTTCTCAAAATATCATCAGCCGAAGCCTCAACACTTAAGTTACTTAAGTCCTGCGCATTTGACCAGACTTTGCTACCCTCGCGCAGATTAAAGAATAAATTAAGTGTTTATAAAGATTTCTTTAAAAAAGAAAAAAGAATTAAGTCTAATCAGGTAAAACTCTGTTAATCGCGTTTAAACCTTCCCATCTAAATCCAGGTCTAAGATCTCCTTCTCCTATAACTCCTGGCTTATAAAGAGTATTTAATGCTTCTTCAAGACCTAGTGGAACATATTCCATAACATCTCTCTTTGTTAAACCAAGTTCTCTTGCACATTTAATTATTTCTTTATCAAGATTCCTTTTTTCATCTGAAGTTAATCCTGCTATTTCCATCTCGTACTCTTCACTTGGATCTATAATTTCTATAGTTCTCTGTCTAATCTCAGGAGTATTATAATGTTTAATACAATATACACCTTTTGCAATCTTCCTTCCAGTAACTTCCTTATAATTTTTTTCCATTTTTCTTTTAATTATTGTGTCTGTCATAGTATATATAGAGAAATATGCCTTTATAAACCTTTCGGTTTATAGTCTCTTTATAGTAGTAACAGAAGCTCTTAAACACTCTAATTCAAAGCCCTCAAATAGTAAAATTCAGCCATCTCAGACTCTATAACGCCATTTTAAGAACTAGCTTCAACAAACACCAAAACCCTGTTTAAAACCCTTTTTTCATGTATTTCAACATTAAAATCCTTTAAAATCCCTTTCAAATCATTGCCAGCATAATGCTTTGCTTCCTGTATCCTGTAGTAATCATCAATCGGCTTTTTAGTATTGACAATAACCAGCTTCCCATCCTTTTTCAGCACTCTTTTGACTTCTTTTAACAACATATCCAAATTCCGAAGATAATCAACTACAAATACCATTGTGACAGAATCAAAGCTTTTGTCCTCAAAAGGCAGTTTCTCCTTATCCAAATCCAGAACAATCTTCTCTTTAGCATCAGCCTGATTCAGCATCTCCCTTGAAAAATCAACCAAAACAGAACCCCTGACATAAGGATAATTCCCGCTTCCTAACGATAAATTCCTTCCTTGCAGCACAGACAACTTTTCCTTGATAAACTCTCTAATCCTCAAAGGAATCCTTGCTTCCCAGCCATAAGACTCAACATCCCAGAACTTCCTACTATCACTTGGCCAACCTCTTAACTCTGGCAGCTTGTCAGCAATCGCCTTTGCCTCATTAAATAGTCTTTTTCTATCACTGTAATTCATAAAAAATAATTTATTGAAAAAAGCATCCCTTAGATCCTCTTTCTCATGAAAACTCTTGAACCTCATAGCCTCTTTTGACTTCCCTGCTTTGATCAATCTTTTAATCTTCTTTTCAATGTCTTTCTTGATCTTTTCTTCCATATAGATATCCTAAAGAAACCTTTATATATATCTTTCCTTCAGAATTTCTTAAGGGCCCTTGGTCTAGCGGCTATGACATCTCGTTGACTAAAGCAATTTCAAAATCGAGAAGATCCCCGGTTCAATATTAAAGCTACGCTTTAATCCTGCTCAAAGCGGAGCTTTGAGGAATGTCCGGGAGGGCCCATTCTTTCTTATTAAAGCAAAATTTATATATACTAAAATAATTTATCTGAATAAGTGAATCAAATCAATAAAGCCCAGGCTTATAAGTATTTCTTGATAGCTATATTTGTCCTGATAGTTGTTCTGGCTGTTGTGCTGGTGCTGCCTTTCATAACACCAATCCTGACAAGCTTTATCCTTGCTTATATCTTCTATCCATTCTACAAATGGCTAGCCAGGAAAACAAAAAGAAAAAATATTTCAGCATTAATCATATCTATAATACTTATCCTGCTCCTGGTAATTCCAGTGAGCTTTACCTTATACCAGCTGACAAGAGAGGCAAATATTGGTTATGTTGTGATTAAACAAAAGCTGGCTGGTTCAAGCATAACAGAATATTTTAAAGAAATAACCGGCAGGCCAGAAGTCAAAGCCTATATTGAAAACAGCTTCAACAAACTATCCTCTCAGCTAACAGAGGGGATATTTAACTTCATATTCACAGTCCCTGCAAGGCTTCTGGATATATTACTTACATTCTTTTTCACATTCTTCTTATTGAGAGATGGTGCAAATATAGTCAAAAAGATAGAAAAGAAGATTCCATTAAAAGAAAAACACAAAAAAGAGATGATAGGACAAGTTAATGGAGTGATATATGCTATTATCAATGGTTTCTTTGTCATTGCAATAATCCAGGGAGTGATCGGAGCTCTTACTTTCAAGCTGTTTGGAGTTGCCTCTCCTGTAACATGGGGTATATTAATAGCACTGCTTGCATTTGTTCCATTCCTAGGAGCAGCACTCATCTGGATTCCTGCTGCAATAATCCAGGCATTTCATGGAAGCTGGATAAACATGATTGGAATAACTATAGGAGGATTGATAATATCCTACATAGACACATTCCTAAAACCAAAGATTATAGGAGATAAAGCAGAGATCCATCCGGCAATAATCTTGATTGGCTTGTTAGGAGGACTAAAGCTGCTTGGCATTATAGGAATAATCATCGGGCCGATAATATTATCTCTATTCTTCTTGTTCATTGATTTTCTTTCAAAAAACAAATAAAAAAAGAGGCAGATAATGAAGCTTAGAGTTAAAGACATGGACATAGCTACAGGTGGAGTTCTTATAGCAATCTTAAATGAAGAAGATGCCCATAAGCTTGATCTATATCCAGAAGACAGAATAGTAATAAGAAAAGGAAAAAAGATCACCAATGCTGTTGTTGACATTGCAGAATCTAAAAAAGCAGTGCCGCCTGGCAAGATAGGCTTTTTTGAAGAAGTTCTGGATAGGCTAAATGCAAAGCAAGGAGACTATGTCAATATAGATATCCAGGAAAAACCAGTCTCTATTTCTTTAATTAAAAAGAAACTAGACGGACATAGACTAACAGCTCCTGAAATTGACACAATTGTAAAGCATGTTGTACAGGGAAGATTAACAGACATTGAACTGGCTTATTATGTAGGAGCAAGCTACATAAGAAAGACAGAATTATCAGAAACAGTTGCCCTAACAAAATCAATGGCAGAACATGGCGGAAGACTGAAATTCGACAAGCCGATTATAATAGACAAGCACTGCACAGGAGGCGTCCCAGGAAACAGGACAACAATGGTTGTTGTTCCAATGCTTGCAGCAGCTGGCTTGACAGTTCCAAAAACATCCTCAAGATCCATAACATCTCCAGCAGGAACAGCAGATACAATGGAAGTTCTTGCTCCTGTTGCTTTATCCATAGAAGAGATCAAGCAAGTAGTCAAAAAAACCAATGCCTGCATTGTATGGGGAGGAGCAGTTGACCTAGCTGCAGCAGACGACAAGATGATTAGAGTTCGTCATTCTTTAGCCATTGACCCAGAATCAATGCTATTATCCTCAATATTGGCAAAAAAAGCAGCTGTTGGCTCAACCCATGTATTTATTGATGTTCCTTTGGGAAAAGATACAAAAATCAAGACAGAAAAAGAGGCAAACCATCTGAAAAGGATGTTTGTCAAGATAGGAAAAAGACTTGGAATGCAGGTCAAGGTAAGGATAACAAACGGAACCCACCCAATAGGCCATGGAATAGGCCCAGTGCTTGAAGCAAGGGATGTTTTATACATTCTTAAAAGAGATATCAAAAGACCATTGGATCTTGAGATAAAATGCCTGAAGATGTCTGCATCTATCTTAAGGATGGCTGGAATAAAGAATGCCAAAGCCAAGGCAAAGCAGCTGTTGGATTCAGGATTGGCTTATGAAAAGATGAAAGAGATAATCAAAGCACAAGGCGGAAATCCAAATATCGACCCAAACAAGATGCGCCTGGGAAAATTCTCTTACACTTACAAAGCACCAAAGTCAGGAACAATACAAGACATCAACAACTTTGCTATCAACAAGATGGCGCGTATTGCAGGAGCTCCAAGAGACAAAGAAGCAGGAATCTATCTGTACAAGAATGAAAGGCACCATGTCAAGAAAGGAGAGCCGATATTTACTTTATATTCTGACAACAGGACAAAGCTGAACTATGCATTACATGTCCTAAAAAGAGTTGGCGGCATCAAGATAATCTAGAACTGAATTCTTACTCCAAACATAGGGATTGGAAAGAAATACAATCTTTTCTTCTCTTTCCACCAATAAAATCCAATCCAGAAATCATACCATCTAAATAAGAATTTAATATCCATTTTTAAACACGAGGATCATAACCGCAAAAAGGGCACACATCTGTAAAGAATTCCACATTTTCAGTGCCGTCTTCTATCTCCTGGACAACAGCCTGACAATCCTGACATCTTAATTCTGTCATAAACCTATATTGACATAATGAGTATTTAAACTTTTCTTAAATAAAAAACGCCGGCGCCCGGATTTGAACCGAGATATCCCGAAGGAAATGGGCTCTCAAGGCCCACGCAGTACCAGATTGTGCCACGCCGGCATAAGAATTAATGAATAAAATGCCTATTTAAATGTTGCTAAAAAATAGGGATTTTTAACCGAAACACATAAAAGCTTATCGCAACCATTCTACAATAACAGAAACATTTATAAAAAGACACGTATATTCCTATATAAAGTTTTGCAACTATTTATAGTTCACAAAAGTGGAGATTAAAAAGTTTTGCATTCCACTTAACCTGGGGGGGTTTATATGCCGGAATTGATAAAGAAGTGTCCTGAATGCACTAGCATCAACTTATTCTGGAATCGTGAAAAAGGAGAAGTCATCTGTAAAGACTGCGGTCTGGTTATTGAAGACAAGATGGTTGATTACGGCCAGGAATGGCGTGAGTTTGATTCTGATTCAACAAGCAAAAGGAGAACAGGAGCTCCTATGACTTATACTCAATATGACCAGGGATTAGGAACAGAAGTAGGTCAGACAGGAGACTTGTTCAAACTAAAAGCTCAAGACAGGAATAAATTCTTTAGATTAAGAAAATGGCAGTCTAGAATCTCAACAGCTATTGAAAGAAACTTAAAACTAGCTCTTGGAGAGCTGAAAAGAGTATCTTCATACTTAAAACTGCCAAAGTCAGTAGAAGAAGAATCAGCAAGAATATACACATTAGCAGTCCAAAGAGGCCTTGTAAGAGGAAGATCCATGGAATCAGTAGTAGCAGGAGCATTATATGCAGCCTGCAGACGCCATGATGTTCCAAGAACACTGGATGAGCTGTCAGAAGCATCTGGAATAGAGAAAAAAGAGATAGGAAGAACATACAGGTTTGTAACAAGAGAACTTGGAATCAACATTCTTCCATCAAATCCAGCTGACTACATTGCCAGATTCGCCTCTGCATTAAAACTTTCAGCAGAAGCACAGTCAAAATCAATAGAAATATTAGAATTAGCGCAAAAAGCAGAATTAACCAGCGGAAGAGGCCCAACAGGGATTGCAGCAGCAGCTTTATACGTTTCAGCCCTAATCAATGGAGAAAAACGTACACAAAGAGAAGTCGCAGATGTTGCTGGAGTAACAGAAGTCACAATCAGAAACAGATACAAAGAGCTGTTAGACAAGCTAAAACTTACTGGCGAAATCAAGAAGACTAAGAGAAGACGTAAATAATAAAACCGTAAGGTTTTATTATGCCAAACGGCTTTGTCGATTGAGCATAATTTTCAAAAAAAGAGTTCTGATGGTTAAGAAATCGAAGATTTATTAACTTCGAAATCGTAATGATTTCGTTAGAATTTAAAAATGGTAGAAGAATTTGTAATTAATTGTCCTAAGAAGTGTGATCCTGATATTGTTGAACAAGGATATGGATTTAAAGGAGATAATGCAGATGAAACAAAGATCATGTGGATTTTACATACCCCTAATGATACAATTTTAGGTCAAAGTTATATCGAAGCATTCAAAGAATCAATAACAGGCAGAGTAATAGGAAGGGCGCTTGATTTTTGTTATCTAGATGTAGAGGACATCTATGTAACAAATATTTTCAAGTGTTTATTAGAAGCAGAAAGAAAGCCAAGAAAAGCAGGATATGAAGCTTGCCTGCAACATTTGAATCAAGAAATTATTGATTTCCGTCCAAAAAAGATTATTCTTGGAGGCAGACCTGTTTACAAATCTCTTTTTCCAGATGTAACCAAAAACTTAGATGATGTAGTCGGTAGGACTATTTTTTATGATCTAGAAGGAGAAACTTTTCCATGTTTCCTTTCATATCATCCAGGAGTATTGGAAAATAGGTTTACAATGGAAAAAAGACAGGATCATTATGAAAGATTAGCTAAATTCTTAGATCAGGAAGGTCATAGTGAAAATAGATTTTTCTGAAAATCTTTTATTTTTCCATTTTTAACAATAATACCTTCTTTCTTCAACAATTCAACCTTCTTCCTAACACCTCTAGAATAACCACCTATAGAACCATCAGAGCAAACAACCCTGTGGCATGGAATCTTAACAGGCAGTTTATTGTCATGCAAAGCCCCTCCAACTGCTCTATAAATCTGTCCTCTGCCGCCCAGTTTCTTGCCAATTATCTTGTAAGTGCTAACTCTGCCTTTAGGTATTTTCTTGCATAAATCAAGAACTTTTTGCTGGAATGTTTTCATAATAAGATAAAATAATTAAGAATTATTTAAGATTTTTTATATTCCATACTTTTGCAATGAATTAAGCTGTATTTCTCGCGGTGTAATGTCAAATGGAGAATTTATCTCTTTTCTAAAACTCTCAGCATAGCTGTCTTTTAATCTTTGATAGATATTATCTCTTCCAACTTCTTCTAATCTCTCTTTTGTTGCTTCTAACAAATCATTGGAATTTCTGTCTTGTGATAATCTATCCTCATCCTCAAAAATCAGACCTAAATATGAAGCCATGCCCCAGTCAATGATCACAGGCATATTATCTCCTGACCTAACAACTACATTTTCTGTATGCAGATGACCATGGACAATACAATATTTGGATATATAAGCAACCCTAGACCCTAGTTCATTATATATCTCTTGCAATTGTTCTGCATCTACATCCTGCCTTAGATATTCGCCTAATCTAGGACCTTCAACTTCTTCTATTGTCAATGCTCCAAAAAAATCTGCTGACTTTATTTTTGGGGTTATCCCTTTCTCGCTAAAATGAACTAGCCAAGGAATAACTACTTCACTTACTAAGTCAAAAAGTTCTCTAGCCATAAGTTTTGTAAATGAAGTTTTTTTAAAAAGCTTCGTGATTATTTCAATAACAGAATAATCTTCTCAAAATTCTCTTTACTCATATCCTTCTTGTATCTCTGCGCAGCAGCATTCACATCGCCTTTATTAAAACTAAATCCTTTTCTCTTAAGAATCTGCATTACTTTTTTAGAACTTACAAACTGGCAGAACTGCGTAACATTCTTAGGTTTTTCAGAAGCATGCGTCCTTTCAAAATCAATCAAAACGGTTTTCTTCCCAACAATAATATGCTTGTAAGGATTATGCATCTCTTCTTTATTGACTTTCATCTTATCCAAAACAAGACACTGCTTAAACACATCATTTATCACTTTCTTAATCCTCTGCTTGCCAGCTTTTTCCAAAAATTCAGGGATAAACTCACCTTCAACAAAAGAATAAGCAAAATAATCACCATCAGAAAACAAGAACTCAGGACCAATGCCTTTTGTATTTAATAATTTAAGCCATCTTGCTTCATTCATCACACTTGTCGTAACGTCAATATCTTCTCTTTGTTTTTTGACAGCAACCTTTTTCCCGCTAAATTTCCCTATAAATATAACACCCCTATGGCCTTTGGCAAATCTTTTGACATCTGTAAACCCATCCTGCTCCATCTCTCTCAACAATTCACTCTTCTCAGCAATATACACTAATAAAACCTCTCCAAACAAAGGCTCTTCAGAAAGTTTCTGGAAATTAAATCCATATTCCTCCATAATAGAATGCACTTTATCCTTGCCAGTAAGGCTGCTGAACAACACCAGCACCTTCCCGTCAGGCATCAGATAGTCTGAAACCTGAGAAAAAAACTTCTCCAGCAGTTCATAGCCCTTCTCTCCGCCAGTAGTCTCTGTAGTGCTCTCAAAAGGCTCCCTAATATCCTTTGGCAGATAAGGAGGATTAAATATAATCAAGTCAAACTTCATAGGATTCTTTTTAAAATAAGAAAACAGATCTGATTTAACAAACTTGATATTCCTAAGCCCCTTCATCTTAAGAGTCTGCTTTGCATAATTCAAAGCATCCTCGCTGATATCAGCTCCAATCACAATCTCAGCAGTCTTTGCAGCTTCAATAGCAAGAATCCCAGAACCAGTGCCCATATCAAGGACATTTCCAGTAGCAAAATTCTTAATCTCCTTCAGTATCAGAAAACTGTCCTCTCTAGGCTCATATACCATATAATAAAGAAATAAAATAATCTATTTAAGAGTTTCTGCTCTCAAACCATAGAGCATCTTTTATACTGAATCGATAATAAACTTCATCCATATAATCATATCTTCCTTGTGCAATGACTATAACAAGAGAGTTCTCTTTTGTCCTTTTCTTTTCAATCAACTCCTCAAGCTCAGACTGCGAAATTCCGTTTGCTATTAGCAAAGGATTTGTCTCTATAAAATATGCTTCTTCTATTTCTTTATGGTAAAGATCTAATTTCAATCCTACAATAGCCCCTAATGGGCATTCCTCAAATATTATCGCTTTCCTGTCAGGAGGTATCAGTCTTTTCTCTTTTTCAGAAAGCTTGTCTCTTGCAATCTTGTCCTTAAATACTACTTCAAGAGAATAAGGCAGATATGTCTTGAGAATATAGCGCGCTTTTTTACTATCAACAACCATCCTAAAAAGATAACTAATGAAGCTTGATATAAAAAGTTTATTCTATTTTTCTCAAAAGCTCTTCCAGATCCTTCTTAGGCAGATAAAGATCTCCTGCATGATAGTCTTGTGTATGGATAACTAGAGTCTCCTGCTTTTTTGAAGAGAGCACCTTATAGCCTGCTGTTTCAGCAAAAACTTCAGCATCATCAGGCAGAGGAGTTATCTCATGGCTGTCCAGCTTTTCAGAATAAAAATTCTTTTCTTTCATATAAAAAATAAGTGTAAGAAGTATAAAAACCTGATGTTATATATCCTTTATCTTATATTTTGGCTTCAAAACAATACTAACACCAATCTCTTCAATATCAGATATAGAAATCAAACCTTTTGAGATGATTATCGCATCAACTTTGCCTCTTTTAGAAATTACCTTCTTCACTTTTCCAACTGATTTTCCATTTGAATCAATGACATTCAATCCAATATACTTTGAAGTTGGAATCTTGCTCAGAAATACAGAGTCAACACCAAAATTCTTTATATAATTCAAGCCAATAAACAAGTCAGGCTTCATAAACCCCATATCAATTGTTATACCTACAATCTTCTTGTTTATCTTGTCAACATGCAGCTTTGTGATTACTCCCAATACTTCTCCATCTGGATCAAGCGCATCCTTTCCTAATATATCATCTGAAGTTATTGTCTGTTTAGCCATATTTCTTGTTCAATATTATATTCTTTTTTGAAACACTTATATCTGCTTTTGAAATCTCTTTTTTTCTTGAATAAAACTTCCTCTTCACAAATATTGACTTGAAATTATTTGTATTTCCAGTTCTTGCAACCTTGACAACCTTGCCAATCTTTTTTCCATCAGCATCAAACACATCTTTTCCCAAAAGCAAAATAACAGGGTCAATCGAAAGCATTATCTTGTCTTCAGACGTCTTGAAATAGCTTTTATCAACATAAAATCCCTTTCCCTTAACACCCCTGATTCCTTTGCTGTCAAACAAGACATCTTTTGCTTTTCCAATAGCCTCTCCTGACTTAGACACAATCTTCCTGCTCAAAAAAGATTTGATGCTGCCCAGCTTATTGATATCCTGCTTTCTTGGTGAAAAAACCTCGATTTTTTTCATATTACCCACCTATATTTCTTTTATTTATTAAATCTTTTCAAAAAAAACTTAAAATTATGATCATTCCAATGTATTTAGTAAGCTGCCCCAATAAAAAGAAAACATAAAATCTCGTTTTATTGTATCTAAACACGCCCAATATTGCAGCAAATATCTGTGAAGGAAGTGGAACTGCATTGAACACAAAAACCGCTAATGCTCCATATTTGTTTAATATGCCTTTTAATTTGTAAAACTTCTTAGGAGATATCAGTTTCTTTGAAACTCCAGATAACTTTAATCCAATAAAATAATTAATTGAATAAGAAATAAACAACCCAATAAAATAAAACAGCAATATAATCATAACAGGCTTTCCTGAATTAAAGAATTTTATAAACAGCAGCTCAATTGGAACAGAAAGAAAAAACAACCCTCCAATCATTGTTGTATACAATGCTCCAAGCAGGCTTGCTCCTGCAATATGCTTTGTAAAATGAGTTATCAATAGATTAAGATTCTTAAACAGCCACAGATTAGAATCCTTTAAAAAAAGAAAAGAGATTATCAGCAGAACTAAAAAACTCCCTGCAATAATGACTCCAGCACCAAAACTAGTCTTATAAAATCTATTATACTTGAATATCTTGCTCTCTCCAAACTCTTCTGTTTTTTTCCTCATTTAAAATCTATTTATTAAACTCTTCATCAACAGCCTTGAAATAATCCTTCACCCTGCCAATCACAGAAGGAATCAAAAACTTCTCTAATTTCTCTTCCATTATCTCATTAAGACTCAGATTCTCCATAATCCTGTAGTTATTGACAACCTTCTCAACAATAAAAGCATCACGCAGTCTTTTCAATTGCCTTCTGATATTAGATGAAGCAACCCCTAATACTGGCAGATTCCTTTGTTTTCTAAAATCAATCACTTTGCTCCTTATCTCCTCAGAATTCATCTCTTTCCTGCTCTTCAGTAATGCATACAGCACATCAACAACAACATCCCTTGAATCACCAGGCTGCAGTAACCCAACACTCAAACACAGTTTCTTAACCAGATCTCTGTCTTTAAGATTAGGCTTTTCATATCTTCTAAGAGTAATCTCCCCCAAAGGCACATCTTTGCTAACCTTGCTCATAAAGATAATAAGAAATAAGATATATAAATAAGTTTTGATTAAATCTTTTGCTTTTTTCTTAATAAAACAATCCCTGCTATTATCAATATGATGCTTACAATCTGGGTAACACTAAAGATCCCTAGAATATGAGATTCATAATATCTGATAAAATCTATAGAAAACCTAAATCCCCCGTATAAAACCAGGAAAAATCCTGTTGTAGCTCCATTTAATTCATTGGATCTTTTATTCAAGTTATACAAAAATAAAAATATCAAAAAATTAGCAATAATCGAATATATCTGTGTCGGATGCCTTGCAACATCATTTCCAACCTTAACTGCCCAGGGCAGACTGCTTGCAACCCCATAGCAGCACCAGTTCAAAAAACAGCCAATCCTGGTTATAGCCAATCCCAATGCAATAGAAGGAGACATCATATCCAACAAACTCAATACATTTAGTTTATTTATTTTAAGATAGATTATAAATAATATTATACCTGAAACCAAGCCGCCATAAAAAAACAAACCCCCGTCCCAGACAGCAAATATCTGTAAAGGATATGAAATAAAATAATTTAAATTAACAAGAACATACATCAGCCTTCCACCGCCTATAGCTGAAATCAGAGCAAGCAAACTAAGCCAATAAATATGAATTGTATCAACATTTCTCTTTTTAACTTCTTTCAAAGCAAAAATAATACCAAACAAAAAAGCCAGAGCAAGCATCAAGCCATAGCCCCATACTTTAAACACTCCAAACTCAAACAAAATCTTAACAGGATTATAGATAATAGACATAAAAAACACAAAACTATTTGTTTATTATAAATCTTTCTTTAGAAAAATATATAAATAACTGCAAGAAGGAATAAGATATGAAACTAAGAGGAAATAAATTTTATTTAAGATTCTTATTATTAATAATTGTTTTACTCTTGATATTTAATTTAAAAGAGATTCTTCAACATTTTCATTATTATTTTACAGGGGGCGCACTCTTGCATAACACGATTGTTAAGCAAAACTGGCGTTTGGTTTTATTGAATATAGTATTTTTCATTGCTTTTTTAATTCCATTGTCTTTCAGAAGAAAAACTGATTGGAAAGAATACGGATTAGTTAGTGCATTCTTTGTATCTTTATTTGTTGAAATGTATGGCATTCCATTAACAATTATTTTTGCATCAAAATTTCTTTTCAAAGGAAATATAATTGTTCCTGAAAATATTTATCCTGTTTTTAGATTGTTTGGAGTTACTATTGCTATGACCAAAGGGATGGTTTATGGAGCCCTTATCATAATTCTTGGTATTGTTTTAGTTTCTATTGGCTGGATAACTCTTTATAAAAATATAAAGCGCAAAGGATTTGTTAAAAACGGAATTTATTCATTCTCACGGCATCCTCAATATTTAGGTTTTATCTTAATTGTAGTTGGATGGTTTGTTGGCTGGCCAACTATCCTGACTTTGATATTCACACCAATACTCTGCTATAAATACATCCGTTTATGCAAAACAGAAGAAAAAGAGATGACTTCTAAGTTCCCTGAATATACAGATTATAAAGAAAAAGTACCTTTTTTAGTTTAACTTCTCGTATAACAGCTTTTTTATAACCACCATTGAGTAATAACAAAATAGAAAGGTTTATAAAGCAGTAATACACTATATTTAGTATGTCAGAAGCTAAAAACCTAGAACAAACTATCGAAGAAGAGACTAAAAAGCCTGGTTTTTTTAGAAGAAACATTAAAAAAATAGTTCTGATAGGAGGCCTAACAATTGGTGCTACTGTTCTCACAGGCGCTATTGCTCTATCTTATTTTATCTTAAAAAAAGATGGCAAAACTATAAAGGGAGATATAGACGGCAAAATAGACAAAGAATATTACCAAACATTAGCACTAGAAGATAAGGACATTAAAGAGATATCTCAAATAGAGGACCTTATTGCTGAAATCTATTATCTTAATACAGGAAACAAAATTGAGGATAAATTTAGATTCACATTCATAGATAAAGATAAAGAAACATTAAAGTATAAGCTTATTAAATTATTCAAGAAAGGAGAGATTATAGGTGCTAATTCAGGAAATGGAGATACCTATATCAATAATGAGGGGACTAATGGTTTTTTTAATAAATTACATGTGATTCTCCACGAATTAGGTCATGGTAGAGGAGAGTCTTTTGCAGACATAACTTCAAATATTGTAGATAACTATTTCCACAATACAGAACCAATTGCAGAAAAAAATGTAATTGATTCTATGGTAGCCTTGATGTATCTTGATCCCGAGCTAGGTCATGATTTTTACTCAGCTTATGTTAATAGACTTAAAGACAGCAATCTAATCTTAAAAACAAACAACGATTATCAAACAGCTTTTGGCTTAAATATTTTAAGATGCATGAAAGAAGGAAACCTTGAAATTAATGAGGTTTATAGATCTAATAAGATTATTAATGAACTAATCAAAGAAAAAGCTAAAGAAAATCCTAATTATATTATTGACTGCATGGAGAAAGGAATATTAGCGATGTTTAAAAAAAGATTCAAAGACAAAGCAGACTTTGAAGTGAAATATAAAAAACTTAAACAATATTTCTAAGATAATATATCAAATAAAAAGAAATTAGTTGCTATTTATAAAAAGATTTCCAGCAACAACTGTCATTTGCTTCACATGCTTTTTTATTAGTGTATCCACTACAACCTGATTCGCCCACACATGAGCCAGCCTGACCATCAATAAAACCACAACCAGACACACCAACCACAATTGCAACAAATCCAAAAGCCAATAAAAGTATCAACAAGATAGCAATGCCTTTTTTCATTTTTTAATCCTCCTATTATTTCTTTTTTTCAAGACCATAAGATAAACAACGCCTATAATCATCACTATGAATATAATAGCAGTAGGCGAGAATTCAGGAACCCCTCCATTTCCATTAGGTGGCGCCTGACTTGGCGTTTGAGCACAAGGATCATCAGCACTACATGGTTGTCCCAATCCAAAGAGTTTCCTAGTTGTGCTGATAGTAACTTTATCCTCAACAGATCCATCAGTAGTTAGATTAATCCACTCTAGACTACTGTCATAAGCACTTATATTACCCAAAAGATTGTATTCAGAAGATGTATAGAAATCAGAAGGAGTCCAGTAAACTCTCTTTTGATAGTAAACATCTATTAAGCTGCCTTCAACCTCTAAAAATAGACTAAGAGCAAACTCATTTGAATTATATTCTGTTGTGTGATTGGATATATTCTTATTAACAAGAACAGTGCCATCATCCTCTATTTTACCATACATCACTTGTGTGATGCCATTTGTATCATTTTCATTCCAAATAGCATGAATCTTGCCATTAGAATCAATATCCACATCATTCAGATGAACATGAGGCTCCATATCTACTGTTAATGTGTTCAGCTTAACAGGATTTAGCAAAACATCACCAGTAGCATTAATTTTTGTAAAATATATATCTGAGATTAAAGTTGTTAGATATCCTGAATAATTATTATATGTCATATACAAATTATTAGATCCATCTCCAACTATATTTGGTTCTGTATAAAAGCCAGTAAATACATCCTTCTCGTCAAGAAGATCTCCAGTAGTTTTGTCAAATCTTAGATATTTTAAACTCATGTTATTATAGTCATAAGATGATCCAGCGAAATCAAAATCTTCTAGTGCATCTATAGTGTCTGTTGTAGCTCCTAAAGTCAATTGAAGATAATCATCTACTTCAGCATCAATATCAGTTATAGTATATGTTTTTTGGGTTTCATTATAAAAATCTTGATCTCCAGTTTCATTAATAGCAATCACCTGCAAAATAGAATGGCCTGTACAATTAACTACAAGATAGTTCGAATCATATGTATAATATTTGCCAATGCATAAAGGAGCAACCAAATAAGCTTTATTTCCATCACATACAACCCTATAAACAGGAGCAGTTTTATTATCTGCATTAAATTGATGTAATTGTTTTTTAGTTGTAGTAAACTCATTGCTTGAATTTAATTTATAAAAGTAAAAAGTTTCATATCCATTTGCAGAAGATATATCACGTTCAATTAAGATTTCGCCACCATCTGATGTAGAACAAGCCTGCAAACCATAGCCGCTTGTTGTATCATACCCTATCTTGCCATTTGCATGATTGATAACACTTACATCCCCCATCACACCAACAGAACAAACGACCAAACCTATCAGAAATACAAATAAGATTATGACTTTTTTCATTATCTACACACCTCAAAGCATTATTTAACCTAGATATCCAACTTCTGATATTTAAATCTTTTCATAAAACCTTAGATCTTGTCAAAAGCAATCTCAAACTCATAATCTTTTATCTTGACTTTATCAGTAAATTGATGCTTCCTAGCTGCCTTTTCAGAACTAATCTTTATCTTATCAGCACCGCATTTAGCTTGAATCTGCTCTTCCCATTTACTTAAATCCAAATCTTCTTCAACACCAACATAAAGTATGATCTTATCCTGTTTCTCCAGCCCTGCTTTCTTACGCAAAGCCTGAACCCTTCTCATAACCTCCCTTGAATAACCTTCAGCTTCCAGCTCTTCATCCATAGAAGGATCAATATAAACATATCCTCCTCTTATCTCAGCCTCAACATAAGGCTTAGGAACAACCCTTTCAACCATTAAATGATCTTTAGTAATTGCAACATTCTCTCCTCTAAGCTTGAATTCGTATTTTCCTTTCTCAGAAATGTGCTTTAAAATACTTTCAGCACTTTGTGTTGCAAGATGAGCAATTATCTCGCTTGATTTAGCTTCAAAAGCAGGCCCTATCTTTGCATAGTCCCCCTTAACTTTTTCTTTAATACCTTCTAATTTCTCCTTAACACTTAGCTCCTTGACATTAGCCTGATTCTTGATAATCTCTCCTAACAGTTGAACAGCCAGTCCTAATTCATCTTTTCCAGTAACAATAACCTCTTTCAATGGCCATCTTAATCCTTGCTGTATCTTCTCCCTTGCAAACAATACTCCTTGTATAATATCCCCAGCAATCTCCATGTTCTTCTCTAACTCAGTATTAATCAATCTCTTATCAAATAAAGGCCAATCCAGCATATGAACAGACTCCTCTTTCAAGCCAAACTCTTCTTTCAAATTAAGATAAATAGCCTCTGTAATAAAAGGAACAATAGTTGAAAACATCTTTACAACATTCAGCAGCACATTATAGATACAATAAGCAACTTCTTTTTTCTCATCATCACTTCCAACAGCTGCTTTGTCCCTAATCAGCTGGATATAAGTCCTGGATAAATCCAAATACAGCTTTTCAATCTCCATTATAGTCTCATCTAGCCTGTACGAGTCAAATAATGCTGTAACTTTCTCAACAGCAGAATTCATTCTTGACATAATATACTTCTCTTCAATATTCTTAAATCCTTTAATCTCCAGCTTGGCAGGATTCACACCAGCTTGCTTTGCCAAATCAATCAAAAACTTGTGGATATTCCATAAAATCATCAGATACTTTGCTTTCAAAGCAACCTCTTCCCATGAAAACTTTATATTTTGGGCAGCATTTACAGCTGACAGATAATACCTCATTGTATCTGAACCATGCTTATCAATAATCTCATAAGGAGAAGTAATATTTCCCAAGGATTTGCTCATCTTCACTCCTTCAATATCAGTTATCATTCCAGTCATATACACATTCTTATAGCTCTGCTTCCCGATTGTCACAAAAGAACAAATATTAAGCATTGAAAACCATAATCTAACCTGTTCCCTTGCTTCTAAAATAAAATCAGCTGGAAACAATCTTTCAAAATCCTTCTTGTTCTTAGGATAATCAAGGCAATTCCATGAAGCAGTTCCTGCATCTAGCCAAACATCCAGAACATCTGGAATCCTTTTATACTTTTTACCATTTTTCTCAATAACAACATCATCAATCCAAGGCTTGTGCAGATTCTCTGGAACATCAACACCATACTTTGCCAATTCTTTAGCGCTTCCAACAACAATATAATCCTCTTCATTCTCAACATTCATCCAAATTGGTGCAGGAGTTCCCCAAAACCTCTGCTTTGTAATTGAATTATCCCTTAGATTCTCTGTCCATAGATCATAGGATTCTTTTCCCTGCTTAGGAACCCAATGAACATCCTGATTAGCTTTGATCATCTTTTCCTTTAAATCTTCAATCTTCAAAAACCACTGCTTTGTTGCTCTGAATATAACAGGCTTTTTGCATCTCCAGCAGTGAGCATATTCGTGTTCAACCTCGCTAACAGCAATCAACACACCAGCATCTTTCAAAGCTTCAACAAACTTATCATCATCCTTCTTTGCTGTCAACCCCTTAAACCTGCCCATTGACTCTGGAAACACACCCTGCTCTGACAGATTATTAAAAGGAGGGATATTATTCTGATAGCAAACTTCAAAGTCCTCAGGACCGCAGCCAGGAGCACTATGAACTAATCCAGAACCAGCACTTGTATCAACAAACTCTTTTGATAGTATAATAGTATGAACCTTTGGATATTTTTCTTTTAACTCTTTGAAATCAGGAATCTCTGACTCCCAAGGATGAACATATTCAACTCCTTCTAACTGTTTTCCTTTGTATTCTTCAACAACCTCATATTTATGCTTTGTAAAATTATTAACAATAGGAGCAGACAACTGCTTTGCCATTATCCAATATTCATTTCCAACTTTGCATTTAACATAATCCAGCTCAGGATTAACCATAATAGCTAAATTATATGCAATTGTCCAGGGTGTTGTTGTCCAAATAATCAAATACTCTTTATCCCTGTCCTTTATTGGAAACTTGACAAAAATAGAGGTTTCTTTTACTGTTTTATACTCTTGTTCATGCTTTGCAATAGCAGTCTCGCAGCTTGCACACCAGCTTAATGTCCTTAATCCTCTATATAATCTTCCATTATCATGTGCAGTCTTAATCAGCCACCACTCATTCTCAATATAATCATTCTTAACAGGCATGTATGCATTCTCATGGTCCATCCAAACACCCATTCTCCACAAATCCTTGCTCATCAAACCAGCATTCTTAACAGCAAACTTCATGCATTCATCTGCAAACTTCTTTAATCCAAATTTCTCAATATCCTCTTTTTTCTCCAGCTTAAGATCTGCCTGCACTTTCAGCTCAGTAGGCAGCCCATGCATATCATAGCCTCCTCTATCCCACACATTAAATCCCCTTAATCTCTTGTATCTCAGCACCATATCCTTCATCGCACTGTTCCAAGCATGACCCATGTGCAGCCTGCCAGATGTATATGGAGGCCCTTGTAGAAAATAGAACAGCTTTCCCTTCTCCCTTGCCTTCTTCAGCTTTGGATATATATCATTCTCTTCCCAAAACTTCAAAACACCCTTCTCAACCTTCTGGGCATCATAATTGCCTATTGTCATAATAGTGAGAGAAAAAGCAAGGTATTTAAAAGTTTTCTTATTTAAAAGAGATTTTCGCAAGCTTTAAAAACCATTAAAAAATACTATTTTATAGTACAGCTCAGCGTATCGAGCAAATAGTACTGGAGGAAATTAAGTAAAATGGAAGGAACAGTTAAGTGGTTCAACAGAGTAAAAGGATACGGATTTATCACAGGAGAAGACGGCGAAGAGTATTTCGTGCACCATTCTGCAATAACAGAAGGGAAATTCATCCGTGACAATGACGTAGTATCTTTTGACGCTGCTGACACAGACAAGGGCAAGCAAGCCCAAAACGTCAAGTTGCTTCAGAAAGGAAGCGAAATCGAAGGAGCTGGCGAAAAAGCCCCTAAAGAAGAATTTGGCGGAGAAGAAGAAGCACCTGCTGAAGAAAAAGCAGAAGCACCTAAGGAAGAGAAAAAGGAAGAAGCTAAAGAAGAAGTAAAAGAAGAGTAAATTCAAAGCGGATTCCAACAGTGAATTTCTAAACTTTTTATTTTTTTTATTTTTAAAATAAAAAGTTTGTTTGGCTTGACCAAACTTAAATTTTTATTTTTCTTTTTTTATTTTTTAATAACTTTTATATACTAATCAACAAACCAGTAATAAAGAGGTGATTATCATGCCAAAAAAGAAAACAACAAGAAAAGCAGCTTCAAAAGCAGCAAAAGAAAAAGCAATAGAAAAAAAGATTGAAACTAAATTAAAAGGAATGAAATGCGGCCCTAACGCTTCATGCGGTGGATGCGGATATTTTCTAGGAGTTATTGGTGCAGCAGTCTATTACATATCAACTGCAACAGGATTCTGGATGGGAGTCTGGGGAGTAATAAAAGCACTCGTATGGCCTGCATTCTTAGTATTTGAAGTACTTAAGTTCATAGGCGCATAAATGGTTAAATTCAAACAAAAATGCTTTAGATGTAGAAAGAACTATGTAACTGTTACAAGAAGAACTAAGTGGGTAATATGCTATGACTGCCAAAAAGCAGAGATGAAAGGAGAGATCAAAGACCCAAAGATGAAAAAGATGTTTGATATTCCAGAAGAATTCTACAAAAACAACTTATTTCTTAGAGACATCAAGATAAAATATCTCAAATGGGGAGAATTGACAGAGAATCAGATCAAAGCATTCAAAAAAGTGGTTAAAGAATTAAAAAAACAACATTAGATTTATATAATTCTAAAGCTTTAGATACATATGACAAATAAAACAAGGTCTATAGAAGAACTATTAAAAGAAAACCCCATACTTCAAGATTCTTCTTTTGTAGGGGAATATCCAAATATTATCAGCATTGCAGAATTTATTGAAGAGATTGATATATCCCAACGTCAATTCGGGCACAAACATCCTCATTTTAAGGACCTAGAAATAAATGACATAAGTGAATATCTCAGATTACTAGAAAAGGGAAATAAAAAAGCAATAGAATTATATAAAAAAATATTAAATGATCCAGTCTATCAATTCTCGTCACGAGTAAAAGAATATAGAATGCTAATAGAAGAAGGCTGCACAGAAGAAGCAGAAGAATTATATAAAGGATTAGAAAAAAACGCTTATTTCAGAATAATAGCAAAAGCCTTCAATGATTTGGAAAAATTAAAAGAATATATTTGTCAAGAATCACTTTCTTAAAAACAGCAGACACCTGCAATGCCCGTCTTCTTTAATCTCCTGCTCATGATATATGCAAGGGCATATTATCTTCTTATCCTGCTCTGCATCGCCAGTAACTCTTCTGCATGGGCAGTATCTTTCTCCATGCTGCTCTTCATTCCTTAACAACCCGCCAAGAATAGTATCTAACACCCCTTCATCTTGCTGCAGTCTAAACCCTTTTCCCTTAGCATATTCTTCAGAAAATCTTTTAATTTCTTCTTTGTTCATTTGTTAAAAACCTCTTTTAACCTTGAAATTGCGAAGCAATTTCATTGTAAAGCCTCATCAATATACTTTTTAATGACATCTTCAGGAACCACTCCCTCAAATTCTGAAACAACCTTGCCATCTTTGAATACTTTGATAGCTGGAATCGCATTTACAGAAAACTCATCAGATGTTTTTGGATTGTCATCAACATTTACCTTGGCTAAAACTGCTTTATCACCATAAGATTTGACAACTTTCTCTAGAACAGGACCCAGCATATTGCATGGAACACACCAGTCTGCCCAGAAATCAACCACAACAACAACCTCTTTGCTTTTTTCTATCACCTTGTCCTTAAAATCAGTATCTGTAACTTCCATAATTCTCAAAAATATCCACAAACTTTATAAATATTACTCATTTTACAAAATTCAGTCTGAAGATATTGGGGGTAAGAGAATATGGACGAAGAAAATAAAGATAAAAAACTAGTAGATGAGGATGATTCTTGGTTTGAAGAGGATAAAACCTCTAAAGAAGAAATAAAAGTCAAAGAATTAGATTCTGATCCAGAAGATGAGCCTATTAAGGTAAAAAAAGAAGAACCTATAAAGGTCAAGGAACCGGATCCAGAAGATGAGCCTATTAAGGTAAAAAAAGAAGAACCAGAACCTTTTGTAATAGAAGAAGACAACTCCAATGCAAAGAAATGGAAGATTGTTTCTGCTGTCCTGGCTATATTGTTAATAGCAGCTGTTTGGACAGGCGGATTTGGATTTGAAAGAGGTAAAAGCCCGACAGGAGCTGCAGTAGGAGAAGCATCAGGCATACTAATCCTAAATGATGAAAGATGCGAATCCTGTGATACAACTAATCTTATTGCTCAATTAACAGAATCATTTCCTGATGTAGAGATGACAGAGCTGGATTACAGCTCAGATCAAGGAGCAGAACTCTACAAAGATGCTGAACTGACAGTACTTCCAGCAGTCCTGTTCAAGGATGAAATCAAAGACCATGAAGGATATGCTCAGGTTGAACAATTCCTTGACCAAGCAGGAGATTACTTATCATTAAGAATAGGAGCAACATTTGACCCAAATGCAGAAATCTGCGACAATGATGTTGATGACAATGATGATGGAAAAACAGACTGCGAAGATGAATCATGTTCAGGATCATGGATGTGCATGGAAAAGAAAGACGTTCCAGAAGTAGAATTGTTTGTGATGAGCCATTGTCCATATGGAACACAGATAGAGAAAGGAATGATTCCAGTTGTTGAACTATTAGGAGACAAGATTGACTTTGAAGTTAAATTCTGCGACTATGCAATGCACGGCCAGACAGAGCTTGATGAGCAGACAACACAATTCTGCATCCAAGAAGAGCAGAAAAGCAAATATCTTGACTACCTTAAATGCTTCCTCAAAGAAGGAAAATCAGCCGAATGCATAACAGAAGCAGGAGTTGACGCAACAGCAGCAGCATTATGCGAACAGCTGACAGACGTTGAATACAAGATCACTGAAAACTTCGGAGACAAATCAACCTGGAAAGGAAACTTCCCAACATTCAACATACATGCAGAAGAAGTTGCAGAATATGGTGTAAGAGGTTCTCCAACACTGGTTATCAACGGAGCAACAGCCACAGCAGGAAGAGACTCAAAAAGCCTGCTAAGAGCAGTCTGCACAGGCTTCACAGATAAACCATCTGAATGCGAAGAAGAATTATCAGCAGCACCGCCTGCACCAGGATTTGGCTTTGAGCCAGCATCAAACGGAGCAACAGCCGCAACTTGCGGTTAAATTTTATTTTTTCTTTTTCTCTTTATTTAACGAAGGTTTATAAACTACATTTTACTTAATTCTATATGAATATTTTAGTAATTGATGATGATGTAAATGTTGCAGGAAGTATTGGCCAATTTATTAGAAATCAAGGCCATTCCAGTACAGAATACAATCAATCTACAGAAGTTGTTGAAAGCCTTGATGACCTCGATAAATATGATCATATAATTCTTGATATTGATTTGTTAAGAAACGGAGTAGGAGAAGGTATTCCATATGAAATAGAAACAGGAGAAATTCTGTATGGCATGATAAGAGAAAAATATCCTGAAAAAAATATAACAATGATTTCTAATAAAAATTTTGAAGAGCTTGTAACAGATTTTAGCAAGGAAAAAAATGTTACTAGAGTTCAAAAACCGATATTTTATCCAAAAGGATATAAACAACTAGCAAGAGTACTTGGAATAGATAAAGAAGAGCCAGATTGCAGCGATTTTCTTGCAAGAGTAAAGTCAAAAGTTCCTAAAAAGAAAACATTGCTTGAAAATGAAGATACTATTTTCTCAACAGTACTTACTTTGAATTTTGGAAAAGAAGAAATGGGTTATGAAGTAGAGTCTTCTTCAGGAAGAAAATTCCAAATGTATGAATTTGCAGATTATTATAGCATATTGGATGCTATGTATAATGCTGATGAACCGCCTTTTGTAACTCCTCATATAATTTTAACTCATGCTTCTGCAAAATCTTCAGCACAATATACAAAAGGAAGGACAGATATAAAAGCATTAGCACAATCTTGTCTAGATGTTTTTGATGATCCAAAAGGAGCTTATGAATTAAAGATGAAATACCTGCCAGAACAAATTCAAGCATTTTCAAATGCTTTTGAAGGAGTTTATCCTGATGGAAAGATTGTAATAGAAGACAGACATTTTATTGATGCTGATAAAGATGGCTTATTTAGTTTTGAAGAGCAAGTAGAACAAGATTATGGCTCCAATGTATTTCACGGAATTATTGTTCCAGACTTCAGAACATATTTAGAATATGTAGTAACATTAGATGAGTTAAATAGAAAGCATGATAATTTATATTTCACAAGGTATGCAAAGTTGAACTCATATGGGTTAGAATCAGAATCAGAAGCAATAGTTAATTCATTAGAGGATACATTACCAAAAAAGCCTAAAAAAAAGAAGCCTAAAAGAACACCTATAAGAAAAACAGAACCCCAAGAAAATTTTCTGAAAAGATTTTTTAAAAAAATTGGGCTTTAAGGCATAAATTTTTATACTCTTTTTATTTCTAACAACTTATGTTCACACACAACATAAATCCTATTCTGTTAAGCATCGGGCCGTTGCAGATAAGATACTATGCTCTGGTCTATATCATTGGATTTCTGTTAGGATGGTATGTCTTAAACAAAAAAAGACAAGAGCTGAAACTAGAGAAAAAAGATGTTGAAAACTTTGTATTTTATCTTATCCTTGGTGTTGTTATTGGCTCTAGAGTGCTTCACATCTTGTTGTGGGACCCTGCATATTATTTCCAAAATCCGCTAAAGATATTTGCTTTTTGGGAAGGAGGAATGTCTTTCCATGGCGGATTATTAGGAGTGATGCTAGCAGTCTATTATTTTGTTAAAAAACACAAACTCTCTTTCCTAAAACTAGCAGATATCCTCACATTCCCTGCTTTATTTGCATTAGCATTAGGCAGAATTGCAAACTTCATCAATGCAGAGATTGTTGGAACAATAACAAATGTCAGATGGTGCTTTAAATTTCCAGGCTATGAAGGATGCAGGCATCCTGTGCAGCTGTACGGAGCAGCAGGAAGATTTATTCTATTAGGATATTTGGCAGCATTAAATAAAGTAAAGAAATTCAAAGACGGATTTATCTTCTGGAACTTTGTATTTTTCATGGGATTAGGAAGATTCTTCTGTGATTTCTTTAGACAAGATCCAAGAATCCTTGGATTAAGCCTAGGCCAGGGATTAAGCTTGGTGATGGTGGCTGTTGCAGGACTTGTTTTAATGAAATATCATAGAAAGCAATAAACTTTATAAAAGAATTATATTTTATTTTCTAAAAAGGGTGATAGTAATCACTCCAAAATTCTGGGGTTTTTAAGGAGGAAATTAAAATGGATGAAAATAAAAAAACAAGGGCAGGAGTTGTCGGACTTGGAAATGTTGGAAAAGGAGTCATTCAATCAATAAGAGAAAATGAAAAAATGTATAATGATATAACATTAGACTGTATAATTTCTAGAAGACCAAAGAGTGTTGAAAAAACATTAATTGATATGGATATTATAGATAGAAATAATGTTAATGTATACGCTATGGATGAGAACTGGCAGAATGCAGAACTAGATGTAGCAATCCTTTGTGGAGGATCTGCAAGAGACTTACCAGAACAAGGTCCTACATTTGCACATTACTTTAACACAGTTGATAGTTTTGATAATCATGACCATCTTCCTCCCTATAAAGACGAAGAAACAGGAAATTGGAGGTTAGGATATGCCAATACAATGAATGATATTGCAAAAGCCAATGATAATGTTTCATTTATTTCAGGAGGATGGGACCCTGGAACATTCTCTTTAATAAGAACCTTGATGGCTGCGATTTTGCCTGGAGTAAAGGCGCGTGGATTCTACGGTTTAAAAGAGAAGGGCGGATTGAGTATGGGCCATACAGATGCAATAAGAAGAAATCAGGATTTAATAGAAATGGGTGTAGAAGATGCAAGACAGTATACACATGCAAAACATGATGCTATTGATAGAGTATTAACAGGAGAAAACCCTGACCTAAGCAAAGGAGACATGCACTGGAGAGAATGTCTTGTTGTTGTTAAGAAAGGTTCTGATCTAGAAAAGATTAAAGATTTCATAGTGAATATGCCAAACTATTATGAACCTTATGAAACTACTGTTGAATTTGTTTCGCAAAAAAAGATGGATAAAAAACACTCAAGCATGTTCCATGATGGAATGGTAGTTGCAGTTGGATATACTGGCGACAATAACAAAGCAATAATCAAATACGAAAACTTATTAGACAGCAATCCAGAGATAACAGCAAATACACTTGTTGCACTTGCAAGGGCAACACACAGATTGAGCCAAGAGGGAGCGTCTGGAGCAAAAACAATTGTAAACGTGCCAATCGCATACCTAGTTCCTTATTCACAAGAAGAACTAGTGAAAGATTTCATGTAAAATGTCAGACAACCCAATCTTTAAAGGAAGTAATGTAACCCCAAAAGTCATTGCAAGAGCAGGAAGGATAAGCACTCCTCAATATCTATATGACGAAAAAATCATTGTTGATAAATGCAAAGAAGTTCTTGCAATGCCTAATGCATTTGGTCTTAATGTAAGATATGCAATGAAGGCTAATTCAAACATGGCATTGCTGCAGTTGATTACTGATGACTATCTATGTCTTGATTGTAGTTCTATGGGCGAAGTAAAGAGAGCGCATGATGCAGACATACCTTATGATATAATGATGCTGACAACACAAGAAGTCCCTATTGGAGAAGACAGAGAAAAGTTAGAAGAGATGATGTTAGATGGATTGAAGTATAATGTATGTTCTTTAAGACAGCTTGGAAAAGTTGCAGACTTTGCAGCAGAACATGATATACCTCTTTCAATAAGAGTTCATCCAGGAGTTGGTTCTGGAGAATCTTCAACAAGAAATACAGGAGATAAATATTCTTGTTTTGGAATTCACTTAACAGACCTTGAAAGAGCATTAGAGATTGCAAATGATAAAGGAGTCATCTTTGATCAAGTTCATGATCACATTGGTTCAGGAGGAGACCCTGAAAAATGGAGAGGAAACATTGATATATTGTTACAGGGATTTGTAGGGTCTTACTTCCCAGACGCCGAAACAGTTAGTTTTGGAGGAGGGTTAAGAGAAGCAAGGATGCCTGATGAAACTCCTGCAGATATACAGGAATTAGGAAGATATGCAGCACTGAAAATTGAAGACTTCTATGAGTGTACAGGAAGAAAATTGAGGATGGAGATAGAACCAGGAACATATGTTGTTGCAAATTCTGGATTTTTGATTACAAAAGTCATTGACAAGAAACAAACTGGACCTGATGGATTTGAATTCCTTATTGTAGATGGAGGAATGGAAGTCAACACAAGACCATTATTATACGGCTCAAAGCATCCGTTCTATGTTGTTTCAAAAGATGGAGAGCTTTTGTCATCAGAATTTGAATTAGACAAACTTGATCCTAATACAAGCAAAAAAGTTATTGTAGGAAAATGCTGCGAAAGCGGAGATTCCCAAAGCTTGGATGAAGAAGGGCATATTCTCGAAAGGCTTATGGCTGATCCTAAAGTAGGAGATTATGTTGTTATTGGAGGGGCTGGAGCTTATTGTTCTTCTATGTCTCCTTTTAACTATAACTCACATTTGCAGTGTAGAGAGGCATTATTAAGAGAAGATGGAGCTATAAATGTAATCAGGATGCCTCAACAAAGAAAACAAATAACACAAAACGAAAAGCCATTAAAAAAGTTTTGATTATAAGCAAAAAGCTTAAGCTGTTTGCTGAATTCTACTATTCCCATATATGATTAAAATCAATACATTTATTTAAGGTTTTTGTATAGCAACATTTAAATACATTATTTCTTAATTAACTAAAAAAGAGGTGAAAAAGTGTTTGATGTTATTTGCATAGGCTCTGCAACTGTTGATGTTTTTGCAGATATTTCTCAGAAATTCAAGAATATCAATCTAGGAGATAAAGTATTGATTGAAAACTTGTCAATCCAGACAGGCGGCGGAGGAGTAAATCCTGCAATCGGATTGAGGAGGATGGGATTAAGGACAGCTTTCCTGGGAAAACTAGGCCATGACCATAATGCACTGAAAGTCATCCATGAACTGAGAAAAGAAGAAGTAAAGAGAATCATAACTTCGCCATCAGATTACCCAACTTCATACTCAGTCATTGTAAAAAGCAAGCAGGAAAAAGACAGAGTATTGTTCCAGCACAAAGGAGCATCTGACTATCTAACCTACAAAGAGATAAAGAAATCAGAACTAAAGACAAGATGGATCTACTTAGCAACAATGCTAAAAGAGTCTTTCAACACAGCAAAAAAAATAGCAGACTTTGCAAAGAAAAACAATATCAAACTTCTGTTCAATCCGTCAACATATTTGGCAAGACAAGGAAAGTCTAGATTAAAGCCAATCCTAAAAGCTACAACCATACTTATCCTAAACAGGTCAGAAGCAAAACTCTTGCTAAAAGCAAAAAAAGATAATGTTCCATACTTGGCAAAACAATTGTTCAAGCTAGGCCCTAAATTAGTTGTCATAACAGAAGGCCAAAAAGGGGTTGCAGTATACGATGGAACAAACTTCTACTCTTTGCTGGCTTATGAAGTCAAAGTTGTGAATACAACAGGAGCAGGAGATGCTTTTGCATCCGGGTTTTTGGCAGGAATCCTGCATAAACAAGACATTCCACACGCTTTACAATTAGGAAATGCCAATTCTGCATCAGTTGTGCAGTACTTTGGAACAAAGAATAAATTGCTGACCTATAACCAAGCAACAAAATTTATAAATAAAAGGAAAGAAAGAGTTCTTATCAGAAGATTATAGGTGATATAATGGCTGTAAAAATCTATACAACACCAACATGTCCTTGGTGTAAAAAAACAAAAGAATTTCTTAAAGAAAATAATATTGAATATGAAGAAATCAATGTAGTTGGCAATCAGGAAGCTCAGAAAGAGATGATTGACAAATCAGGACAGATGGGTGTTCCTGTTTTAGATATTGACGGAACAATAATTGTGGGCTATGATGTTGAAAGAATAAAGCAGGCACTGGAGATTTAAGATGGTAATGGCAAGTGTTAAATGTCCTGAATGCGGTTTTGATATCGAACTAGAACTTCCAGAGAAAAAGAGCATAATAATCAAAACATGCCCTAAATGCAAGAAAGAAATCTGCGGACCAGACGGCAGCTGCATAACAGTGTGCAGATGCCCATGCAAGGAGGATTAAAATGTACGATGTAATAATAATAGGAGCAGGAGCAGCTGGAATAACAGCAGCAATCTACGCTGCAAGAGCTAATCTAAGCTTTGAAATAATCTCAAAAGATGTTGGCGGCCTGACATTATGGAGTTCTGACATTGAAAACTACACTGGATACCATAACTTAAATGGAATAGAACTAGTTGAAAAATTCAAAGAGCATATGGCTGATTATAATATCAATGTAAAAGAAGAGACAGCAACAAAAGTAGAGAAAACAGAGAACTTTCTAGTCAAAACAGACAAAGGAGAATACGAGACAAAGACAGTCATCATAGCTTCAGGAAGCTCTCCAAGAAAACTAGAAGTTCCAGGAGCAGACAATTATGAAGGAAAAGGACTGGTTTACTGCGCAACATGCGACGGCCCATTATTTGCAGGAAGAGATGTTGTTGTGATTGGAGGAGGAGATGCTGCAACAGACGCTGCAAACACTCTTTTGAACATGGGAATAAACAAGATATACATACTTAATCTTAATCCAGAACTGACAGGAACAGACAACGCATTAAAAGAAAAAGTAACTTCCAATGAAAAAGTAGAAGTCATAAACAATTCAGCAACAAAAGAAATCTTTGGAGATGAGTTTGTTAAAGGAATTAAATACGAACAGGACAATCAGGAAAAACAATTAGATGTAGAAGGAGTATTTATAGAAATTGGTCATATAAGAAACACAGACATAGTAAAGGATTTAGTTAAATTAAATGAAAAAAATGAAATTGTTGTTAACAAAACAGGAGCTAGTTCAACTCCAGGAATATTTGCAGCAGGAGATGTAACTGACTTGCCTGGAAAACAATCAATAATAGCAGCAGGAGACGGCTCAAGAGCATTATTAAGTGCATTTGGCTATATAACTAAAAAATAGGAGGTTAGAAAGATGAAAGTATCAGTTGACAAGGAAAAATGCATTGGCTGCGGAGCATGTGTAGCAGCATGCGAAGAAGTCTTTGAACTAAAAGCCGGAAAAGCAGCTCCAAAAGTCCAAGAAACAGACAAAGAATGCGCAAAAGAAGCAGCAGATGTCTGCCCTGTTGAGGCAATAAAAGCACAATGAATATTTTTTGGTCAACAATATCAGCCAGTATATTAGCTTGCATAGTTACAACCATAGGCATATATGTAATAAATAAATTTGCAAGATGGGGCAAGAAGAATATTGTTTATTTCATGTCCTTTGCAGCAGGAGTATTAATCTCTGTTTCATTCATGCACATAATCCCTGAATCCTTTGGGATGAATGAATATGCTCCAATAGCATTGTTGGCTGGTTTTCTTTTCCTTTACCTATTAAATAGATTCTTAAGCATGTTCAAGTGCGGTGAAAAAGATTGCAAAAATATCATGCATGGAATAATCCCGGCAATAGGCATAGGAATCCATTCCTTTGTAGATGGACTTATCTATGCTGTTGCATTTAATGTAAGCATATTTACAGGAATCTTAGCAGCTGTTGGAATGGTCCTTCACGAATTTCCAGAAGGAATAATTACTTATCTGCTCCTGATCAAAGCCAGATTCAGCAAAGCAAAATCTTCTTTAGGCGCATTCCTGGCTGCAGCAATAACAACACCACTAGGAGCAATAATATCCTGGCCATTCATTACTCAACTAACCAAACCTGTTTTAGGGATAATGCTTGCATTTTCAGCAGGCGCATTAGTTTACGTAGGAGCTACACACCTGCTTCCAGAAGTTGAAAAAGGAGAAAAGAAGTTTTCCCTGCTTGCCTTGGCAGCAGGTATAATAGTCGCAATCATCATAATAATAGCACACGGAGGTTAAAAAAATGTTAGGACAAATACCAATAAATCTAGAAAAAGTAGACAAAAGCAGAGTAGACCAGGAGATTCTTAGGGTAGGCATAATAGCAGAACTAGATGCAGTAAACCTATATGAACAGATGGCAGCAATGGCCCAGGATAAAAACATAAAAGCAATTCTTCTAGACATTGCAAAAGAAGAAAAGACTCATGTAGGAGAGTTCCAGGCTTTGTTGTTGAACAGGGACCAGCAGCAAGTCAAGGAATTAGAAGAAGGCAAAAAAGAAGTTAAAGAAGAGGTTGGAGAATAAAAATGGAAAAAAATATTGGAAGGACAGATAAACGTTTAAGGTTTATCTTTGGACTGGTTTTTGCATATTTTGGTTATGCATATCATTGGTTGTGGTATATTATTGGAGCAATATTGTTGATAACCTCATTTACAGGTTCTTGTGCAATATATAAATTATTGAAATTCAACACATTAGCAAAGAAGAAATAACAATGTTGGGCAGAGCCCAACAAGATTAAAAAATACTAAAGGTGATTTTTAACAATGGCAGAACAAAACGGAATCTATAAGTGTGAGATATGCGGCAATGTGGTTTCAGTCATTGAAGCGCATGAAGGAGAATTAGTCTGCTGCGGACAGCCTATGAAACTGCTGGAAGAAAAGACAAAAGAACAAGAAGGAAAAGAAAAACATGTTCCTATTGTAGAAATCAATGGAAATAATGTAAAAGTAAAAGTTGGAGAAGTTCCTCATCCAATGGAAGCAGAGCATTATATTGAACTGATCCAGATAACCAAAGACGGAAAAGTCATTGAAGGAGCAAGGCTTAATCCAGAAGACAGGCCAGAAGCAGAATTTTGTCTAGAATCTACAGAAGGTATCAAAGCAAGAGAACTGTGCAACATCCACGGATTATGGGTATCTGAATAAAACAATGAAGAAATGCCCTAAATGCGGGTCAACGAACACAAAAACAGTTGAGTTCATGGGAGCTAAAGTTCATTTCTGCAAAGATTGTGGTTATGATGAGAGAGATGAACTTTCAGTAGTTCCTGAACAAAGAACTTCTCAGAGAGAAAAGACAAGACATTCTCCTTACAAGGCTGGCGGCGGGAAGAGAACATAAGTTTTAAAAACATCCTTTTATATCGTTCTAGTATGAAGAAGAGAGAAAAAATAAAGAAAATCATAAACATTCTCTACAGATATTATCCATCTACTGAAAAGACTACTCTGAATAGGATGAGGACTAATCCAGAAGCATTCAAGATTCTGATTTCTTGCCTGTTATCATTAAGAGCAAGAGATGAAAACACTGAAAAAGTTTCAAAACAATTATTCAAAGTTGCTAAAACACCTAAAAGCATTGCTTCAATGCCAACAAAGAAACTTGAAAAGCTTATTTTTTCATCAGGCCATTATCATAAAAAAGCCCAGACACTAAAGCACGTCTCAAAAGAGATAATAAAAAGATTCAAAGGCAAAGTTCCTAAAACAAGAGAAGAATTGATGTCAATAAAAGGCATTGGCCCTAAAACATCAAACATTGTTCTTGCTTTTGCATTTGGGCAGTGCGTTATTCCAGTAGATACGCATGTGCATAGGATTCCAAACAGGCTTGGGTGGGTAAAGACAAAGACACCAGAAAAAACAGAGCCAGAACTAAACAAGCTGATTCCTGACAATAAAAAATGCGAATTCAATGCAGTATTTGTCCAGTTCGGAAGGGATATATGCCAGCCAATCTCACCATGGTGCAGCAAATGTATTATAGAAAAATATTGTCCAAAAATAGGAGTCAAGAGGAGCAGATGAAGGCAATAGCATTGTTCTCAGGAGGTTTGGATTCTTTGCTAGCAATAAAACTAATTCAAAAGCAAGGAATAGATGTGATTGCAGTTGCTTTTTGCTCTCCTTTCTTTATTGCTAATGAAGAAAAGAAGAAAAAACTGGAAGCTGTTGCTAAAAAACAAAAATTCAGGATTAAATTCATTGATCTGGGCAAGGATTATATCAGATTGGTAAAAAAGCCAAAGCACGGCCATGGAAAAAACATGAATCCTTGCATTGACTGCCATGCATTCATGCTGAAAAAAGCAAAAGCCTATGCAAAAAAAATAAATGCAAAATTCATATTCACAGGAGAAGTCCTGGATGAAAGGCCAATGAGCCAGAACAGAAGATCATTAGGTATTGTAGAAAAACAAGCTGGACTGAAAGGAAAACTGCTAAGGCCTTTGTCAGCAAAACTGCTAAAAGAGACAGAAGCAGAGAAAAAAGCCTTTGTTGACAGAGAAAAATTATTAGCTCTTAGAGGCCGCTCCAGAAAGCCGCAGTTTGCATTGGCAAAAAAATTCAAGATAAAACAATTTGAAACACCTGGCGGAGGATGTCTACTGACTTATGAAGCTTATTCAAACAAATTAAGAGATCTGTTCAAGAACAAAGCATCTCTGGAAGACATCAAGCTTCTTAAATTTGGAAGACACTTCAGAAAAGGAAAAAACAAGATCATTGTCGGAAGAAACCATGAAGACAACCTGGCTTTATTAAAACTAAAGCCAAAATCAGATTATAAATTTGAATTAAAAGACACAATGGGCCCGACAACAATACTTCAAGGACCTAAGACAAAAGAAGTAATCAAACTGGCTGCGCAGCTGACAATAACACATTCAAAAGCTAAAAAAGGAACAGTCAAATACGGAAAACAAAAATTTAATAAGGAGATTGTTGCTAATAAGCTTAAAAACATAGAAAAACTGAGGATATAATGGGAAGAATAAGAAATCTAGAAAAAAGAATTGCAGAAAAATGCAGATGCCCAAACAACAATCTCTTCATCACAGCATTGCTCTCTATTATTGTCTTCCTGCTAGTTGAGGTAGGAGCAAGATCTTATAATTTATACAACACCATTCCCAACATAGATATCCCAACACATTTCTTTGGAGGCATTGCATTATTCATAGGCATCCTGTGGATTGTCTCATTATCACAAGTCAAATACAAGAGACTTGCTGCATTGGTATATACATTAGCAGGTGCAATCACATGGGAGATAATCGAGACACTTGAAGAATTGGTCATCTACAACCCGCCGTATCTAAGAGATATCTTCTTCTGGGACGGAGTAGGAGACATCATCATAACAATGCTTGGCGGAATATTTGGAATGTTTATAATCTATCTGATAAAAAACAAAACACACATCCTTCATGAGGTGGAAATCTAGATGCCAAGAATAAGAAAATGGGCAAAAGTAAAAGCAGGAGGATTGTACGGCTGGAAAAAAACACAAGCTGATTCCACAAGACATGCTATCCTGAACAAAGCAGTAAAAAAAGACAGCTATGCAACAATCGTAAGAAGATTAAACCAATTAGTAAACATAACCAAAGATAAAGAAACAAAAAAAGCAATAAAATTAGACATGGCTTATCTAAAAAAGAAACATGGAAAATAAGAAACTCGGAATAATATTAGTAATAATTGGAATAATACTTTTGGTTTTTTGAAGATTAAGGTGAAAAATATGAAAACAAAAACAATATTTTTGGTATTAATTCTTGTTCTGTTAGTAGGATGTACTCAAAAAGTAATGGAACAAGAAACAGAGATGGAAGAAAAAGCAAGCTATATGGATGTATCTCCTATGAAAGCAAAAGAACTGATAGATACAAACCCTAATTTAATAGTTATAGATGTGTCTCCACATTATGACAATGGACATCTTCCAGGAGCAGTACATTATTACTTAGGAGACGGTTCTTTAGATGCAGCAATCCCTACTTTAGATAAAGAAAAGGATTATCTTGTATATTGTCATGTAGATTCAGTTGCAATAGCAGGAGCACAAAAATTAATTGATGCAGGATTTACAACAGTTTACAGATTAGAAGGAAATTATGGAGCCTGGGTTGATGCAGGATATCCAATTGAAAAATGAAATGTTCAATATGTGGTGCAGATGCCAGCTATATGGTGGCTACTGACAAAGTGATCAGCAGGATAGCCAAGCAGTTTGTCAACAAATATGCCGCAAGATGCAAGCAGTGTGTTGACAAGAAAGAATAAAAGAAAAGTATTTAAACACCAAATCTACTTTTAATAAAAAGAGGTGAATTAAATGCCAAAAAAGAAAACATCAAAAAAATCTGAAATCAAAAGTCTTCTGAAAGAATTTGCAGAAAAATCAGTAGGAATACTTGTCTCTTCTATTGAAAAGGTCAATTTTATGAAGTTGATAAAAAACATGACTAATGTCAAGGAAAAGATAAGAAAATGTGTCTCATCAATGATTCTGTTGTTTGTAGGATTTATTGTCCTGGTATTTGGTGTTGCAGCATATCTTGCTTACCTTGTCCCAGCATTAAGCAACGGCCTTAGCGAGATGATAGTAGGAGCAGTATTGATAATCATTGCAGTTATTATATACAAAAGCAAGGGGTGAAAAAATGAAAGCAAAAACAAAGAAAGCTATAAGCAGAGGAAAGAAAGCAGCAAATAAAGCTATCAAGAAAGGCAAAAAAGCTGCAAAAAAAGCAGTCAGAACAGGAAAGAAAGCTGCTTCAAAAGCAATGAAAAGTCCTGCTGCTAAAGAAATAGTAAAAAGAGAAAAACTACTGGCTGCAGAATTATTGATGAAAGCAGCAAGAAAGCTCCAGAGAGAAGCAGAGAAAAAATAATTTTTTTAAACCATTTTAATGATGTACAAATTCCTCTCAACATTAATAATTGTAGCATTATTCAGTATTCTGGGAGGATTACTATCCCCTTTAGTTAAGAAAAGATACAAAAGATATCTTCTATTGGCAGAGATGTTCCTGACAATCATCATAATCTCAGAGCTGATGAAAGAAGGCTTTGCAGTAACCGGCTTTATAACATTAAGCATTGTTGCAGGAATGGCTTTCATCTATATAACAGACAAGCTGACAAAGATAAGAAAACTATACACCAATCTCAACAGAAAACTGCTAAGAGAGCTTCCAAAATCAATTGCAATTGGAACATCATTTGCAGTAGACATCTCATTAGGCATAGCAATTGGAATTCTCCTATCATTATACAACATCCCAAAAGGCATCCTGATGTCTTACAAGGAGAAAGAAAGAAAGAAAGCATTAAAAGAACTGGGGACAGTCCAGTTTGTATTCATCATAATAGGGATAATAGCCTATATAACCGCAACCTATTTAAACCTAACATCAAAAGCAATACTGATGACATTTGCAGCAGGAATGATGTTATTCATAGTAATTGAACAAGGGATTTTATTTAAAAAATGAAAATTGCATTAGTAGAACCAAAAACACCAGATTATAATGTTTATACACGCTGGATGAAAGATCTTCCCTTATTAGGACTGCCTTATCTTGGGACTATTCTAAAAGAAAGAGGTCATGATGTAACAATATACAATGAAAATATTACAGGAATCTCTGTAAAAGATTTAGAGCCCTATGATGTTGTTGGATTCTCACTTATGACAGGAACTGCAACAAGAGGATATACACTTGCTGAGAGAGTTAGAAGATTAAATCCAGATAAAAAAATAATAATAGGCGGCTCTCACGCAACATTCATGCCTGATGAAGCAGCAAACTTTGCTGATCATGTCATCAAAGGGGAAGCTGAAACAGTCATAGCAGATGTTGTGGAAAATGGAGGAGAAAAGATTATCCAAGGGAAACCAGTTGAAGATCTAGATGATTTGCCGTTTCCAGATCTTTCATTAATAAAAGGATATAAATTACCAGCAAGGCTGCTTCCAATCTCCACCTCAAGAGGTTGTCCTTACGAATGTGATTTCTGTTCAGTAAGCCCTATGTTTGGAACAAAATATCGTTTTAGAAGCACGGATGATGTTATAGAAGAACTATCACAATATGACAAACTCAAATTAGCTTTTTTCTATGACGATAATTTCACAGCCCATAAAGGAAGAACAAGAGAACTCCTGGAAAAAATGTTAGAAAAAGATATAAAAGTTAAATGGATTGCCCAGGCAAGAGCAGATGTCTATAAAAACGAAGAACTTGTAAAATTAATGGCAGATGCAAACTGCTATGCTTTATGCATTGGATTTGAATCTGTAAATGAAGAAACACTTCTAGCATATAATAAAAAGCAGTCTGTAAAAGATATGGAAAAATGCATTAAAATGCTGCATAAATATGGCATAAAAGTGCATGGCATGTTCTTGTCAGAAGGATTTTATGATTATAACAAGCTAGGAATCGATACTTTGCAGTTAATGGTCCCCATCCCTTTGCCAGGATCTCAACTCTTTGAAAAAGTAAAAGCAGCTAAGCAGTTCTTTAAAGAGAGAAATCCATTGAAAGATACAAAATGGTGGAAATACTTTGACGGAGCTCATGTTGTCCACATCCCAGAGAGATTCCATCCAAAAGAACTTCAAGAGCAGACAATAAGATCTTGGAAAAAATTCTATTCAAAATGGAACTGCTTTAAGCAGTTGATTAAAATGAATTTTGGGAATCTTGGCTTCAGAAGGATGGGAAAAAATATTGTAGCAAAATGGGAAAAATCAAACAAAGAATTCATGGAAAACCTTGAAGCAAGAGCAATGCAATAATCTAAAAAAACTCTCCCAACTTACTTATTCTTGTCAATATAATCCTTAATCATTTCCTTAAACTCTTCAGGATTGATAGGCTTAACACCCAGCTTCATCATTATTGCTCTAATATTTGGCTCATGTATTGCTGAATCATCTTCTTCAGTCATGAATTCAACTTCAAGAATATGAGCAAAGTTCTCAGTATGTTGAAAACAAAGAGTATAATCAAATCCGTTATAAGGATACATAAATTCTTTCTTGTGTGTAATCCAAGAAGGATATGCTTCATAACCTTTTTCTTCTAATTCTTTCCTCTTCAACTCAAGCTCTTCCTTATTATTAAGCTTAGTAACCTTCTCTTTTCTGCTTCCTTGAGAAACATCTCCCTGCTTCTCCACCATCTCAAACATATTATGAGAAAATCTCAGCCTTATATCACCTGGCTTATATCTTGTAGTATGAACAGACTCTTCATTAATTAGCTTAAATTCAGAGGACAATTTCTCAATTAACTCCTTATGCTGCTCTGGAGTCAACAAAGCCTTTAATTCTATTTCATGCTTCAAAAAACTCACCCAGCTTGCTCTGGTCTCCAGCAATCAGATCATCTTTCTTGAATCCTAAAACATCAAATATCCTCTCAACAGAAGGTATCACCTGGTGGTTGATGTAGTAGTTGGCGTCATAGCCGCCTTTTTCAACTTCTTCAACCAGTTTTGCTTTATCTCTTATCTTTCCAGCACCTTCTGTAATAATGAACTTTATCATGCTTCCTGCCCCCACATCCTCTCCTTTGTTTTTCATTCTCTGCGCAACAGCAACATGAGGCCCGATTGAAGTATATTGCTCAATCTCTTGCCTCAATTGAGTATAGATAACAACTTTCTCATTAGGGATATTCTTATCCTTCAGGTCAATGACAACCTGCCTGACATACTTAACAGCTTTTGGCAAATCTCGCTCTTTCAGGATTATATTTAATACCTCTTTCTGCACTTCTTTTGCAATAAAGCTCCAGTTCCTCCTCACTGTCTCAAAACCAGTTATCTTTACAACGCCTTTATCATCCATCAAAGCATACTTCTTCTTTGCTCCGTATTCTCCCATCTTTGCAGAGACAAATATTCCAGATGGATACAGTCCTTCATATTCCAGTTCCATCAGTCCAGGCAGGCCTGCATTTATCTTCTCAATCAGCTTCAAAGCATCCTCTTTTTTCTTCTCTCCTAAAAGCATGAATATTGAATCTGTATCAGAATATAATATCTCAAAATCCTTTTCCTTGGCAGCATCAATAACCTTGTGGATATAATGCCTTCCATAGGCTGTTACAGACTGCGCGCATTCAAAGCAGTACCATCTTGCTCCAAAAAATCCTAAGTAGCCGTAAAAAGAGTTTGCCAGTAATTTTAGGCTCTCGCTTCTTGCATTAAGCATAGGATCTTCTTTATCCTTCAGCATCTCCTTGATTCTCATCCTGTGTGTTATCAGATTCTCCACAATAGAAGGCAAAAATCCTTTTGTATTCTTGCAGAACCAGTATTTTTTCTCTTCTGTTGGAGCATACTCTGCTTTGTCCTTGCAGCAGCCGCAGTTCAATGTTGAAGGCCCGATATTATGCGAGCCGATTATAGTAGGATACAGGCTTCTGAAATCAAATATTGCAATGTCCTTGTACAGTCCGGGCTTTGGCTCAAACACAAAAGCTCCTTTATATCTTCTGTTCCTTCTCTCGCTTATCTCTTCATAATGAGGCTTGTTAGGAGCCAGTTCATTGAACTCCTTTGTCTGCTTCATAATATACCATTCAACTAATTGTGAAAAACTCATTCTAGAAACTTCATATATGGCCTGTCCGACAATCCTTACCATCTCTTCAACATTTGGAAATACTTTCATGCATAGATCATATGTAAGATTAGCATCCTTTAGATTATATTCGCAGAACTTCTCTAATTCCTTTACATCTTTATCCCATGCAACAGCCAGATTGTCAATATCAACCTCTATCTTCTTCTCTCCAAGTATCTCAGCAGCAACATTGTCAAGGCTGTAAGAATCAGTATCCAGCCCTCTTCCCATTATCTTAATAATGAACTTGAACACATCCAGATGCACAATACCAGTGATCTGTACTGATTCTGACCTTCCTTTCTTAAAATTCAGTTTAGAATAATCCAGCCCAATATCCAGATTAATATTATACTTCTTTGCCCTTGTTATGATATATGGAAGGTCAAATCCGTCTGAATAATATCCAGTCAAAATATCAGGCTTATATTTCTCAACAACTTCCTTGAATTTATTGATAAGCTCCAGCTCTCCGTCAACAAACTCAATATAATCCTTGTCAGTCTTAAACCTCTTCCATGTTATGACCTTCCTGAAATTCTCCCCGTAAAAAGCCAGCATAATGATAGGATACTGCTCAGGAACATATCTTTTTCCAGCAGGATTATAAGTCTCAATATCAAATGCCAAAACTCTGGGCTTCTTTAAAGTATCAGAACTGAACTGCTCTACTCTCTCTGCCTTGAAACAAGGCACTTTGCTCTTGACCTTGACAAAATCCCCTTCAGCTTCAGCCAAAGCCAGTAATGTAATTCCTTTGTCAATCAGATATCTTCTTGTAAAATGAATATCATACTCATTGATGCTCTCAATCATATCCCATTCCTTGATAACATCCCTTATGACAGGAACATCAGGAGGAATCTTTACAAATACTTTTACTGCTTTTCTCTTTTTTCCCAGGAATTTCTTGTCAACAACCTCTGTTTTACTGACAGCAGCAACCCTCTCCTTTTCCTCAACAGAAATCTTGATAACTTTATCGCAAAAAGAATCAACCTCCTCTTCATCCCTCAATAAAACATAAAAATAAGGCTCAAAATCCTCATCAATAACACAGATCTGGTCTCCTTTTGTTGTCCTGCCAAATAGATAGATTGCAGCCTTCTCATGCTCTACCTTATAAGTCAAATCCAAAGGATAGAACTGTATCTTGTTTGCCCCCATAATGCAGAAAGTAAATATATTTTGTTATATAAATGTTGGGTATATAGCGTATTTCCTGCAAAAAACATATATCCAAGGATGCGTAGCATGCTTAGGATCTCGTACTACGACATAAGAATCTAAAACAGTAAATCCTGCTTTCTTAACAAAATCCACAATCTCTTTTTCATTAAAATATGACCAAAACTTCATAGCTCCCTTATAACGAACATCAGGTTTAAACACCTCTCCTTCTTTTCCTTGCTTTACAGATAAGAAAAAGATTCCATCATCCTTTAAAACCCTATATGCTTCTTTGAGTGCTTTCAATAGATTTTTCTTAGGAAGATGTATATAGATAGCATGTGCCCATAGCCCATCAAAAGAATTATCTTCAAAATCTAATTTCTTTACATCCATTACTTTAAACTCTGCTTCCTTTACTCTTTTCTTAGCAGTAGCTATCATCTTCTTTGATAAATCAATACCCATAACCCTAAATCCTTTGTCAATAAATATCCGCGCATCCCTTCCAGGACCACAGCCAACATCCAAAATCAAATCTCCTTTTTCCATCAAAGAAAGAAACTTTTTTGATTCATCATAAGGATGCGATTTACCTACTCTTCTAATATACTCTTCAACATTCTCATCATAACTTTTGACAGTAATCTTTTCGTAGTCTTTCATCTTAGAAATAAAAAAGAAAAAAAAGAAATTTAAAGATCTTTAGCCATAACAGTCTTTCTGCCGTTTGCTTCTGCCCTTGCAGCAGCTGCTTTGACTAATTCTTCAACCTTAGCATTCAATGCCGGAGCCAAATCTCCTGCAACATTGTAGCCAGGAACTACGCTTTTGATTTTTGCTTTTACAATTATCATTGTATACACCTCGCGATATTTATATTTCAAGAAAACTAAAAAGCATTTATAAGCTTTTCGGCTAATACCTAAGAATTTGGCCGTTTGGAGCTGTTTTATAAATATCTACCCTGCTGCCTAATCCCATCCTATCCATAACATGATAATTCTTATTTAGTGTTTCATAACCAAAATGAGAAATCTTTACTATAAATTTATCTGCCTTTCCCCAGTAACCATCGGGGATTGATTCTACATATGCATAAAGATTACTATCCTCAAATTCTTCTACTCTTAATTCTATATCCTTTTCTTCAAAAGGCCTGCCCTCCTTATTACGCATTTTGATAGTACCTTTAATAATCTCGTCTTCTAATCGAATGATCTCTTCTTCACTAAGTTCAATATGCATTTCAAATGATGCAGTAGAATATGCTCTCATAGAAATAGAAATATCTTAGAAATATAAAAAGTTTCACTTCAAAATTTGTAAATTTTGAAGTCTGAAAGCTTTGCTTTCTTTACCTATGCCCAAACCAGAATCTATTCTTACTATCCAATCTTACAAATCCAACCCTTTCGAACTGGACTATACTGCCTTTCTTCAGCTTTCCAACCAAAGGCTCGGCCATTCCTTTGACTAATTTCTTGTCATCCATCAGCAATTCAGTCTTGATGTTTCCTTCAGAAGGCAGCCAGTGTATTATCCTGCTTCCTTTTTCCTTGTATTTTGCATACTCTAAAGAATCAAACACAAACTTCCCATTTTTCTTGACAAAATTCAGGCAGTCCATCAATCTAACTAATTCTCCATTCTTTATTGCTTTAAAATCTTCTTCAGAAATCAGGAATTTTTCAGCTGTCTTGAACTTTCTTTTTCCTCTTTTTGGATAATCAGGATGCAGATCTAATAAAACTTCCTGCTTAGGGGCTCCTTGTATCTTCACTTCCTTTGGATTTGCAACAAAGAAATATCTGCTTGTTTTATCATCCAAAACTTCTTTATTAAAATGATTTAATGATTTGAAGAATTCTTCTTTACTAACTGTCTTGTCTGCTTGACTTAATCCAACATCAACAGCATATTTGATAAAAGCATCTGGTTGATAACCTCTTCTTTTCAAAGCTAATAAAAAAGGCAATCTAATATCCGACCAATCATCATATTTTCCTTCTTCAATTAAAACTTTTGTTTTTGAACAACTAATTCTTAAATCAGTAAAATTAATTCTTCCAACATAATATGTTTCAGGAATTTTCTTCTTAAAATAATTATACAAAAACTCTTGTCTTTCACCATTACTCATATGTTCTTTAGCTCTAATAATATGAGTCATTCCAGATTCAACATCATCAACAAAAACAGCAAGATTCATCAAAGGCCAAACTCTAAATTTTTTTCCTTGCCTTGGATGTGGATGATCATTGATTCTCATCAATGGAAAATCTCTCATTGCAGGATTCTTATGATTAATATCTGTTTTAATCCTTAAAACAACTTCTCCTGGTTTGTATTCTCCAAACATCTTTGCATATCTTTTTTGCTGTTCCTCTACTCCTAACTCTCTACAAGGACAGGCTTTTTTCTCAAATATTAATTCTCTAAAATGGTCAGATGTGCATTCACAAACATATGCTTTTCCCATATCTACTAACTTCTCAGCATAATCATAATATATTCCTAATCTATCTGATTGAATCATAACTTCTTTTACATTATTCTTTGTAATCCAATTTGCATCTTCTGGTAGCATTCCATAAGCAGGCTCATAAATATTCTCAGGATTAGTATCTTCAATCCTAAAGATAAATTTTCCTTTATATTTTCTGCAATATTCAGAACTTAAAGAAATTCCATAAGCATGCCCTAAATGCATTGGTCCTGATGGCGAAGGAGCAAACCTCATAACAACTTTCTTAGGGTTTTTCAAAGCAGGCAAACCTTCTTTCTTCTTTACTTTCTTCTTAAATACTTTGTATTTCTTAAACTCTTCCTGCTGTTTTTCCAACGGCATCTTGTTGACTTCAGCAACAATCTTGCCAACCTCCTTAGCAACATCCTTCATCTTTTTCTTCAAAGAACTATCTTCAGCCAATAACTTTCCAATTACAGCTCCAGGATTAGCTTTTCCATTAAACTGAACAGCATTCTGTAATGCATATTTCAATATTGAATCCTTTAATACCATATAACAAAAATAGAAAGAATTACTATATAAATTTAACCAAACCACTAAATTTATAAATAAAAAAGAGAACCAAAATAAAAAAGAGGGGTAACCTCTAGATATTTCTAGGGAAGGTGTTTAGAATAGCAGAAGTTAGTGTAAGAGATGGAAAAGGAGACTGGGTAAAAGAAAGGCAAGAAGATGGTAGTTTTGAGCAAGTCTGCCTTTGTGTACATAACATAGATCTTTCTCATGGTTGCATCTCCGAAGGCTGTTTATATTGCTATGCAGGATACAAAAATAAAGGTGACACAACTCCAACTCCTCTTAATCCAGCAAAGATTGAAAAAGAATTAGCAAAAAGATTTGAAGAAACAGGAATACCTTATGTGAGATTTGGAAAACTAACAGACCCAGGACATCCATTATATAGGAAAAATCTTATTGCCACTATGGAGATTTTAAAAAAACTAGGCGGACATGCAATAGTCATAACCAAGTTCTTAGAATTTGATGAGACACTTGCTAAGCTATCGATAGAAACAAATTCTGTTCTCTGTGCAAGCCTTGGTCCCAATGATTTAGAACCCCCGGCTTATAAAATGGGCTATGACAATGAATTTAGAGCTAGCAATATAATAAAATACCACAAGTATGGAGTAAATGCTGTTCAAAAATTAGTTGGAGACCTAACAGTTTCACCAGAAGAAGCTGATGCATTCTGCAATGGAGGAGCACAACTAGCAATATATAACATGGAAAAATATGGAATACATACAACTCTTCTTCCAATAAGAATAAAAGCAAAAGAAGTTGCCTTCAAACTAACAGGAGTTGACTGGGATGTTCTAAAAGACCAAACAGGAAGACGTTACTTAGATCCAAATGAAGATAGAAGAGCTGGATCTTACATTATAGAAGAAAAAGTTCCTCCAGATATCATTGAAAGAATAGAATCAGATAGACCCACAAGAAAACACGAAAAAAAACTCGTAACCTATATTATACCAACAAGAATACACCCCTCTTATTCACAATTTGAAGAAAATGCATGGATATGCGGCAAAATAGGAGATATCTGGTCTGGATATGAATATTGTGATAAATGCCATATAAAAGACCTGGAAGGAAGACTCTTAGAGCCAGTCAAATTCCCCCAACACAAACTGCCTTATGTAGACACATCAGATGTAAGAGAAAGCAAGAGAAGAGCACAGCAAAGAAAACGTGCAAGACAAAAAGCAAAACAACAAACAAAAGGAACTCAATTAAAATTTTTTGAAGAGGATGGGCTTTTTTGAAAATGACTGAAATAACCCTAAACAAAGGAAAAGGAATCTGGGTAGCTAAAACAGCAGTAAAGATGCTGCATGATAAGCTGCCTCCTTTTCATAATCCAAAAGCGATTCCAGAGACGATACTCCCAATAGGTGTTGGGCATGCTTCATTAGAGCAGGCATTGTTTTTATTCTATGCAGTAAGCATGGATGCAAACAGGCTAGCCAGAGACCTTTATGCAAAGGTCAGGGAGATGGTTGCAGATAAAGGAGCAAAAGAAATATTATATATGTCTCATTCAGAACTTACAGAAATGATAGACCAATATATGGGGCTTGGCGAGTCAGGAACAGGAGGCCACGACCAACCAATGGACACTTTCTACGAGAATAACCAGATACTGCTGGAAACATATGATGGAGACCCCAGAAACATCCTAAATAATACAAACAGCCCTGATGAAGTAATAAAAAGATTAACAGAATTCAGGCAAATTGGAAAAGGAAAAGCAGCATTGCTCTTAAAGAATTATATCAAAGTGGGATTTTTTACACCAGAAAATAAATATGATGTTCCTGTAAAGATTGATAGGCATATAATAAAAATGAGCTTGGGAACCGGTGTTGTGAAGCTTAAAGGAGCCGGGCCAGGAGAGCAGTACAGAAGCGAAAAAATAGGAAATGATTTATGCAGACTTTACAGGGAGATTTGTTGTGAACAAAAGATTGACCCATCTGATTTTGATGATGCGTTATGGGTCATTGGCTCAAGCATCTGTATTAAAAAAGATGTGGCAAGATGCCAGGAAGCATGCTATCTAGAACCAGAATGCAAAGGAATTGTTAAAATGGAGAAGCAGGGCTCATATATCATTGTCGGCTCAAATACAAGAAAAGAAACAATAGATTCATTATTCCCAAAAAATGACATCTAAACCGATTCCCAAACCAACACTAGAAATGATTGCATTAGGTGAGATAGATGCACAGCCAGAAGAAAACATGAGAAGGCATTACAGCCTGCCAGAACTCCAAAAGCTGATGAATTCTATAGTTAGGACAGGAGGGCTAATCACTCCGATTATCCTGGAAAAAAATGGGAAAAAGAAGATAAGAGGAGGATTTAGAAGGTTTTTCTCTTACAAAGAATTGGAAAGAATGTATCCTGGATATTTCCCAAAGATTAAATCAAAGATCTATGAAAACCTAACTCCTGAGCAGCGTTTGGCAATTATGGTTGCTGAGAATGTCTGCAAAGAAAAAATCCCTAATGTAGAGCTGGCCAGAGGATTATGGGAATTATACAAATTCAAGCTGGCAAAAGCAACCAACACCTCAAAACAAAAACTAGACAAATACGAAGACTACTGGAAAATTGACTCTAAACTAAGACAGCAATATTCAATGTCAAGATTTGCAGAAGAAACAGACAAAGCAAAAGACTACATAAGAAGAGCATTCCTTCATCAAAGGCTTCATTCTAATATAGAAAAAGATGTTGGGCAGGGCAGATTAGGATACACTATTGCATTGGAGTTTGCAAGAATCCATTCAAAACAAGAGCAGGTTCAATTAGCCAAGAGAATGAAACACAGGAACAAGGGAAAATATCCAAGAACATCTGCACTAAAAGATGTAATCAAGCAGCAGACAATGATAGACCAAGAAAAATCTATCATGGAGATAATGGAGACAAACGTAGAAGACGGCTATAAAAAAGAAAAACAAGCAGCAGTAAGAAGCAAAATAAGCAGTATAAGAAGGAATATAAAAAGATGCACAAAATTCCTAGATACATTCACAGAATTAATCACATTAGATGATATAGTCCTTCAAAGCAGCGCTTATTTGGCAGAATTTAACAACCAGCTGGCTCCAAGAGATGTAATTGAGAAATATGACAATAAACTTCAGGCATTCTTCAATGTATTTGAAAAATCAGAAGGTTTTGAAGCTCAAAAAGAATTAGAAATACTGCTGGGAAAAAACCTGGAAGCGCAATTCCAGGCTTATCTTAAAAAGAAAAAACTCAAGAAAACACTGGCTCCGATAGAAGAAACAGAGCTGCACTACATCCCGCTAGAGAAAGTAAAGATAATAAGAAATGTCAGGGAAACATATGTACAGGCTTCACTAAATGAACTTGCTGCAAACTTCAAAGAAGTCGGGCAATTAGAGCCAATAACATTAAGGCCGATTGGGAAAGACTATCAGATTGTTGACGGCCACAGGAGGTTCTTAGCAACACAGATAGCAGGAATAAAGACAATAGAGGCAATTGTAAAAGAAATGACAGATGAAGAAGCAGCCTTATACCAGATTGAAGCAGATGTTTATCAAAATGTTTCCCTGCATGAAATTGCAGAAACAGTTGCAATGCTTTACAGTCTCTTAAAAGAAAAATACGGAAAAGACTATAGCATGAAGAAATTCTGCGATGAACACCAGGGACTTAAAGCACAAGTAGTTGCAAAATCAATGAAGTACTACCTATTAGATGAAAGCATAAAAACATTATCAGCAGCAGGATTAATCAGCCATGGTTCTGCAATTGAACTGGGAAAGATAAAAGATCAAGATGCAAGGTATGAAGCAGCCCTAACAGTTGTCCTAAGAGGATTAAAAGCGCATGAAGTTGTAGCCGCATACAAAGAAGAGCAGGAAGCTGCAAAAGAATCAATGTTTACTGACTTTGACATGGCTTCAGAACAAAAAGCAAGAAAAAGAAAAGATCTTATTAATCTGCTAAACAACCACATTGATGTTTCCATGTTCTTTGACAAAAGCGGAAATTACACTCTGGAGAGATTAGCTGACAAAAAAGAGATTGCCTCTGCATTATATGAATTCAGAAAAACTTACAACAGATTGACTCAAATTGTTTCTAAAGCAACATAAGGTCTTTGTTATAAAAAAGCTCTATTATTTGCCCTTGTTTCATTCTATGCTCAATTAAAAAACAAAACTTTTAAATACAACCGCATATCTAATCTCCATAGGTGAATATAATGCCGCAACAAAGAACAACTCATGTGATTCCAAGAGCACCTGTATCCAGAATCCTGATGAATGCAGGAGCAAAAAGAGTATCAGCAGGTGCAGCAGATGCTTTTGCAGACATACTTCATGAAAAAGCTATGCAAATTGGAGAAAAAGCAGCAATGATTGCAAAGCACTCTGGCAGAAAAACAGTCCATGAAGGAGATGTCAAGTTAGCTGCCAGGAAATAAATTATCTTATTTCTCTCAGCCACAACAATCCAATTCTTATCATCAGTCTGTTGAACTTGTCAGAAATCCTGTATGTTTTCTTGTAAAGATCATAATCAACCAGTCCCATTGATTTCATAGGAGTCAAAATCCTGTCATAGAACTGCCTTTTATTGTAGGATATCTGCGGAGCCTCTTTCCGGATAGGACCAATGCTGACAGCAGAATCAACCAGAGTCCCTTCATGCAATTTTGTTGCAAACATGCTCATCTCTGTCTTGCCTATCTCCCCGCCATTATCCTTAATATGTTTAATCAGAAGTCTAGCTACAGTCTCCTGCTGCTCTGTAGCAAACACCACTTTGTAAATATCATCCGGCATATTGAACTGATCAAATAATATTACCATTATGTTATACCCCCAATAGAAACCAATATGAATATACTCCTATATTAATGTTACTATTTTGTATATTAAGGTATGGTTGTTTATATTATGTAGTTTGGTGTAGAATAAGATTTCAGAAACATTTTTAACCTAAAACAAAAATAATTTAAACTATGGGCTGATAGTTTAATCTGGTAGAATACTCGGCTGGCAGCCGAGTGATTGTGGGTTCAAAGTTAAGGCTACGCATTAACCCTTATCAAAGCGGAGCTTTGATGAATGTCCCACTCAGTCCATTCAATATAAAAGGTGATAATCATGCAAGACTGCATATTCTGTAAAATAATAAAAGGAGAGATTCCCTGCACAAAAGTATATGAAGATGACAAAGTATTTTCCTTCTTAGATATCTCTCCAGTAAACAAAGGCCACACCCTAGTTGTTCCAAAAGAGCACCACAAAGACTTATTAGATATGCCTGACAGCATATTGGCGGAGGTTGCAAAAGCAGCAAAGAAAATAGCAAAAGCAGTTGTCAAAACAACAAGAGCAGTGGGCTTTAATCTGCATCAAAACAACGGCCCAAAAGCAGGCCAAGGAGTGATGCACTTCCACTTCCATATTATCCCAAGATTTGAAGACGATGGATTAAAACACTGGCCTCAAGGAAGCTATGAAGAAGGAGAAGACAAGAAAATAGCAGAAGATATCAAATCATTGCTATAAACTTTTAGTTATATTCTGAATAGAATTCATATCCTTTAATCTTTTACTAGCAGGTATTGCAGTCCTAAATAAATTCCAAAAAACCTTCTGCAGCCACTCAATCCATTCTTCAGCCTGTATCTGATAAAAAATAAAAGTTCTTTTTCTTAATTCATCCTTCTTATAATCACTAGGGTTCTTAATTTCTTTAAATCTCGCAAGTTTATTATCGACAATAAAAGATCTAAGGGGTTGCTCGCAATGCCTTATCTCAATTGCTTCTCTTCCAGCTGCTTCATTTATAGCCGTCATCTTTTGCAAATTCTTAATACTAGCAACATCCACTCTTGTTAACATCTTCATTGAAATCTTATTCTTAGCTAATTCCTCTAAAATATCTATTATCTTCTTCTTTCCTTGTTTTAAATTTGCCCAAGACATATTTCCAGAAAAAAACAAAATCTGTTTCTCTGCTGATCTAAATGTATTTACCATATCCTGCTTTGTTGTTGCTGTTTCTTCTTCTTGGTCTTCAATAAAGGCGCTTCTTTTATTTTTATCAACATACTGGTAAACATCAAAAGGAGAAAAATCCATTTTAGTTCTTCCTCTCTCAATCTTCCTAAACAATCTTTCCTGAAAGTCAGAAGAAGATATCTTCTCAATATTATTCCAATAAACAATCTTCAATGCTCCTCTTGTCCCTCCTCTAAAAGTCCTCACAGAAATAGTTCCTTCTTCTTTAGCAATCTTCTCAACATAATTATTTGCAGTTCTCCAATTCTTCCTAATCAACAAAGCAATCTCTTGAACAGTTCTTGGCTTAGAATAAACAAAATCATTAACCTTTTTAATTATTTTATTATCTAACATTTCCCCCAATTAAAACAATATCCAATAGTATATAAGTTTTTCTAAAAAATACAACACTGTTGCACTTTTTCTGCTAATAATAACTAAATAAAATACAACACTATAAATAAAATACAAATATGTGAGGTGAAAAAAATGATAGAAGATTATTTCTGGGATGTGAAAGAACGTTTTGTTAAACTAGGCATAGCAGGTGATACTAATGCTTGCTGATGAAGCTATGTTAAGAGAAATCAGAACCTTCCAAAACAAAAATAGAGATTTAGGAGAACTGCTGAACAAAAGCAATCTAACTTCTTTTGAATTAGATGAGATAATGGGGGTAAAATAAGATGAAACGCATAGAAGAAATTGTAAATAAAGCATCAGAAGAAATAAAAGAGATTGTTATGAAAGAAGCTAAAAAAATAAAATTTCCAGAGATAATGATTGGAATAAATGATCCAAAACACGCAACAGAATCAACCACTGCAGGAGATTTTGATGAGATATTCCTACCTGGGTCTGAAGGTATTGCACTGCCTAAAGAAGGAATAATAGTTTATGATGATGATAAATTCTGGAGTGAAAGAGAATACATTATTTTTTTGCCTGATGGACTCTATAAGTTTAGAGCAGGATTATTCCTAGCATCTAGAAATAAGAAACCAACCAATATGATTAGATCTTTTCCAGACTGGAACTCTAGAAAAGAAACTCCAAGAACGTACATAAACTATGGGTCTGATGCAATTAGTAAAATAAGAGAATATGTCAAATAATCTAACTTCTTTTGACTTGGATATGATAATGATGGATGAAAATGACTAACTGCAGATTTTGTCAACTAAAAAAAGAAGATTATAACAGAGTAATCAAAGAAACAGATAATTTTTTTACTATTCCAACTTTAGGCCAATTTGTTGAAGGATATTTGTTAATCATACCTAAAAACCATTACACTTGTTTTGGAGCTTTGCCTGACAACCTATTGAAGGAATATTCTATATTAAAAAAAGAAATAGGAGAAATCTATGAACTGGTTTATGAAAAACCAATATACTTTGAACATGGTCCTCCTGATTCAAATAAAAGAGGAGGATGCTGTGTTGACCATGCACACATGCATGTAATCCCAAAAAACATTAATTTAGTTCCTGAAATTGCAAGACATTTCAATGTTCAAAAACTTAAATACATCACAGAGCTGAGAACAAAATACAGGAATGGAGCTAATTATCTTTTCTTTGAAAACACAGAAGGAGAAATGTATGCATGCGATGTTGATCTTGTTCCATCTCAATATCTAAGGCAGGTAATTGCCATTAAGCTAGGCATGAATGATAAATGGGACTGGCGTCAATACCCTTTCTTTCATAATATAAAAAAATGTCAAGAAAGATTAACAGAAGTTTGTCTCAATGGGTTAAAAATTCAAAAAGATTAGAAGGATTGGTATCAGACAAAGAGCAAAACCTAGCGAGGATTAAGGAATATGGACTGCCTTCTTTAGATTTTTTCATCCCAGAAAACATATCAGATATTAAACAATTCTTAAAGAAATATAAATCAATTGTTATCAGAGCTACTCCTCTTGACAATAGAAACATTAGAAAATACAGACTAGATGTGCGCTCTTTTGAAGATTACCTGTCTTTTCTAAAAGACATCAATCCAGACAACTACAAGATTATTTTATCAGAATATGTTTCCTGTGAATATGCTGGAGCAATAATCTCTAATCCTCCAAGAATAGTCATTGAGCTGTTAAAAGGAACCCATGATGAGCTCATTCACGGATCATCCACTCCTTTTACAAACTTTGTTGATTTTACTGGAAAAATGATTTACAATGAAAAAATGTCTGAAAAAGAGAAAAATCTGGTTTGGAAAACATTAAAGACCATAAAGATATCAAAAGGAGATTACCTTAAAGGCTATTTTGAGTTTCTCATAACAAAACAAGATAAACCAAAGTTTATTGATTACAATATAAGAAAAATCTATTATGAAACCTTGGATTACAAATAATTCCGATACTTTTTTAAATCTCCTTCTAATTTTCTATTTTATTGCCGGTGTAACTCAGTCTGGTTAGAGTGTCACATCCTATATGGAGACAAGGCTCATATGGTTGAGCGATGAGGCGCAAGCCGATGATATAAGCTCACTATAACCAGAGACACGTGGAAGTCACGAGTTCAAATCTCGTCACCGGCACTTATTTTCACTAACTTTTTATATCAAATATCTTTTCTAAATTTTATGGGGAAATGGCAAACTATTGAAAAGCCAGGTTATTTTGGAAAAAAACGAGATGCTATCCACACCCTCTATGACAGATTTTACGGAAAGGGAGACTGGAGAATTATGTATCAATGGGGAAATTTAGTTATTCCAAAAGAAGAAGGAATACAGCTTTATGAAGACGGATATTATGAATTTCTCAAAGCAAATCCAGACACATTAGAATGGCTAATAACAACAGCATCAGATATCTATGATACAGCTCCTACAAATGTTGAAGCAGGATTTAACTATACTCAACAAGAAACACCTAATAACCACATCCAAGATGTTTCAATAAGAAGGACTGTGTTAAGATTAGGAACCTGGTTCAAAGGAGACCATCTAATGCATGTCAGAGGTCCAGGAACAGAAGGTGAAAAACTAAGTCCCTATTTAGTTCCATTCCATATGCCTGAAATGATATTGCAAGAAGATATCAAAGACTATGGCAAAAAAGGAAAATGGTGGAGAGAACTAGGTATCAAATTTAGTGTAGAAGAATTTTATCAGCATAATAAAATCTTACAAGTAAGAATTTAATAACCATCAGGCCATACTCCTGACCATTTATACTTGTATCCTGGATATTTCTTCTTCTTGATGATAAATCCCTGTTTGACCAGATCATTAAAACACTGAACCCATAATCTTGATTTATTGTCAAAGATATTTCCAGGAGCCCATTCATCTTTGTAGAAATATCGAAACATATGCATTATCTCTGCATATTCTTTCTCTTTTTTCATAGTTTGGCAATATCTCCAATGCTTGGAATAACACACTGATACTTTCCTAGCTTATTCTTCAGCTCAATAGCACTTCTCTGTTCTCCATGCACTAAAAATATCTTTTTGGGCTTTTGCTTAAATCCATTGACCCATCTTAATATATCCCTGTAATCAGCATGAGCTGAAAAACTATTGATTTTCTCAATATCAGCCTTGACATCAACATATAATCCCATAAATCTAACTCTTTTCTGACCTTCCAAAATCCATCTTCCCAATGTTCCTCTTGCCTGATAACCGACAAAAACAACAATATTCTTAGGATTATCCAGTCCATACTTGAAATGATGCCTTATCCTTCCTGCAGTACACATGCCGCTTCCAGCTATGACAACACAAGGCTTATCATAATCATTTATTGCTTTACTTTCAGCAGTAGTCCTTGTATAGACCAGATTTGGAAAATTAAATGGATTCCTGTACTTCTTCAAGGCTTCTTCATCAAAATACTCAGGATGCTTCTTGAATATCTCTGTTGCCTTGATTGCCAAAGGACTGTCCAGAAATATCTTCATATCAGGAAACTTTCCTCTTTTGATCAGTTTATTGAAAGAATACAGCAATTCCTGGGTACGTTCAATTGCAAAAGAAGGAATAAGCACTCTTCCGCCTCTTGAAAACGCTCTTTCAGCATATTCCAATAACTTAACATCTCTGTCTTTGACATCTTCATGAAGCCTGTTTCCATAAGTGCTTTCCAAAAACAGATAATCAGCTTTTTCGATTATAGTCGGATCCTCAATAATAGGAACATCCCACTGCCCTAAATCTCCTGAAAATACCAGTCTCTTCTCCTCTCCATTATCATCAACAATCAATTCAATGATAGCACTGCCGATTATATGCCCTCCATCCCTGTAGATTGCTTTGATATGCTTTGTAACCTGAATCTCCTGATTATAGACAATCTTCTGGAAAAGAGGCATTGTAGATGCAACATCATCCTGTGTATACAATGGCTGCCTTAAAGGCTGGCCTCTTACTTTCAGTCTTTCATTCTCATGCTGGGTATCCATCTCCTGTATATGCGCAGAATCTTCAAGCATAATCCTGCACAAGTCAATGGTTGCCTCTGTTGCCAATATCTTTCCTTTAAACCTTTCCTTGACTAATTTAGGAATCAGCCCAGAATGATCAATATGAGCATGAGTCAATAAAACATGAGAGATATGCTTGGGATCAAACCTGAACGGCCTGTAATTCAGTCTAGTGATATGTTTATTTCCTTGAAACATACCGCAGTCAATAAGAATCCTCTCTCCACCAACTTCAATAAGATAATTTGACCCTGTGACTATCTTCGCTGCTCCGCAGAATTTAACCTTCATAAGTATAAATCCAAATTCCAACTATTTAAACTTTTTCAAAAAACTTAAATAGTTAAACTCCTAAAACACCAAATATCCTTTAAAAAAGGAGGTGTTTTATCATGAATAAGAATGTAGACATGGTTGCTAAGGTTCTTTTGATTATTGGCGGCCTAAACTGGGGACTAGTGGCTATAAGCCCTAGAGCAGAATTAGTGCAATATCTGCAAGTAAGCTGGTTAATCAGAATAGTTTATGCATTAGTAGGTATCTCAGGACTGCTGGCGCTTGTTGCACTTTTTAAGAAGAAAGAAGAGTAAATTTTTTTCATAAGCTTAATAAAGAATTTGTTGTTTCTATAAGCTATGAGACTCTGGAGCATCCATCCAAAATACCTTGATGTAAAGGGATTTGTAGGGTTGTGGAGAGAGGCATTGTTAGCCAAAAAAGTGCTGCAAGGCCTTACAAGCAAGTATAAGAACCATCCTCAACTAGACAGATTCAAGAAAGTTCCAGTCAAATACATAAACACCTATCTCTATTTTCTCTATAAAGAATCCTGTGAAAGAGGCTATTGCTTTGACAAAAGAAATGTTGTAAAACCCTTCACAAAAAACAAGCTGACAGTAACAGACAAGCAACTAAAATATGAATTTCAGCATCTTAAAAAGAAACTAAAGACAAGAGATCCAAAAAAATACAAAGAGCTTCTAAAAATAAAAAATCCAAAGCCAAATCCTTTATTTAGAGTCAAGAAAGGCCCAATAGAAATCTGGGAAAGAATTTAGTTTAATATCATCAGTGAAAAATTAAGCACAGCTGCAAAACTTACCCACAAGATATAAGGAATCATCAAATAAGCTGAAGCTTTGTTTATTCTGCAAAAATAAATTATTGTAATTAAAATAGATATCCACAATATAATAATCTCAATAAAAGCAAGCAGAGGATTTCTTAATCCAAAAAACAATACAGACCATAATGCATTAAAAAACAACTGGACACCAAATAGCCAGTATGCTGTTTCTTTATCTTTTGCTTTCTCAACCCAGACTAAATAAAGAGCAATTCCCATCAAAAGATAAAGCAGTGTCCAGACAGGACCAAAAATCCAGCCAGGCGGATTAAAACTTGGCTTGACTAAATCAGCATACCATGTTGAGACAGAACTAGCTGTAAATAATGAACCTATAGCACTTGCTATGAAAGGTATTAAGATTGATATAAGCAATTTCCATATCTTCCTCATTTTCATTAGCTTAATAAACAAACATATATTAATTTATCTAAAATGAAAAAACTATTGCTCCATGTCTGCTGCGCACCATGCTCAACACATGTAATTGAAGAACTAAAGGAAAATTATGATTTAACTTTATTTTTCTACAATCCAAATGTCGAGCCAATAAATGAATATGAAAAAAGATTAAATGAAGCAGAAAGATATGCAGAAGCAATGGGCATCCCAATTATCATCGGAGACTATGACATCATTGACTGGTACAATGCAATCCAAGGCCATGAAAATGACGAAGAAGGCGGAGAAAGATGCAGCATCTGCTTCAGATTCAGATTAAACAAAACAGCTCAAATAGCAAAAGAAAAAGGTTTTGATTTGTTCACAACAACATTAACAGTAAGCCCATACAAAAACGCTGAAATCATCAACAAAATAGGAAAAGAATTTGATAATTTCCTGGAAAAAGATTTCAAAAAAGGCTATATGCACAGTGTAGAACTAAGCAAGCATTACAATCTCTACAGGCAGAATTATTGCGGTTGTTTGTTTTCTAAAAAATAATTACTTCTCTGTCAAACCCTTGAACAACCCGCCAACCCCTGGAAATATTGATGCAGCTCCTAATAAAGTGCAAATAAGAGCAACAGCATCTGTTGACATGCAGATCATCCTGTTCATCTTCTCAGGCTGTTCAACAACAGAAGTTTGCTCCCCTACTGTTTGGGTTATTGCTCCAACCTCGCACGGCCTTGAAAAAGCATATGCAATAAGAGAAATCCCTACAATTACAAAAACAGCACCTATGATGGTCTTCTTGGCATCCATTCTTACTTCTCTTTCTTCTTTTTCCAGCCAAGAATCTCTGCAGTCATGTCTTCAACTTCCTCTTTGTCAACACCTTCTGTCCTTTTCTGCGGCTTAGTTTCCTTCTTCTTCTCAGCACTTTTCAGCATTTCTTCTACAAATTTTTCATTCTCGTCTGTCATAACATAATTTAGAAATTAAAACTATTTAAATTTTTGCAATAACATAGCATCTCCAAAAGAAAAGAACCTATATTTTTTAGAAACAGCAATCTTATACGCATCTAAAATCTTCTTCCTTTCAATAAAAGCACTGACTAACATCAGAAGTGTTGACTTCGGCAGATGAAAGTTTGTAATCATTGCATCATACTTAACCTTGAATTTATAACCTGGTTTAATAAATAATTCTGTATTACCTCGCTTTGCTCGGATTTTTCCATGTTTATCAGCAACACTCTCCAATGCCCTGACAGAAGTAGTGCCAACAACAATCAACCTTTTGGCACTGTTTATCAACTTTGCATTCTTAGAATCAACTTCAAAATACTCTTTATGCAACTTTTTAGCATTAATATCTCTCACAGGCAAAAATGTTCCAAAATCTACATGCAATACTACCTTTGCCAACTTAACTCCTTTTGCTTTAATCTTCTTCAACAATCTTTTAGTAAAATGCAGTCCAGCAGTTGGCGCTGCAATACTTCCTTTCTTCTTAGAATAAACAGTCTGATATTGCGAATCTTTGTCCAACTTCCTTTTGACATAAGGAGGTGTTGGCAATTCTCCAATCTTCTTCATAATCAGATTAACATCATCACTAAACTCAACAACAAACTCATCATCTTCAACTCCAATTATTTCAGCTTTAAACTTCCTAAAAAATAACTTATTCCCTTTTCTAGGCTTTTTCCCCTTTATCCGACATTTACACTTCCTTCCTTTAGCCTCACTAACAATCAATTCTACCCTAGCTCCAGTCTCTTTTCTTCCGACTAGCTTTGCAGGAATAACCTTTGTCTCATTCAAAACCAAAACATCTCCTTTAGAAAAATAATCAACAACATCAAAAAAATGCTTATGTTCAACCTTAGAATTAATAACCATCAATCTACTACTATCTCTAGGACTTATTGGCTTCTGTGCAATCCTCTCTTTAGGCAAATCATAATCAAAATCATCTAACTTCATTTTTTACGCCAAACTCTTCTAAATCTCTTAGGATATGACAGCAAGAAAGTGACATTATGGAAACTTTCTGTTATGATCATATCTGTTGCTTTCTTGAACAGTCTTCTGTAATTGATCTCAGCAACTTCTCTGACCTCCTTCAGCTTAGGAAGGAAATACATGCTAACCCCCAGCCTTAATATTCCGCTAACCAAGAACACAAGATAATACTTTGTCCAAAACAAATTATTATACTTAATAATCAAGCCGCCAATAGTTGCTCCTAAAAATATCATAACTCCATTGATTGCATTATAATAAGAAACACATCTTGGCCTTTTCTCTGGAGTTGTTGTATCAAAAATAAAATTAAAAGTGCTTAATTCAAAACCAGCCCATGTAATCCCACCTAAAACCTGAATAAAGATAAGATAATAATAATTCCTGGAAAACAGCCAAAGCATTGGCAAAAACGGCATGATAGCCCCAGTCAAGGTCAATATCTTTTTAGTGCCGTGCTCATCCATTAATTTCCCCCAAGCAGGCAACGCCAAATACTTTGCAATAAAAGCACTCGCAATCAATATCATATAAGCAATATAAGTCAATTTCAAATCATACAGCATATAAGCAACAAAAAAAGGAGCTGCAATAAAGACAGAAAAATTCATGCAAGTCAAGAACAGCACAAACAGCCCGTAATTCCTAAAACGCGCTTTTTTCAAGAACTGGACAAAAGTAAACTTGTGTTTTTCCCTTGCCTTTGCCATAGGAGGCTCGTACTTCTTGTTCAGGAAAAAAGCAGATCCTAATCTTGCAATCAATGCTATAATAAAGATAATGACAAAACCAAAATACTGCGGCATAACACCATTCTTGAATATATCAAGGATAACTCCAGCCAATACCAAAGATACCATCACCACCAATCCAACAATCCTGCTTCTCTTTGCAAAATACTTGCCTCTTTTAGTGGGGTCAACCAAATCACCAATCCATGAATTCCATGCAGGTACTCCAATCCATCCGCTGACAAAATACACTATTGCAAATAATATCAAATAATAGACCTTTAATTTCCCTAAAAAGAATGTCAGAAGCATAGGAATCCATATCAGTGCCTGGATTATAGCTGCTGTAATAATAAACCTCTTGCGCGACTTAAACATATCAATAAGTTTCAATGAAAAGAACTGCGCAAAAGAGCTGAATAATAAAGGCAAAGAAGTCAGCATACCTATCTGCATGTTTGTTGCCTTCAAAAAAACAGCAAACGCACTTAAATACCTCTCTCCCATACCAAACATAACACTCCAGAAACTGCCTTCTACAATAGAATATGATAGGCTTTTCTTGATTTTTTTGGATTGTCTCATTTTAAAATGCCCCTTGCGGGACTTTCAAAGCCGAAGGCCTTTGAACCTTCTGGCATATTTGAACCCACGTCATCGCCTTTCTCTATTATCATTCGAGAGGGCGATATGATTGGCCAGGCTACACTAAAGGGGCTTAGTAAAAATAGAATCGAATTAGTTTATAAGTTTTACTTCTTAATTATTAGTTTTAACGAAGAATTAAGAAGTTTGTCAATGAGCTTGCGATATTGACTTTACTTCTTAATAACAGCTTCTCTTGGAATAGTCCTAAGGATATGCATAATCTGCTTTGTGACACTTCCAGTGCAGTAGTCTCTTAAGACAATTTTTTTATTGTCTTTAATCAAAGGCTTTTCCACTTGAGGATCAAACATCCTATAAAGTCCAGACAGAGTATGCTGGTTCTCTTTTTCAAAATTTTCAAAGAATTTCTTGTTCTTCAGCTTATGAACTAATTTCAACCTTTGTGATATGGTTCCATAATCCTTAAAGTCTTTTCCATCAATGAACAATGCATCATAGAGATTCTCAAGATTTATTCCAGCGCTCTTGAAATCAGTGGTAATCTCAGGCAAATCCCTTCCAATTATAGACTTGTTAAAGAACCAGGATTCAATAAAGAACATCCCAAAACCTTCAAGAGTAGAGGTGCTGATTACCTTGTCGCATATGTTATACATGTCTCCAACACCAAACATCTTTACTCTGCCTGATTTAGTAAGCGCTCTTTCCATTGAGACATGCTCATTTATACCTAAGATAACAGGCAGTTTATGCTTCTTGACAAACTTGTTCAATGCTCTATAATATTTCAGTCCAAGTGTTAGCTTTGGCCTTAGACTGACAACAAGCACATATTTGCCGTCGAATTTCTTGTTCAGCAGCTGTGTCAGGAATATAGCTTCTTCAACATTCTTCCTAGTTACAATCCTAACAGGATAGAAGATAAATTTCGAATCTTTATCCAACCTGTACTTCTTAATCAACAAATCCCTTAATTTCATGCTTGTTTCCTTGTCTTCATAATACAGCTTGTCATTGATTGGATTTGGAAGATAATGTGCTCTGTTCTCTTCAATCAAGCCGTGAGAATGCAACCTAAGTAAATCCTTTTTATTGATTACAGCAAAAGAAAGATGCCCTACTCTCGGAAATATTACCTTGTGCCAATAAGGGCTGCTCTCTGTTCCCTTAAATTTCAATAGATTAATGAAATTTCCTCTTCTGTCCTCTGCAAAATCATGGATTCTGTAAAGGGCTCTTCTTTTCATTCCCCTCTGATGTGTTCTTTTGACTAATCTATAATAAGCATAAGTAACAGCAGGATTGACCCCAATATTAGGGTTCTCAATAACCACAAAATCCACTCCTTTCAAAGCCTTCTTCAGCTTGAAATATATCTCCATGCCGTTTCTCATATAATCAAAAACATCCTTTGATGAAAATCTCGCTCTTTTCCCTTTCCCAAGAATATCCATCTCAGGAATATCAACATGCCTAACTCTTGTCTTATACCCCTCAATCAGATGCCTTACAACACTTCCAACAAAGACAATCTTAGAATCCTTGTATCTTTCAAGAATAGAAAGAGCATTTGTCCTCATGACTGTATTTACACCATCCCTATGCCCTACATTGTAGTGTACAAACGCTATTTTCATGTAAAACCCTCTTTTATTATTCCAGGTCAACAATGGTATATAAATTTTACTAAGAAACGCCGCGGGAGAGATTTGAACTCTCATATCCCGAAGGAAACAAGATATCCTCACTCTCGTTCGGGACTTTTTGAACGAAAGTTTCCAGTCTTGCGCAGTACCAGGTTGTGCCACCGCGGCATAAGAAATAAAAGAACCCTGAATGTATTTAAATCTTACCTATATCGCTTGAATGTATTCCACCTTCAAATTCTTCAGCAACAACAAACTCTATATCTAGATTATAATATGAAGAATAGCGCATTATAGTTTTCTCTGCCAATGTTTTCTGATCATAACCAATCACAAATATATTTGGTTTAAAAGATATTATCTTTTTTAGATTTTCATTTAAAGTTCCTTCTAATGGTACAACCTGATCAACCATTGCTAATTCTTCAAGTGCCTTAGCTCTTTCATCAATATTACGGCTTGGAAAATAGCCTTTATTTTTACAAGAAGCTTCATTAGAAATAGTGCCAACAATAAGATAATCTCCAAGACTCTTTGCATAGTCTAAATAAGCAATGTGTCCTTTATGCACTCCATCAAATGTTCCCCAGCAGAATACTTTTGTCATAAAAAAAGAATTAATAGATATTTTAAAAATTTAACGCTTAATCAATCATCTCAATCTCAATATTAAGGCCTTCTGGAATAGGTACTCTCATAACCAATCTTAAAGCTCTTTCATCCAAGCCAAGATCAATCACTCTTTTGTGCACTCTCATCTCAAATCTTTCCCAGCTGGAAGTTCCGCCGCCATCAGGGCCTTTTCTAGTAGTCACTTTAAGCTTTTTAGTTGGTAATGGTATGGGGCCGCGCATATCAACGCCTGTTTTTTCAGAAATACTACTAATGTAATCACAGACTTGATTGATTTTTGCAATGTCTGTACTGCTTATCTTGATTCTTGCTTTCTGTGCCATTGTTTTGTGATCACATTTATGCTGTCTGCAACATGGTAAGCCCCAAGTTCACCATGATTGGTAAAAGGTAAAAATAAAAAGTTAAAAAGTGTTTGTTTATTCCTTCTTAACCAGGTCTGTGCACATTCCAGCAGCAACAGTTGCTCCAGAATCTCTGATAGCAAATCTGCTCATCTGTGGAATATCTGATTGTTTCTCAATTACCAATGGTTGAACCGGCTTAATCTTAACAATTGCAGCATCTCCATTCTTGATAAAATCTGGATTCTCTGCAACAACCTCACCAGTTGCTGGATTCAATTTTTTCTCAATTGCCGTAACTTGGCATGCAACCTGAGCAGTGTGTATGTGGAATACAGGTGTATAGCCCACTGTAACAACAGTTGGATGGTTCAAAACAACCATCTGCGCTGTAAACTCTGAAGCAACAGTTGGAACATTATCTGAATGTCCTAACACATCTCCTCTTGCAATATCCTTTTTGCCAATTCCTCTGACATTGAATCCTATATTATCTCCTGGTTCTGCTTTCTGCATCTGTTCATGGTGCATCTCTATTGTTTTAACTTCTCCTGAAACTCCTTTTCCTTCTCTGCCAGGAACAACTGTAACCTTATCACCAACCTTCATAACCCCTGTTTCAACTCTTCCGACAGGAACTACTCCAATTCCAGTGATGTTATAGACATCTTGGATAGGCAGCCTAAGCGGCAAGTCAGTTGGTTTTTCAGGTTCTTTTAAATCATCCATTATCTCTAATAGTATCTTTCCATCATACCAGCCCATGTTCTCAGATTTCTTAGCAACATTGTCTCCTACTAATGAAGCAAGCGGTACAAATGGAACTTCTTCAGGATTATATCCTACACTCTTAAGCAATCCTGATAGTAATTCTTTCAGCTTGTCAAACTTAGCTTGATCATATTTTGCAGCATCCATCTTGTTGATTGCTACAATCAGTTGATTTACACCAAGAGTCTTGGCCAAAAATACATGTTCTTTTGTCTGAGGCTGCAGTTCTTCATCTGTAGCAGCTACAACCAAAACACCAGCATCTGCTTGTGATGCTCCAGTGATCATGTTCTTGATAAAGTCTTTGTGCCCTGGTGCGTCGATTATTGTAAAGTAATACTTGTTAGTCTCAAATTTCTTGTGCGCTAGGTCAATTGTAACTCCTCTTTCTCTTTCTTCTTTTAGATTATCCATTACAAAAGCAAATTCAAATCCAGCTTTGCCTAGCTCTTGTGCTTTCTCCTTTAGTTTTCTTAATGTTTGTTCATCAATAGCACCTGTATCAAACAGCAATCTACCTACTGTAGTAGATTTTCCTGCATCTACATGCCCTATGAATACAAGGTTTATGTGTGTTTTTTCAGCCATATTTTACAGCCTCCGTGTATGTTTTAAGTATTAAGTAGTGTATTGGATTTTGAGGGTATTTAAAAACCTTTCGAAATTATTTGTAATTTCGTAAGGTCTGTACGTTCAACACGTACTTTACCTTTCGAAATTCTATGTCTAAATACCCACTTGGCCTTCAGCCAGGCCTTTTCTCTCAATAATCTGCTTCACTATCTTGTCTTGAATCTCTTCAGGAAGCTTTTCAAATGTCTGATCAACTAATGAGCTAGTCCCTCTTCCACCAGTAGCACTTCTTAAATCACTGCTCCATCCAATCATCTCTCCAACAGGCATTTTAGCCCTTGCTGTTACAGTTGCTCCTTCCTGAGTCATATCAAGCAGCTGCCCTCTTTTGCTGGTAATAAGCTTAGATAACTCTCCCATAAAGTCTGTTGGAGCTTCTAAAAGCATTGTCTGTATAGGTTCATAAAGAACCGGAGCAGATGTCACCATTGCTCCTCTTATACCTTCCCTGACAGCAGGATATACCTGCGCAGGACCTCTGTGAATAGCATCATCATGCAGTTTCATATCAACTAATCTTACTTTTACCTTAACGCAAGGCTCTCTTGCCAAAGGACCATTCTGCATAACATCTTCAAACATGTCTAAAATCATCTCTATGACCTCTCCCAAGTACACTTGTCCTCTTGTCTCATCCAAAAACAAATTCCCGTGAAAAACATCCTTAACTTTGTCAGCCATCTTGCTTTCCATTCCTGCATTTACAAGAGCTTCCCTAAGAACAGGATCTTTCTTCTTGACTCTTCCTTCTTGTATCTTTCCTGCTTTTATATCATTATAAAAAGAGTCTTCTAAAGGCTCAACAATAAAATAAAACTTATTATGCTTATTTGGAGATTTTCCTTCCATCTCCTGACTTAACTTCCTTATTGATTCCCGATAAACAACAATTGGAGGACTAGTCTTGATATCAACACCTTTCTCTGATTTAATCCTGTTCTCAATAACTTCTAGATGCAGCTCTCCCATTCCATGCATCAGATGCTCTCCTGTTTCCTCATTAATCTCAATCTTAATTGAAGGATCTTCTTTCCCAACCTGCCTCAAAACATCAATAACCTTTGGCAAATCAGCTGGCTTGGCAGCTTCAACAGCCTTGGTGATGACAGGCTCAAATATATGTATAATCTCCTCAAAAGGAGTATCCTGTTCAAATGTTACTGTCTCTCCTGGATATGATTTAACTCCTGCAATGCCTATGATATTTCCAGCAACAGCATTATTCACTATCTCTCTCTTTGCTCCATTATAGACAAAAACCTGCTGCACCTTTGCAGTCTGCTTCATCCTGTTAAGATAAACATCAGTTCCTTTGCTCATAGTCCCGCTGAATAATCTTCCAGCAGAAATCTCCCCTGCTTGAGGGTCAATAACAATCTTTGTAATAACAAAAGCTAATTTGCCGCTTGGATCACATTTTGCCAAGCTTTGCCCTAGCTCTGATTCAACCTCCCCTCTCCAAATCTTTGGAATCCTATATGCTTGAGCATCTACTGGATTAGGCAAATGCTCAATAACCATGTTAAGAATTACTTCATGTAAAGGAGCTTTCTTAGCTAATGCCTTTATATCTTCATCTTTTCCAGAATTATAAGCATCAATTATATCTTTAAATGTAATTTTCCTTTCAGTCATAAACGGAATACTCAATGCCCAGTTATGAAACGCGCTTCCAAAAGCAACACTTCCATCTTGTACATTTGTCTGCCATTTATCTCCATATTCTTCTTCAGCTATCTCTCTTATTAGCTTATTAACCTCTGTAATTATCTTAATAAACCTCTCTTGCATAGCCTCAGGAGTTAATTTCAGCTCTTTAATCAGTCTATCAACCTTATTAATAAACAAAACAGGCTTAACCCTCTCCCTAAGCGCCTGCCTCAATACAGTTTCTGTCTGAGGCATTATTCCTTCAGAAGCACAAACTAAAACAATAGCTCCGTCAACAGCCCTCATTGCTCTTGTAACATCTCCTCCAAAATCAACATGCCCAGGAGTATCAAGAAGATTAATCAAATACTCTCCATCTTTAAAATCATGAACCATAGAAACAGAAGCAGTATCAATTGTTATTCCTCGAGCAGCTTCATCCTCATGAAAATCCAAAGCAAGCTGTTTTCCAGCTAATTCTTCTGACATCATGCCAGCTCCTGCTAAAAGATTATCAGAAAAAGTTGTTTTTCCATGATCAATATGCGCAGCAATAGCAATATTCCTAATACTTTTAGGACTCTTTGATATTCTCATAACCCTATCAACCATCTTTTCAGCCATTTTAATTATCCCCCTTCCAAGCTACTTCTTCTTTTGTTGTTTTATTTAGCACAGTAGGATAAATTGTATTAGCAAGTTCATGCGGTTCAAACCACAGTTTTATCTCTCTTTCAGCATTTTCTTCATTATCAGAAGCATGAATAACATTTTCAAACACTCCTGTTGAACTCACTATTCTTCCGTATTTGCCTCTTATAGTAATGGGGCTTGCTTTTTCAGGATTTGTTTCTCCTGCAACAGCCCTTATCTTGTCTATTGCATCTTCTCCTTCATAGATCAATGCTAAAACTCTATTAGTATGATAATGCCCCATGATATATTTCAAAGTAGCCTCGTATATCTCCTCTCCTTTTGTTTCTTTCAGATGAGAATAATGTGTTTCAGCCAATTCTCTGCTAACCTGGACTATCTTTGCTGCAACAATAGTAAGGTGTGTTTCAGCTAGTTCAGTCAATATATTTCCAGTAAGAGATTTAATCAGCCCATCTGGTTTTATTAATACTAATACCTGTTGAATATTTTCTTCTGCCATGGTCTTATTTCTTCTTGAACAGCTTTGTCCACTTAACAACAATGGGTTTTCTCTTCAACTTCAGCAAATTCTTCTCGCATTTAGTTGAGCAGAAGTTCAAGATCTTCCCGTCTTTCTTTACAAATATCTTGCCTGTCCCTTTCCTGATATCATTTCCGCAGAAACTGCATTTTGCCATCGTTAAAACCTCCGTGTTTTAACCTTGAAATTTCGATAAGGAATTTCATTGTTATTGACCTCCTCCTCTGCCTCCTCCTTTTCTGCTTAGAGGTCTTGCTTCAATCTCTGTCTCCCTTAACATCAAGATATCTCCAATCTTGACAGGTCCTTTTACATTCCTTCTCAATATCTTGTTGGAATCTCTTCCTTCCAATACTTTGCACCTGACCTGGACAGCATCTCCTCTTGTCCCTGTTCTGTCAATTATCTCTTCAACCCTTGCAGAAACTGCCTGAGTAAAATGAACAGCAGCTTTTGGCTTTTCATCTCCTTTTTTAGGCGGTCTCTTATCCTGCCTTGGAGCTTGTTCCTTGTTTTGTGGTTCTGCCATTTTATTTAGCTTCCTTTTTTTCTTCTTTTGCTTCTTCTTTCTTTTCTTCCTTAGGAGCTTCTTTTGGAGTTTCAGCTGCCTCTTTCTTGGCAGGTTTTTCTTCTGGTTTTGCTTCAGCTGGTTTCGCTTCAGCCTTTTCTTCCTTTGCCTTGACTCCTACTTTTTCAACAATCTCTTTTATCAAAGCCTTTGCCTCTCCTTCAGCAACAACTGCTGCACTTGCAGTAGGAACTGCTATGCCTGTTGATGCTCCTAGCTCTTCTTTGCTTCCAACTGTGACGCAAACAACACCTTTTTCCTCTGCCAGCAAAGGAATATGCATGACAATCTCAGGCGGACTTGCGTCTTTTGCAACAGCAACAAGCTTTGCACTGCCTCTTTCAAGAGCTTTTGTAACCTCATTAGTTCCTTTCTTAATCTTGCCAGTAGCTTTTGCTACTTCAATTGCTTCTAATACCTTGTCTATTATTTCTTTTGATACTTCAGCCATTTTTATGGACCTCCCTAGTTCCAAATGAAAATAAAAAGGTAAAAAAAATAAAGAAAAATTACCTCGCTCAAGTTGCATTATGCCGATAGCCATATAGCACAACCCAACCATCATCATTCATTGGTTACCTTCAGAATTGCGGGTTTGTTTATAAATCTTGCTGTTTTTTGTTATTCAGATAGAGTAGCTATTTATTCTCATCATAAAACTCAAGCGCTTTAGAGAAATCTGACTTGCTGAACTCAGGAAAATACTTCTTAGTGAAATAGATTATTGCATGTGCTGTATCCCACAATAAAAATCCTGTTGTCTGCATTATCTTTCCATTCTTTATCACAAGATCAGGAGGAAGGAAATAAGAGCTATAGATATTCTCCTTTATGATTCCCTTGTTGATGGCATCAACATCCAGTTTTCCAGCCTTGATCTGCCTTCCGATGATCCTGCACGCATCTGCTATCTCTTCTTTTCCATCATAATTAATGCAGAGATTCACAAAAAACTTGTCATAATCCTTTGTCTCTTCCAGCACTTCCTTGATAACATCAACTGCCCTGCTTGGAACATCATACCACTTGCCCAAAGCAGTTATCTTGACCTTATTGTCATGCACAGTGCTTGACTTCTTGATAGAATTTAAAAAACCAATAAGCTCGTCTAAAAACAAAGGAAAATCCTCTTCTTTCTTCAGCTGCTCTGGCAGGACATAAATAGAAAGAATCGGAACATTCTGCTTGATCGCCAGCTCAATAATCTCTTTCAGTATGCCAAAGCTCTTCTTATACACTTCCTGCTTCGGCTTCTTCTTATCCTCACTCCATCTCTCCATACCATGCATTGTAATAGCAAGATGCCTGATTATCCTCTTGGCCTTGCCTTCCTTTTCCTGCAACTTAAGCATTAATTTGAATCTTTCTAGCATTATTGCCCCCTATTTACAGTATTATAGAAAATATTTATATATTTTGTCTTTATTTTGAGAAATAATGATAACAGACATCATCCTTTTAAGCCTTGCATTCGTTGCTTTGATCATAGGAACAGTAACAGACATCAAGACAAGAGAAGTTCCAGACTGGCTTAATTTTAGCATAATCTTTGCAGGAATCGGGATAAGATTGATTTATTCTTCAATGACATTTGACTGGATATATCTATTAGAAGGTGCTGCAGGATTAGCAGCATTTGTGATATTAGGCTACCTAATGTTCTATGCAGGCCAGTGGGGCGGCGGAGATTCAAAGCTTTTAATGGGCTTAGGAGCATTAATAGGATTAAACCTCTCATTACAACCCAACCAATTATTAATAGTGTTCTTGTTCAATGTCTTGCTAGTAGGAGCAGTCTACGGACTGATATACAGCACAACACTGGCAATAATCCACAGGGAAAAATTCATAAAAAATTTCAGTAAATTAATGCACAGCAAACAAATTCAGAGATTCAGAAGAATGAGAATAATATTTTTAATAATGCTAATCCTAATAATTGCCTACTTCCTAAAAGGCAGGCTAATGGATATCTTTGTCTTATCTACTCTAACAATAATGATCATCCTGCTCTACCTATCCTTCTACTTAGTCATCTTTGTCAAGGCAGTTGAATTGTCTGCAATGTACAGGTTCATCACACCAGAAAAACTGACAGAAGGCGATTGGATTGCAAAAGACGTTATCGTCGACAAAAAAAAGATAGTTGGACCTAAGGATTTGGGAATTGAAAAAAAACAAATTAAACAATTGATAGAATTGAAAAAACAAGGAAAAATAAGCAAAGTAAAAGTAAAATATGGAATCCCTTTTGTCCCTAGCTTCTTAGCAGCTTTTATCTTAACCTTAGGATTAGGTGCTTGGTGGTTAATTTTATTCTAAGGCACTCTCTCCAGCTGTTTTATCATATAATTCTCTTTTTCTTCTTCAGCTGTTAAGGTCTTTTTCTCTTTCTTCTCAACCTTAACAGGCTCTTTCTTCTTTTCTTTTTCAAATCCACTAATATCAGAAGCAGCTTTTTTCAATTTCAGCTCAACAGAGCTCATCTCTTCCTGAGTCATCTGCTTTGGCTCCCATTGAAAATCAATATCATCTCCTTCGCTTCTGGGAATGATATGAACGCAGACATGAGGAACCTCTTGCCCAGCAGCAACACCATTCTGCAAAATTATGTTGGTTCCAGCAGCTCCAGTAGCTTCAAACACAGCAATGCTTATCTTATTAACAACATTAAACAGATGACTAACTTCATAATCAGGAATCTGCTCAAATATCTGGTAATGTTTCTTAGGGATAACAAAAACATGCCCTGCAACAGCCCCCCTTGGATGCACAACTGCAACTAATTCTTTGTCTTCATAGACTTTCTCCAGTTTTGTCTTTCCTTCAACTGTATTGCATAATATGCATGTATCTGTCATTGTTAAAAATCACCTTTAGTATTTTTAACCTTGTTGGGCTTTGCCCAATTTTGTTATTTTATCAATTTAGCAATATCATCCAGGCTTATTTCGGGTTCTTTTTTAGCAGCTTTTTTCTTAGTAGGCTTTTTCTCCTTAGCAGCTTTTTTCTTTGCAGGCTTTTCAGCCTTCTTCACTTCCTTAGCAGGCTTAGCAACAATCTTCTTCAGCTTAAACACAGCATTGATCTTCTCTTCAATTGCCTGCCTAGCTTCATCAACCTTCTTCTTAGCAAGCTTCTTGACAGGAATATCCATCTTAACCTCATCTCCTGTCTTGCGAGGAATTATATGAAGCATGAAATGTTGCGCTCTCTGCCCTGCAGCGCTTCCATTCGCAACAAAGATATCAGCGCCTTCTGCATTAACAGCAGTAAGCATAACTCTAGATATAGCTTTAGAAACAATAAACAGATGCCCGATCACATCCTCAGGAATCAGTGGCATCAATGGAAAATGCTCTTTTGGCATCAGCAGAACATGCCCAGGATTAGCAGGATTGATATCAAGTATCCCGATGCAGATATCATCCTCATAGACTTTCTTAGAAGCAACTTTGCCATCAATAATCTGGCAGAAAATACACTGCTGTTTTTGAAATTCCTTTAATTCTTCAGGAGACATATTCTTAACTTTCTCCTGGAATTCCTTTATCTGCTCTTCAGTTGGTTGTTCAGCCATAGAATATCAGTAATTTATGTTTTTTATAAATGTGATGAAAAAGAAGGACGCACCGGAAACCCTTCGATGGGGTCAGACAGGTTTTAGAAACTTGTCATCTCGGGGTTCTCAGGATTTCCAATGCTCCCTCACAAAAAATATGATTTTATTTTTTCTTTGACCTCTGTATGGTTTTCTTAGGAATTTTTTCCTTTTTTTCTTTCTTGCTTGCTTTTTTCTTCATTCTCTTCTTATGCCTCTTAATAATGAAATTGCCAGCTATTACAATTGTAATTACTGAAATAATTGCTCCAATTAAGGAGAATTCTGGGACAAGAAAGTTCTCTTCACCATGTTTATATGTGAAAACAGCCGCAAGTATACCCTGCCTAGTATCTTCTGTTTCATCCTCAAAACCAGTAAAGGTAAGTTCATAATTTCCATCTACATAAACACAATCAGCTCCTTCTCCAGTATCTATGGATAGATATACTCCATTAACACAATCTTGATGTGTCCAAAGTTTAACATCAGGATCGTCAGGCTCATCATTGTTTATGTCATTAATATCATCAGCATTAAAATTAACACCTATTCCATTCCTCCACCCAGCATCTAGAACAATCCTGCCTGCATCGGCTAAATCTAGATTTGCATCAAGCAAATCCTCCACAAATACTCTCCACCACACACCATATTGAACTGTTGCTAGTCCAAGTGGACTTGGTCCACTGTGTAAATCAATCCAACCAGGAGGAGCATTGCTATTAATAGCGAACTGAAGAATAGGACCATCATAAGTATAAGGACCAGATCTTCTTACTTGCAAGCCACGGGTACAAACAGTGCATTCTACTATATTTCCCCACATATCATATAATTCCATAGCATCTTCCCAAGCAGGTTTAAGGATATTCCAGCAAGTAGTATAATTTATTGTAACTATAGTTGAATTCAAGCTCACTCCATCAACAATACCATCATTAGGCGTAAGATTACATGACCAATTATCTCCTGCAGCTAATTCATACCCATACATAAATTGTGTTTTATTTTGATATAATGCCTTAATCTGGCCCAGTGTTAATGCCCTGTCATAGATACGCAACTCATCTATTGTTCCATTGAAATAGCCGCCTCCAATTGCAGACGTTCCGATGAATAGATCATGATCTCCATTATACATAGGTCCTGCATAACCTGAATGCACCTTATCTTTCTCTCCATTTATATAGAAGGTAGTATCATTGCCATCATAAGTTACAGCAACATGATTCCAGGCATTCTCAGTGATTCCTCCAATATTAGACCACAGCCAGTCATTATAAACCCCTGAAAATATAACTTCAAGATAAGAGCCATGCACTTTAAATGCAAATGTCTGGTTAGTTACAGATGTTCCTCCTTTCTGCACAATTGGCTTAGGATCTGTTGTATCTCTTGGATAGATCCATGCTTCAATTGTTATCTCAGTGAAATTCAAAGAAGCATCATTATCAATCTTTAGGTAATCATTTACACCATCAAACTCATAAGCTCCCCATCCGTCATATCCAGCTGTTGAACTCCATGTTATACCATTGAATTCTGTTGCATCATTTCCATATCCAGAATAATCCTTTGTTCCTGCATTGCTTCCGTTGTTCTCAAACGGCATATTAACCTTAGTAATAGATGTATCATTAACATACCAGTTTGTAATATGCTTGATAATATTATTATCAGCATCATAGGTATTGTTAGCAGAGCATCCAAGATCCTGTCCAACAACTACATGTGGATAAACACCTTTTGTAGAGTTATATAGCTCTCCCACTTCAGCTGCAGAGAATGCTGTGTCCCACACCACAACTTCATCTATTGATCCATTGAAATAACCGCTTGGTGTTGCATCACCAACCCTCCCAATATCCCAGCCGTCAATTAGACTATTATAAGCTACAGTGCTTGTGTTTGTACCTTCTGATACTCCATCTACAAAAATTTCTCTATATGATTCGTTAAAGACTCCAACTATATGATGCCATTTTCCATCATTAACAGTTGTTGTTGAAGTAGCACAAATAGTAATAGGATTTTTAGCGCATGCATATGCAAATCCGCCAGCATCTATGCGGATATCTGTGAAAACATTGGTTGCAGACCTGTCAACTATTGAGAATATCTCCTGGAAGCCTGACTGGCTTGTTTTAATCCAGGCGCTGAAAGTGAAAGAATAATTAGAGAATAATTTATCTTCGCCGCTTATATAATCATCCACTCCATCAAATTCATAACCCTTTCCAACTCTTCCTGCATCTGTCCACACTGCTCCTGAAACAGTTCCGTCATTACCCGCTGCTCGATCTTCAGCATAAAGTTCAAATCTCCATTCTGAACGCAAATCACCTGACATCCTGTTATGCCCTCCGATATAAGGCGTTGATTGTGTTGGAGCATCATTTAGATCAAATGTAAAGAACCACGTGTCTGAACTTCCTTGATTAGCATAGCTTGTATTATCAATGCAGGTTACAGTCCAATTATAATATCCGTCTCCAAGCAATGATGTAAATGTATTCTCTGCATTGGCTGTTATAGTTATATCTGTCTGATTAACAGTTCCATTAATATATAATGTGCAGTTTGCGATTCCTTCATAATCAGCCACATAATATGTAAATATAACAGGAGACAATACTTCTGTTGAGCCATTTTCAGGTGAAACCAGAGTTACAATTGGGTTGCTGGATATTATTGTAAGATTATTGCTGCATTTCTCATCTCCATCTGGGTCATTGTCATTTGGTGTGATACAAGCCTTCCATACATCTCCAATAACTGTTTCTTGTGAAACAACCAAATCTGTCCTGTTTTCATATAAGGCCTTGACCTGCTCTGCTGATAAGCTTCTATTAAATATCATTACTTCATCTACTGTTCCATTGAATGATGTTACTACAGCTATATCTCTCGCCCCAATACAAACATGTTGATTTGCACTCCAATCTTCACCATCCATAGCAGATACATCTAAAGTAGATTCTTGAACACCATCTACATAAATAGTAGAATTTACATCTCTATCTATACTCCAAACAACATGATGCCACTTATTATCATCTACAGAGGTTGTTGATGATTGCCAATTTATTTTAGTTGCACCTTGCCATACAAATACTTTAGCTTTGCTGCTTGATACAGCAAATTGCCAAGGAGAATATTTTGCAGCAAAAACACCAGAAGTATTATCACCTGTTTTTATCCAAGCACTAACAGTATAATCATTAGTTGCTAATTTAAGCTCACTTGAATCAGGAATCCTAATATCCATATCACTTTTATCAAACTCATAAGCTCCCCAGCTGTCATAGCCTCCTGAAGCATTCCAAATTACTCCGCCATTCTCTGTTCCGTCATTATTATAAGGAGAATAATCATTTGTTCCTGTATCACTTCCATTGTTCTCAAACGGCATGTTCAATACAGTGATTGAAGTTTCATTAACATACCAATTGATTATATTCTTGACTGAATCATCCTCAGGATCATAAGTAGACTGGTTATAGACAGTCAGATTATCAGTTGTATAATTCTTTCCAGACGTTGAATTCAAGATTGGATAATCATGTGTTGGCGGCTTGTTTAACAAGGATATATTATTGCTGCATCTTTCAATTCCATCATCATAGCCGTCATTTGGAGTGATGCATGCACTCCAGTCCTCTTCTTTTAATGTTTCTTGATGCATTATTGTCTGGGTCTGGTTCTCATACAATGCTAGGATTTGCTCTGCTGATAAAGCTCTGTCAAATATCATCACATCATCTATTGAGCCGTTGAAAGGTCTATCAATAGCCTGATGGTCTCCAAGAGATAACTGAACTGCAGTTGAAGTTAAATTTACAGTTGATAAACGCACTACACCTTTAACCCCATTGATATAGTAAGTATAATTTACCCTCGAAGAATTATATCTTTGAATAACCAATGCTATATGATTCCAACTGCCTGATGGTGCTACAGAATTGCTCGCTGCTTGAGAAAAACCACCTATCTGCCAACGTAATTGTCCTGTAGTGCTATCCCACCAAAGATTAGATTCGCCAATACCATAAAAAATCCTTCCTGTAACTGTGACAGAGGTTGCATAAGGTTTTATCCAAGTTGAAAAAGTCCAATTATTAACAAATGTTCCAAAATAAGCAGAACTAAGTGCAATACGATTATCATTTCCAGCATCTCCTGTTCCATCAAACTCATAAGCTCCCCAACCGTCATAGCCTCCTGTTGGATTCCAAGTTGCTCCTGTTACAGTTCCGTTGTTTCCATAGCCAGAATAATCTCTGACCTTAGTTCCAGACTCAGCTGTTAGATTAGCTTCCATTGGCATATTCAATCCAGTGATTGATGTTCCATCCTTATACCAGTTGATTATGTTCTTGACATCGTGGTCATCACCATCATATGTGTTATTAGCAGAAGTTCCTAAGTCATGATTAATATAAACATTATCAATTCCAGCTGAATAATTGTATAAAATTTCTATTTCATCTGCAGATAACGCCCTGTTCCAGACAACAACTTCGTCTATTGTTCCGTTGAAATTTTCTACACCGCCAAACCGTGAACCAATATAAAGAGTTCCTGCAAAACTACTCCAGTCATCAGAAGAATAACTTCCACTTCCAATCAACTGTCCATCTAAATATAATTTATTTTCTAAATTTTCCATCACAGCAACAGCATGATACCATCTATCACTATCAATAGCAGTTGAATATAATGAGGAACTTGCGTCATCAATATCATCATATAGGATAAGTTGATTTGAAGGAAGGTATAATCCCCAACTGTCTAATGTACTTCCAATAGTATAATCTAATATCCAAGAATCTGCAGTTACTTCTGCACTCTTAAACCACACACTTACAGTTACATTTTTCAAGCTTTGGAATCCTGTTCCACAATTAATTCTTTCTGAATTGCCGTCAAACACATAAGCTTCTCCTACCCTTCCTTCATCTGTCTTTACAGCGCCAAGCACAGTTCCGTTATTGACTCCAGTCTCGTCAACAGCATCTACTTCAAATCTCCAATCAGCAACTAATCCATCTGTTTCTATATTATGCGCTCCTATCCATGGATTTGAATGAGTAGGAATCCTGTTCAGGATTGTTACATTATCAGTGCAGTTCTCAATGCCATCCTGTGTCCTGTCATTTGGAGTTATGCACGCGCTCCAGTTGTCTCCAATCCTTGTCTCTTCCAGCATTATTGTCTGTGTCTGGTTCTCGTATAATGCTTTAACTTGCTCTGAAGTCAACGCCATATCAAATACCATCATTTCGTCTATTGAGCCGTTGAAATATCTACCAGCATGACCTTTAGCATGGCCTACCTCTGCACCACCTGTAATATTCATTAAAACAGCACCATTAGAGACAGTTCTATTCCCAATAAGTTCTCCGTTAAGATATAAATAGAGCCCTGTGCTATTGGATACGCCTACATAATGATTCCATAAATATGCATTAAATCCTGCTGGGGTAACAACAACACCTGCAGCATCTAAATCACTATCTCCTTTAAAAGTAAATGTTGTACAACCAGCAGTTCTAATACAAAATCCATTTTGAGTAGAGATATCATCTGAAAAAATTGTATCTAAAGCCGAACAATCATTCCCTTGCTCAACTTTTGCCCAAACTGAAAGTGTAACAGGACTATCTGCAATAAGAGAAGAAACATTAATAAAATCATCATTTCCATCAAACTCATAAGCTCCCCAAGCATCATAACCTCCTGCTGAGTTCCATGTTGCACTTGTTACAGTTCCATCATTTCCATAAGGAGTGTAATCCTTTGTATATGTTGAATTGCTTCCGCCTTCAAACGGCATGTTCAATACAGTTATTGAAGTTCCATCCTTATACCAGTTGATTATATTCTTAATCTCATCATCATAAATATCATCTGTATTATTAGCAGAAGTTCCTAAGTCATGGTCAGTATAGACATTATTTATTCCAGTAGAAGAATTATACAGTTCTTCTATCTCTGTTGCTGACAAGCTTCTGTTCCAGACAATGACTTCATCTATTGTTCCATTAACAGGCCATGCATCACTATTAACAGTAAGTCTTTTATTGTTTCCACATACACCCAAACCAGAACCGCTGCCTATTGAATCACCATTTATGTAACCCACCATAGAATCTATACTTCTGTCCACAGTAACTACAATATGATACCAAGTATCTACAGAGAATGGAGAATTAATTGTAGCTACACTTGGACCTCCCTCACAAGCATATAAATAAAGCTCTTGTCCATAAATATTAATCCAAACATCAGACTGAGTAGTTGAACCATCCTGTCCAATTAATCTGTGTGTTCCAGCAGGCAGAGTATTAAACTTAGCCCAGACTGAAACAGTATAATTTTTACTTAAGTTCAAAGAATCATCATAAGTTGCTTTAATTTCATCATCAATTCCATCGAATTCATAAGCTTTACCTACTCTACCTTCATCAGTAGGGACTGGATTATCATATAGGGTTCCATTATTAACACCAGTCTCGTCAACAGCATCAACCTCAAATCTCCATTCTAAAACCTTGCCAGTATCTATATCAGTATGCGCTCCTATCCAAGGCTTAGATTGAGTTGGAGCATAGTTGGTGTTGATAGTTTGATTGTTGCTGCATTTTTCGATTCCATCTGGGTCATTGTCATTTGGTGTGATACATGCTTTCCACACATCTCCTTCAATTGTCTCCTGTGAAACAATCAAGTCTGTCCTGTTCTGGTATAATGCAAGAATTTGCTCTGGTGATAATGTTCTATTGAAGACCATCACTTCGTCTATTGTTCCGTTGAAATATGTCCCAGTGCTTCTTCTTGAACCTATATATAAATTACCGCCATAACTTGACCAGCTTGCTGTGGAATTATACCCTGAACAATCAACTGGCGAACCATCTAAATATAATCTATTCTCATAACCATTTCCAGATGAATTAAGAACTAATTGGGCAACAACATGATACCAAGTATCGGCAGAAACTGCTACTGGACAAGGCTGTTGTCCAGCATTATCAATATCATCATATATCCTTAAATTACCAGCGAGAAATCTCACTCCCCATGCATCACTTGTGCTAGCATACTTGTTTATAATCCAAACATCTGAAATAACATTAGCATTAAACCAGAATGATAAAGAAAGATTATCCAGAGATAAATCAGCAGTTTGAATATAATCACCGTCACCATCAAATTCATAAGCTCCCCAGCCGTCATAGCCTCCTGAAGCATTCCACTGAGCAGTTCCATTAAGAGTAACTGTTCCATGATTTCCATAACCAGAATAATCCTTTGTAGAAGCACTCATATCAGCATCTGAAGAATTTTTTTCAAACGGCATGTTCAATACAGTGATTGAAGTTTCATTCATGTACCAGTTGATGATGTTCTTAACATCATCTCCATCAAGATCCAGAGTAGACTGGTTATAGACAGTCAGATTATCTGTTGTATAATTCTTTGCTGAACTTGCATTCAATATTGGAGTATCATGAGTCGGGATATAATTCAATATAGTTACATTGTCACTACAGTTCTCAGCACCATCCTGCACACCATCATGTGGAGTGATGCAGGAGCTCCAGTTCTCTCCTTTTAATGTTTCTTGATAGACAATTGTCTGTGTCTGGTTCTCGTATAATGCCTGGACTTGTTCTGCTGTTAATGCACTGTTAAATATCATAGCTTCGTCTATTGTTCCGTTAAAATATTGTATAGTATTAAAAACACCCAAATAAAGAGGATTTGGAGAACTGAGATTCCCTGATTTAGTAGTTCCTGCAGTAGGATTTCCATTAACATAGATAATTCCTGTTGCTCCACTTCTTGTAACAGCTATATGATTCCATTTATTCAGAATAACTGAGTCTGCTCCTATATTAGCTAATGCCACTCCATCGTGTGTTGATAAAATCACAGCACCATCAACTTGATTAATATAAATACGCCACCCGATAGAACCAGATGTTCTTTTACTAACAATGGTATAATAATCATTATAGTCCCTTGTATAAACCCAAGCTGAAAAAGAAAAATCATTAGTTTCAAAATTCAAACTACTATCATCAGCAATAGTTATTTTATCATTACCATCAAATTCATAAGCTCCCCAGCTGTCATAGCCTCCTATTGAACTGTATGTTGCTCCAGTCACAGTTCCATTATTTCCATAAGAAGAATAATCCTTTACTTTTGTGTTTACTTCTGCAAGTGTGCCGCCTTCCATTGGCATATTCAGTACAGTAATTGATGTTCCATTCTTATACCAGTTGATTATATTTTTTATATCATCATTATAAGTATCATTTGTATTATTTGCAGAAGTTCCCAAGTCCATATCAGTGTAAACTTTATCAATTCCAGCTGATGAATTATACAAGTCAGCTATTTCTAAAGCAGATAAAGTTCTTTTCCAGAGGATTGCCTCGTCTATTGTTCCATCAACCCAATAAGAAGCCCCATTCCAATTAGACGCGCCTATACGTTTAGCAGCATCACTATTTGGAACATACCCGTTCAATGTAAAAGTATCTGTGCCAATATTTTGCCCATCTAAATAATAAGATATTAATTTAGTTTCTTTATTATATGAAACAGCAAAATGATACCAGGTATCTGTATCTAAATTTGAAGTATATGCTTGATTATGAGTTTGATAATCAGTGATATTAGTCAAACGAGTGGATAATTTATCAACTTCTGTATATATCATAAATCCACTTCTGCTTATACTATTTGTTGCCCCAAAAAGACAAGGTGATGAGGGTGAAAAAGATTTGAATTTGGCCCAAGAACTAAATGTCCAATCAGTATCATTCATATCAAAATCTGGAAGATCAATAGCGCTATAACTTCCAGGGAACTCATAAGCCTCTCCAACTCTTCCTTCATCTGTCTTTACAGCATTAATGACAGCAGTAGCATCATTGACACCAGTCTCATCTATAGCATCTACTTCAAATCTCCATTCCCCTACTTTACTAGTATGCAGATCAGTATGCGCTCCAATCCAAGGATTAGATTGTGTTGGAGCTTCATTATTATTAATAGTCAAATTATTGCTGCAGTTATACTGCCCATCCTGATACCCATCATTTGCAGTTATGCAGGCCTGCCATACATCTCCAACAGATGTCTCCTGTGAAACAATCAGGTCTGTCCTGTTTTCGTATAATGCTTTGATTTGCTCTGGTGATAATGTTCTGTTGAAAACCATGACTTCATCTACGGTTCCATTCCAGCTTGTTGTTGTATGATTTACCCCAACATAAAAACCAGAAATTGCCAAACCTAATGCATTGGTTGAAGAACCTGTATCATCTACTCCATTCACATAAATCTTTGTATCGGTTGCATTTTCTGAAGGTATAATACATAAATGCGCCCATTTATTATTTGCAATAGTAGTTGATGCTGAACGAGCATAGCTTGTAGCACTCATATATACATCAATCTGTCCAGCATTAAAGATATAAACAAAAGGCGCACCATAAGACCCAATAGTCTTAAAACTATACAAAGCATGAAGAGTGCCAGGAGCTGAATTATAAATCCACGAACAAATAGTATAATTATATTTAACGATATTTCCAACAGAAATATAATCACTCGCTCCATCAAACACAAATGCTCCTTTGCCGTCATAGCCAGATGTATTCCAAATTGCTCCAGTTACAGTTCCATTGTTGCCGTAAGGAGAATAATCTCTCACTTTAGTTCCTAATTCAGCAGTCAGATTTGCTTCAAACGGCATGTTCAGCACAGTGATTGAAGTTCCATTCATATACCAATTAATAATATTCCTGACAGGATTATTTTCAGGATCATATGTAGACTGGTTATAGACAGTCAGATTATCTGTTGTATAGTTCTTTCCTGTTGTTGAATTCAGTATTGGAATTCCCTGTATAGGCGGGTCATTTACAGTTACAGTCAGATTATAGACAAGAGATTCTCCTTGATTATGGTCAGTAGTATTGTCAGTGCAGTTCACACTCCAATTATACTGCCCATCAAGCAGGAATACTGTGAAGTTGTTATAAGCATTATTCACTATAGTTGTGTTTGTCTGATTAATAACACCATTCAGTATCAAACTGCAGTTGTCAACTGCATTATCCTCACTTACATTATAGATAAATATTATAGTGTGTGTTGTTGTATTCAGTGTATTATTAGACGGTGTAATCAGAGTTATAACAGGAGCAACATTATCAAGTATTCTGAACTCTTCACTGCATTTTTCAATTCCATCCGGGTCAGTGTCGTGCGGAGTGATGCATGCATACCAGTTCTCATTAAGATTGGTCTCCTCTGCCATGATTGTCTGTGTCTGATTCTCATATAATGCCTTGATCTGCTCTGCTGACAAACTTCTGTTGAAGATCATTACTTCGTCTATTGAACCGTTATAATAATAATCATTTGAACCCCCCCTTCTTCCAATTTGGAAATGTCCACTACTTGGTTCTCCCATCATATGAGTAGAAAAAGGACCAATACCAACACGTTCACCATTGACATACAATTTTATAATACTTTCAGCCCTATCAAAAGTAAATGCAACGTGTTTCCAATCTCCTGTTGATGTATTATAATCTTCTTCACGCAAATCAGCTGTTCCATTTTCTAATTGAATTACAACTCCGTGTAGCTGAGTATCGAAAATTACTTGAAAAGAATGAGTTGCATCTATGTAATTACTTATAACATTGGAAGCAATACTAACTGAGTTAGGTTTTATCCACAAACTATAAGTCACACTATCAATTTCAGCCAAAGAACTTCTATCTCCAATATCAATATAATCATCAAGACCATCAAACTCATAAGCTCCAAAGCCGTCATATCCTCCTGTAGAGATGTATGTTGCGCTAGTCACAGTTCCATTGTTTCCATGGCTGGAATAATCTTTTACCTTTGTATCTCCCTCTGCAAGTGTTCCTCCTTCCATAGGCATGTTCAGCGTAGTGATTGACTCCCCATTCCTATACCAGTTGATTATGTTTTTAATACTATCACCATCAGTGTCTTCTGTGTTGTTGGCAGAAGCTCCCAAATCATTCTCAGGGTATATGCTGTAGATTCCAGCTGATGAATTATACAGTTCTTTTATCTCTGCTGCTGTCAAGCTTCTGTTCCACACAACTACTTCATCTATTGTTCCGTTGAAAAAATACTCCTCAGCATTCCTAATATGAGCACCAATAACAAAATTATCTCTATTATCAGTATCTGCAAACCAGTCACCATCATTTACACCATCTATAAGCCAAAGAGGTTCAACTGCACCATCAACATACAATGTATAATTAGTCCCATTTGAAACCAAAGCAACGTGATACCATTGATTAGCTGAAAGAACATTCGTGCTTCTCACTCTATGTAAAGGAACATTATTATATTGGGATATTTGTAAGTTATCAGCCCAAACAGAAAATATAAAATGATAGCTATTAGTTCCTTCATCAGAAGATGAAAATATAGTCTTCGCAGATGTAACATCATTCAAATAAATCCAAGCAGTTATTGTTCCTTGAGAATCAGAACTTTGCCAATTTGCTTCACTTTTCTTAATATAATCATTTCCATCAAAATCATAAGCCTCTCCAACCCTTCCTTCATCTGTCTTTACAGCACCAGTCACAGTTCCATTATTAACATTAGTCTCATCAACAGCATCAACCTCAAATCTCCACTCTCCAACCAATCCATCAGTATCAGCATTATGCGCTCCTGCCCAAGGATTTGAATGTGTTGGAAGTGCGTTCAATATGCTTATATTATTACTGCAGTTTTCAGCTCCGTCTCCATACCTGTCATTTGGTGTTATACATGCTGACCAGTTCTCTCCTTTTGTTGTCTCTTCCAAGACTATTGTTTGGGTTTGATTTTCATACAATGCTGTAATCTGCTCTGGTGTAAGGGCTCTGTTGAATACCATTACTTCATCTATTGTTCCGTAAAAATGCAATCCTGTAACTCCAGACAAACTATAACCTATGTTTAGTCTATAATTTACTATATTCTCTGAATTGATGGGGTCTGTATCACTTCCTATGAATTTTCCATCAACATATGCTGAATAAACAAGCTGATTATTAGTAAAATTATGAATAGTAACTATATGATACCATCTATTATTTTGCAAATTTGGAGACATAGCGACTTGGGAATCTGCAAAATCAGAACCATTGTAAGTAAGACTACCAAGCTCATTTATATCCCATTTTGCCCTAACATATCCAGCAGGAGCTCCACCATAAAAATAATATGGAGAACTATTTTGGAAATTAGAAACATCATTAAAATAGTACCAAGCCGACATAGTCACAGAAATATCTGAAAAATTATTGACTTGTGGAGAATAAACATAACCATTAAGACCATCAAACTCATAAGCTCCCCAGTTGTCATAGCCTGCTGTGGCATTCCAAATTACATTTCCAGTCTCTGTTCCATCATTTCCAGCTCCAGAATAATCATTTGTTCCTGCATCGCTTCCATTGTTTTCAAATGGCATGTTCAGCACAGTTATTGACTCTCCATTATGATACCAGTTGATTATGTTCTTGACAAGATCTCCATCAATATCATTAGTAGACTGATTATAGACAGTCAGATTTTCAGTAGTATAATTTGTTCCATAAGTTGAATTCAATATCGGCTGTGTATGTGTTGGAATAGTATTCTCAACCTCAAAGCACCACAAGTCAGTTTCATTCCAGTTATTAGAAGTGTCATTTGCATAGAACTTCCAGCAGACATCCTGTCCGCGAGTGCAGCTGACTGTCTGTGTTGTATTATGCAGATAACTTAATGCTCCTCCAGCAGCTGCAGTTGAAACATTCTGCATTGCTCCGCAGCTTGTTCCATTCCAGCTGAATATTGAAGTGTCAACTCCAACATCATCAGTCCAGTTCACGCTGAACCAGACAGATTCTCCATATTTTGTTGTGTGATTGCTTTGATTGTCAGTCCATTTTGGAGCAATTAAATCAGCGCCTTCCAATACAGTCAATGTATTGCTGCAGTTCTCATCCCCATCTCCATAGCCGTCATTAGGAGTGATGCATGCTTTCCAGACATCATCAGTCTCTGTTTCATCAGAATATATCTTATCTGCTTCTCTTCCATCGTATAAACCCAAAACCTCTGAAGCAGACAAAGCTTGATCAAATATCATCACATCGTCTAGTGTTCCGTTGAAATAACTTGTACCCTTCTTTCCAATAGTTATACTGTAAGTTCCGCTGTCAAGGGCTGAATCCACAGAAGCAGTCTGCCCCCTTAATACTCCATCAATATATAGCTTTATCCTGTATCCATCTCCGGCATTTCTGTCAAATACTCCTGTGAAATGTCTCCAATTTCCATCAGAATAAAAACCATTTATCCCTGTAACATTTGATGCGCATCTTGCTGCTCCGCTCTGTCTTACACAGAAATATAGTGTTCCGCTGTTAGTAGCAATTTCACTTTTAAAAATATAGTTTGTTGTTACGCTGTCAAGTGTTCTTACAACCATCCCTATGCCATTCTGCTGTGTGACTGTCTTAAACCAGAATGAAGCTGTCATCTCATCTGTGAAGTCAAATTCAGGCTTGTCGCTTATATTAATCCATTTGCTAGAGCCGTCAAATTCATATGCACCATAACCATCATAGCCTCCTGTAGCATTCCAAGTTACTCCTCCAACTTCTGTTCCGTCATTCCCATAACTTGAATAATCCTTGTAAGTGTCTGAAGCTTGGGTATAATTCTCAAAAGGCATCTTGACAACAATACTGCTGTAATCAGCTCCAGAAGGCGTCGGTGGATAGCTTCTCTCATTCTTATACCAATCAATCTTATTCACAACAGGATCTCCATCAGCATCATAAGTGCTTTGATTATAAACAGTTAAATTTTCATCTGTAGTATTCGTGCCTAATGAAGAGTTCAAGATTGGAATTCCTTGTGTAGGAACAGTATTCTCAACCTCAAAGCACCATAAGTCAGTCTCATTCCAGTTGTTGGATGTATCATTTGCATAGAACTTCCAGCATACTGTTTGCCCGCCTGTGCAGCTGACTGTCTGTGTTGTATTATGGATATAACTCAATGCTCCTCCAGCATCTGCAGTTGAGATATTCTGCATTGCACCGCAGCTTGTTCCATTCCAGCTGAAGATTGAATGGCTGAGTCCAGTTTCATCTGTCCAGTTCACGCTAAACCACACATTGTCCCCATATTTTGTTGTGTGGTTGCTATTGTTGTCAGTCCAGACAGGAGCAATTAAATCAGCTCCTTCCAATATAGTCAATGTAGCGCTGCAGTTAGTAGCTCCATCATCCAGCCCGTCATTTGGTGTGATGCACGCACTCCAGTTATCTCCAACTTCTGTTTCATCTGAGATAAGCACGTCTGTTGACTGGTTATAAAGTTCTATTACCTCAGCAGGAGACAGAGCATAATCAAATATCATCACTTCATCCACCTTTCCGTCAAACCAGCGGGTATTGTCACCTCTTCCTCCTATCCTGACTGGATTGTTATTTGTAGTAATAGTTCCTGTGCATGGAGTGCTATTAACATCAACTCCATTAACATAGAGTATGACCTTAGAGCCATCATAGACGCCTACTAGATGATACCATTCAGTGCTTGAGAATTCTGAGAGAAGCTTGGTTGCAGCATAATTGCCGCTGCCATTATTTATCATAAAAACTACTTTATCAGGAGCATAATTGCCAAGCAGCAGCTCATAACTGATATCAGTATTAAAAGTCTTTGTAACAATATACTGGTTAGGGCTGATATCAGTTCCAGCATCATCCATTACAACCCATGCTGAAACAGTTATAGCATCTGTTATATCAAGGCTGGAGTGATCCGGAATTTGGATATAATCAGTGACTTGGTCAAAGCTATAAGCACCATACCCGTCATAACCTCCAGCTGCCTGCCATACTGCATTAGTCACAGTCCCATTATTTCCATAGATTGTATAATCCCTATAGGCGTCTGAAGCCTGGGTAAAATTCTCAAACGGCATCCTAAGGACAAGATTGCTGTAGCTCACTCCCAAAGGTATTGTAGGATAGCTTCTTCCATATAATAGCCAGTTGATTCTGTTTGTTACAGAATCTCCCTCAAAATCAGATGTAGATTGGTTATAGACAGTCAGATTATCTGTTGTTGCATTATAAATAGAGGTTGCATTTAATATCGGAGTTTCTGTTGCAGGCGGTTGATTGGCATTAATAGTCAAATTATTACTGCAGTTAGTATCTCCATCCTGGTGCTCGTCATTTACAGTTATGCATGCCTGCCATACATCTCCAGAAGTTAATTCTTGGCTGACAATCAAGTCTGTCCTGTTTTGGTATATTGCTTTGATCTGTTCGTCACTCAAAGTCCTGTTGAAGATCATCACTTCATCTACAGATCCATTGAAAAAACGAGCATTATCCAGGCGCGAGCCAATTCTTGCACCCACGTTGTTGGATGTTGAAACGCCATCTTCCCCATCCCACTTGATACCATCGATATACATGGTTCCAACAGAAGAGCCGTCAAAGCTGTAAGCAAAATGATGCCAGTTACTGTCAGTCAAATTTCCGCTGGCTAATCCAACCCAAGAGCCTGTATAAAATCCAGCTCTTAATATATTGCTTAGCTGACTAACAGCAAATCTATTATTAGAGGCTTTCTGGTGATGGAGTATGGTCTCTACAGTAGAATCCCCTGGATTGTCTGCTTTGATCCATCCCATGATAGTCATTGGCTTGGTAACATCAACACAATCGACCAATGAAAAATTGATAAAACTGCTGCTGCCGTCAAACTCATAGGCTCCTTTGCTGTCATAGCCTCCTGTTGAGCTCCAGACCGCTCCGTTATTAGTTCCATTATTTCCCAAAGCATAATCCCTAACCTTTGTCCCTGCTTCAGCAGTCAAATTAGCCTCCATTGGCATATTAAACTCAATGATTAAACTTCCATTCCTGTACCAGTTGATTATATTCTTGACAATATCCCCATCTACATCATTAGTAGACTGATTATAAACAGTCAGATTGCCTACAGTTCGGTTATAAGGAGCATCAGTTGAATTCAGTATTGGAATTCCCTGTGTTGGAGCACTATTCTCAACATCAAAGCACCACAAATCAGTCTCATTCCAGTTATTTGATGTATCGTTTGCATAGAATTTATAACAAACAGTTTGTCCGCGAGTGCAGCTGACTGTCTGTGTTGTATTGTGGACATAACTTATAGCTCCTCCAGCATCTGCAGTTGACACATTCTGCATCGCACCGCAGCTAGTTCCGTTCCAGCTGAATATCGAATGGCTGACTCCTGTATCATCAGTCCAATTGACGCTGAACCATACAGACTCTCCATATTTTGTTGTATGATTTGATTGGTTATCTCCCCATGTTGGAGAAGTTGTATCTGGACCATAATAAAAGATTAAAGGCAAATAATCTCCATTAGTCATATTACCTAAATTATTGTAAGGAATTTGAGTGTCCCCTATATAATCTCCTGAGATATTATGCGGATAAGCTCCTGCTCCATTGTCTACACCATTGTAATTGCTCCAATAATTTCCACCAATATATGGCCCTCCAACAATGCTAGTTCCAGCCTGGTATGTAGTATTCCACTTATTATTTGGGCCAGCATCATTTGCATTTAAAGTATTATCGAGCCAATTGTTGTATAGATGGTTGTTATTTCCTCCAGAGTTTATAAGAATTCCCCAGCTGCTTGAATTTGTTATTTTGTTGCCTGTCACTGTATTCCCATCTGAATTGTAAAAATAAATACCTCTGTTGCTGTCATAAAGTTCGTTGTCTGATATTGTATTGTAATTCTCTCCAGTTGAGTAAATTGCAATATCTCCAGTTTTATTGATTAAATTTCCCACTACATTATTAGAACGAGCATCACTAAGATAGATTCCAACATCAGTTGTGTTATAAATGTTATTGTAGGTTACGTTGCATTTATTAGCATAATCATCATCATATACTACAATTGCATTATCCACAACAGATTCAATTATGTTGTTGTGTATTAAATTAAAGTCTCCATCAGCATATATTCCATCATCTCCAATATATTCAAGAGTATTGTTTACTGCCTGACTCAAGCTGCTGAAGTAAATACCATCTCTTCCAATATAAGTAAGTATATTGTTTGTAATGTTTACACGTGCGCCAGCATAGATTCCATCACCAGTAGAAGAGCTTACATTATAGATTATGTTGTTGCTTGCATTAGAATCTAGAGAAAGCCTAATTCCTCCTCCTGCAACATTGTACAGCTCATTATTTGAAACTATAGAATACTGAGATTGCTCTGCATAGATCCCCCAGCCAGTTGTGTAATTAATTTTGTTTTCTATAATATTGTGATGATCAGGAGTCCCACAATTGATTCCATTATTAGAAGAATTATAGATTGAATTATTAATTACATCGCAATAGCCCATAGCTCCTAAAGCTATTCCATGTCCAACTGTATGGCTGATTATGTTGTTTTCAATAGTTATATTTTGTGGTGTATTAATACCAGTCACATATATTCCGATATTGCCGCTATTTGTTACTGTATTACTCCCTATAAGTCCTTTATAAGATGAACCGCTTTTGCTGTAGCTTACTCCTGCATTAGCAAGATTCTTTAAAATATTATTTTGGATTGTTTCATTGGATCCTTTTCTCATATAAACTCCATAATTAGCATTTGAAACATTGCAATTTTCAATAACAGTGTGTTCTGTATGGCTTAGATAAATACCGTCTGATTTCAAATCAGCATTGTATATAGTTACATTCTTTATAGTTGAATTGTCTGAGTTGCAAAGAATCACCAAGGAATAATTATCTACATTCTGAAGACTAGTAGAACCAGCTGCTGTATTCCTGTGGAATATTGGCTTTCCATCATAACCACCCAAATTTGTTTCATCTGCATAGTTTGTGCAGTACGATTGATCCAAAAAAGACCAGTCTGTGTTGTTGTAAAGATGATTTCCAGTGAAATTATTGTTAGCAGGAGAATAAATAGCGCCAGAACTAGAATCAAAAAGATATATTCCAATGTCTGAGCCAGTAACAGTATTGTCTACAAAATTGCTATTTTCAATATCTTCAAGATCCATTCCACGAGCATTATCTGTCAGTGTGTTATTGAAAACATAAACATTGTTGCATTGTGCACCTGGTTCTCCAAAATATATGCCATAGCTGGTGGAATTTATAATGTAATTATTAGTAATATTTGTGTCATCTGCTTCTTCAATCTTCATTGCAGCGCTGCATCCAACAAAAGTATTGTTATGAATTATGCTGTTGTCTAAACCATAAAGAAATTGTGTTGAAGAGTAAACTGAATCAATTCCTATAGTCATACCATAAAATACATTATTGCTTATACTTGTGTCATCTGCAAAAATAAAAATTCCATAAGTATTGGCTCCTGAAAAGTTCATTTCATTTGAAACAATAGTTAAGTTTGATGGTTCAGAACAGGAATCAGTTGTATCTATCCATATGCCCCGTGTTGTAACTTCAAAGGTATTTGAATCTATAATTGAGTCATCAACATTGCACAACAAATGCATTCCATAACGGCAATCATCTATGAAATTATTGCCAGTTATATTATGCCCTCCGCCTCCGCCTCTGATGTAGATTCCTGTCTCATCTACAAATGTGTTGTTGTAAAAAGTAAGATTTATGCTTCCAATGTCTGTTGAAGAGGAATAGAAATTGTAATAATCACCAATATCCCAGAAATTATGCTTGAAATTAGAATGGCTGGCATTAGCTGCATAAACATTGTAGTCTGTTGCAAGCTTGTTATTATTAGAAAAATTGTTGTATTCATAATCTCCATAAATAGAGTTATTTATATAGATACCCCTTCCATTATTAGAAACAAAATTATTAAGAATATCTATATTATCTGAATCAAGCAAATGAATTCCGCTGATGTTATTATCTATTACAGTATTATTGATTATAGTATCGTTATTAGTATTATTTAATAGTATTCCGTTATAGAATTTTTTAACAACGCAGTTACTTACAGTGAAATTATCAAGATTAGATATTCTTATTCCTACAGCATTAGCATATGAACCGTCTATATAATGGTCTTGGCAGTCAAATATTTTATCAGATAGTCCTACCCCATTAGCAGTAATACAATCACTGGTTGTAGTTATGTCTGTAATTAATTTTACAGTATCGCAACCATATGCAGGATCAGCTAGTTTAAGCAAGCAGTCTGTGCAGTTGATACATGTGCAGTTACCTGCAACTGGTAAACTAATAGTCAAATTATTACTGCAATTCTCATCTCCATCTTGATTTCCATCATTTGGTGTTATGCAAGCTTTCCACACATCTCCTGCAGAAGTTTCCTGAGAAACAATCAAATCTGTTCTATTAGTGAATAATGCTTTAACTTGTTCTGCTGACAAACTTCTGTTAAAAATTTGAACTTCATCTATTGTTCCTAGAAAATCGTAAGTATTATCATTATATCCTGTTCCAATCTCATAAAATTGAATTGTAGGAGTTATTGCCTTTCTTGTTTGTGAATTGCCGTCTAAGTATAATTCCACTCCTGTATCATCTGCAACTAATACTATATGTCTCCATCTGTTATTAAAGTCTGTATCAGAAGTCCATTCGACATTAGTTCCTGCTGAATTTTCAAATCTTGCCCTAGTACCATGAAGTAAATAAAAGAAATCATCAGCATCAGCTCTATTTCCAAAGACCATGCGGGTTGCTGTATCAGTGACCTTTGCCCATAAACTAACACTCCAATTAGCAGACAAATCTTGGTTTGGAATATCAATATAATCATCAGTTCCATCAAACTCATAAGCTCCTTTGCTGTCATAGCCTCCTGTTGAGTTATATGTTGCTCCTGTTACAGTTCCATTATTTCCATAAGGACTATAATCTTTTACTTTAGTATCCCCTTCTGCAAGTGTTCCTCCTTCCATAGGCATGTTCAATGCAGTTAATGAAACACCGCCTGCATACCAATTGATGATATTCTTAACAGGATCTGAATCAGCATCATAAGTGCTCTGGTTATATACAGTCAAATTTTCTGCTGTATAATTAGTTCCAAATGTTGAATTTAAAATCGGAATTCCTTGTGTTGGAGGATCATTTGGAGTTTCTAATACAATCAAAGTATTGCTGCAGTTCTCATCTCCATCATCTCTACCATCATTAGGTGTGATGCATGCGCTCCAGTTATCTCCAACAGAAGTTTCATTACTGACAATCAAATCAGTTCTGTTTGCATACAACGCATCTAATTGTTCAACAGTCAAACTTCTATCAAATGCCATGAACTCGTCTATCCTTCCATTGAAGTAATCTCCTGTGCTTGATCTGGTTCCTCCATGGGATTTTGTAGAATCTTCTGTTCTTCCAATAGCATCATCACCAGTAGCAGCAGGAACTTCATCTGCTTGTGCATCTGTAATTGTAGTCCAACTTCCATCATAATAAATTCCGATTTCTCTATTAGCTCCATCAAACACAACAGCAACAAAATGCCATTCATTTGCAGTTGTTGCAACATTTGGCCAATCACCCGCCCAACCAATGCTATTCCAAGCTCCAGCATAAATACGGCCATTATAGATATAAATATTCATTCCATTTGAAGTTCCCCCTTCTTCAAACAGCATTCTATATGTTGTTCCTGCAACAGTGCTTGAATTAAACCACATTGCAACTGTTCTCTGAGTAAATGAAGCATCATAAACCGGGCTTGTATCGCCTGTGCTGTCTAAATAAATATACTCGGTTCCATCAAAACTATAAGCTCCCTTGCCATCATAACCAAATGATTCACCCCATGTTGCATGTGCTGTTAAATTATAACCAAGAGAATCTGAGTAATCCCTTGTCCATGAATCATTACTTCCACCTTCAAATGGTGCTAATGTCAAGAAAATAGTTGACCCATCTACCATCCAGTCAATAATATTCTTGACAGGATCTCCTTCTATATCATAAGTAGACTGGTTATAAACAGTAAGATTATCTGTTGTTAGATTATTAATAGAGGTTGCATTCAATATTGGAATTCCTTGTGTTGGCGGCTGGTTTGCTAGTGGTAACACAGTCAAATTATTACTGCAATTAGTAGCTCCATCTTGTATTCCATCATTTGGTGTTATACAAGCCTGCCACACATCTCCAGTAGAGGTTTCATTTGAAATGACCATGTCTGTTCTATTTTTGAATAATGCTTCGATTTGTTCTGGTGATAATGCTTCATTATATATTCTAAGTTCATCTAATTTTCCTGTTAGATAAGATGCTGAATCGCTTCTTCTAAAAGAATATAATGGTTGGCTAGATGTAGTAAATGCATTGCTCCAGTCCCCACTTGCCACTTCTACACCATCTTTATAGATTCTTGCTTTTGTACCATCAGTAACCCATGCTAAATAAATCCATTTTCCTGTTCCAACAGGGGTAGTATATTCGGCACGTTTGCCTCCATTTATCCAGAACTGCAGATGACCGCTAGAAGTTATATCATAACCCATTTGATCCTCAGCTGCCCAAGCATTGATTAGCCCTACGTTTCCAGAAGGATAGGAATCAAGATACACCCGCATAGTACCAGTTGTATAAACTTTGTCTGAATAAAGATTATTAGAAATCGTCATATAATCTCCACTTCCATCAAACACATAGGCTCCTTTGCTGTCATATCCACCCATCGAATTCCAAATAGCATTATAAAGAGTTCCATTATTGCCTAAACCAGAATAATCCTTTGCTGCATTTGGATAACCAGTTGAATTTCCGTTTTTGCTTCCACCCTCAAAAGGCATGTTCAGCATAGTTATTGAAGTTCCATTCCTATACCAGTTGATTATATTCTTCACTGAATCGCTGTCAGCGTCATATGTTGATTGATTGTAAACAGTAAGATTTTCATTGGTGTAATTTGTTCCAAATGTTGAATTCAATATAGGGATTCCTTGTGTTGGAATAATATTTAAAATTGTCAGATTATTGCTGCAGTTCTCATCTCCATCCTGATATCCATCATTTGGTGTAAGGCATGCTGACCAATTGTCTCCAATAGCTGTTTCCTGAGAAACAATCAGGTCTGTTCTGCTGTTGTTTAAGGCAAGGATCTGTTCTGGTGATAATACTCTTTTAAAAATCATAACTTCATCTATTGTTCCGTTGAAAAAATTATTAGTTGGTTCAAAAGCCCCTATTTTGCCGTAATGAGTTGATTGAGAGAGATCTCCATTTACAGAAGAGATATCATTTGTTCCTTCCTCAACACCGTCAACATACTGAGTCATATTTCCATCCCTATCCCAAGTTACTGCAATATGATGCCAATTTCCATCTGAAACATTTTTTCCAGAATCTATATTTACAAAATCTCCTGCATTTCCATCGCCTATGCCTGATTCCATGTTTCCACTTTTTACATTCAGGCTAAATCCTTTTCCCCCAGTACCATAAGAAGAACTTCTTTCCACAATTATGCCCATATAACCTTGATCGATACTTGTTTTTATCCATGCGCTTATAGAAAAATCTCCAGTTGCGATATTCTGAGTAAAATAATTTCCTAGATTAATCCAATCATTAGATCCATCAAACTCATAAGCTCCAAAGCCATCGTAGCCAATTGATGGACCCCAAGCCGGATATCCATTAACAGTTCCGTCATATCCATTGCCAGAATAATCCTTTGTATAGGTAAAATTAGAACCCCCCTCAAATGGCATGTTTAATAAAGTCAAGGAAGTATCATCTTTATACCAATTTATAATATTCTTAACAGGATCTCCATCAGGGTCATTTGTGCTTTGGTTATATACAGTAAGATTCTCCTTTGTGCCATTATTTCCATAACTTGAATTCAGTATTGGGATTCCTTGTGTAGGAGGCTGGTTTGCTAGAGGACCTAACACAGTCAAATTATTGCTGCAATTCTCATCTCCATCTTGTGTTCCATCATTTGGAGTTATGCATGCTTTCCACACATCTCCTATAACTGTTTCATTGCCTACAATCAAATCTGTTCTATTATTGAATAATGCTTTAACTTGTTCTGCTGATAAACTTCTATTAAAAATCTGAACTTCATCTATTATCCCTTGAAAATCATAAGTATTAACATTATATCCTGTCCCAATATGATAAAATTGAATTGTAGGAGTTATTGCCTTTCTTGTTTGTGAATTGCCGTCTAAGTATAATTCCACTCCTGTAGCATCTGCAACTAATACTATATGTCTCCATTTATTATTAAAGTCTGTATCAGCAACCCAGTCGACATTAACTCCATCTGAATTTTCAAATCTTGCCCTGGTACCATGATCTAAATAAAAGAAATCATCAGCATCAGCTCCATTTCCAAAAACCATGCGGGTTGCTGCATCAGTGACCTTTGCCCATAAACTAACAGTCCAATAAGCAGATAAATCTTGGTTTGGAATATCAATATAATCATCAGTCCCGTCAAAACTATAAGCACCTTTGCTGTCGTAACCTCCTGTTGAACTATACAGTGCATTAGTCACAGTTCCATTATTTCCATAAGGGGAATAATCCTTTACTTTTGTATTGCCTTCTGCAATAGCTCCGCCTTCCATTGGCATGTTCAACACAGTGATTGAACTATCATTTACATACCAATTGATTATATTCTTGACAGGATCTCCTTCAGGATCAGAGGTGCTTTGGTTATAGACAGTCAGATTGTCTGTTGTAAGATTATTAACAGAGGTTGCATTCAATATTGGAATTCCTTGTGTTGGAGGCTGGTTTGCTAGAGGAGCAAACACATTCAGTATATTACTGCATTTCTCAGTTCCATCAGATGTTCCATCATTTGGTGTTAAGCAGGCAGTCCAATTCTCTCCAGGAGTTGTTTCTTCAGCCATTATTGTCTGAGTTTGGTTTTCATATAATGCTTTGATCTGTTCTGCTGACAATGCTCTATTAAATATCATTACCTCATCTACTTTTCCATCATAATAAGCTGTGCCTGAACCATACTCCCTCCTGCCAATTGCAAAATTACTTGCATCAGTTACAGTTCCTGTAGAATGTATATCAGAAGTACTAAACTCTCCATTTATATATACTAAAACATGTGTTCCATTATCTACTGCAACAACATATACCCAATCATTAAAAGTATCTGTAACTATTAGTGTTTTAGCTGAACAACATTGATGAAATACAACCCTATCTGTCTCAACTCCTATTCTATAATTACAAGTTGTTGTTCCACTGCATACTCCTTTTGAAAGAGTAATTCCAAAATCAGCTGTATCAGGCTTAGCCCACAAAGCAATAGTAAAATCATCTGCAATACTCAAATCAGTGCTGTGAGGAACAGAAATATAGTCATTAGTCCCATCAAGATCATAAGCTCCTTTGCCGTCATAACCGATTGATGAACTCCATATTGCTCCGTTATTGGCAGTTCCATTCTGCATATATGTTGAGTAATCAGTTGCGTTCTGGTCCCCATCTGCTTCAAAAGGCATGTTCAATACAGCAATAGAAGTTCCATCTTTTCTCCAGTCAATAATATTCTTAACATCATCTGCATCTGCATCAGCTGTATTGTTGGCAGAAACACCTAAATCATTGTCAGTATCAATATTATCAATTCCAGATGTTGAATTAAACAATATTTCAACCTCTGTAGCTGACAAGACTCTGTCCCAAATAATCAATTCATCTATTGTTCCATCAAAATTATATTCTGTGGAAAATAGTCTGGCTCCAATCCTTGCACCTACACCTGTGCCTGTTGCTGGAGTATTTGTAAAGGTATATTTTACATTATCAATATATAATGCTCCTGTAGACACCCCATTAAAAGTATATACAAAATGATGCCATTCATTATCATTCACTGGCCCGCTTTGATATCCGAGATAAGCACCATTATAAAATCCAGCCCTAAGATAATTGCCGGTTAGACTAACTCCAAATCTGTGTGTGCTTGAGTGTTGCTGATTGAATATGACACCGCCCGCGCTCACGCCAGGGTCATCTGCCTGGATCCAACCAGATATAGTCATTGGATAATTATAGTTAATCTCACTAATCACTGAAGAAAGAGCTACATAATCTCCAGTAGATCCTCCAAAATCATAAGCTTCTCCAACTCTTCCTTCATCTGTTTTATTTACTCCTCCACTCAATGTTCCATTATTGGCTCCTATTTCATCTACAGCATCAACTTCAAATCTCCATTCAGCAACCAACCCACTGGAAATATTATGGTGTGCTCCTACCCAGGGGGTTGAATGTGTTGCAACATCATTATAAGCATAAGCAACGCTTTCTCCAAATTGAAACCTCAAAGTATGCTTGCCAAAATCCAATACCCTGCTCATCGCATAACTAGTTCCATCGCAATAATAGTCTTCAATAAATACGCTTCCATTAATCCATTGATATTTTGAAATCTTCTCTTTATCTTTATCTTTATATTTACATTTGACTTCTAAGAATTTTAAATCATGATTTTGATCAACATCACTCCAAGTTGTTCCATTAACAGCAGTTATTGTCAGATTAGCAATTCCAGTTGTATTGAACTCAACAGTCCAGTTTCCTCCAACAGTTGGATAAGATTGAACATTAATAACTTGAATATATCCTCCTGCATAAGCAGAAAAAGAATCAACAGAAAAAGAAATAGTTTTTTCATGTTCAGTAAAAGGAATGTCAGTTGCTTCCCATTCTGAATCGCATTTAAAGTCACCAATGTCAAAATCAGCACATCTTAAAATAACATTTACAGGCCCGTCTTTTAAAAGAATTATCTCAGCCTCATCAAAGTCATCAATATCTTCAATAGCAAATACCTCTGTGGTTATTTTCTTATTTCCATGTTTCTTGTTCTCAACAAAATCAATCTTAAATACAATCTCGTCATCAAATTCATCTTCTGCTAAACCATCTATAAGAGCCCTTAGATTGCCCTTCTCATCAAACAAATTAATATCATTTTCCCAATATCTCCTAAGCACTTCATGAGTCCATCCTTCTTGAATCAATATACGAATATTTGGGTTATCTCTGCCAGTAAGAGAAGACTCAAGAACGCAGTAAACACCACATGCTGGAGAGATGGTTAATATCACTGCAGAAAAAAGCACTAGAACACCCAACGTTATCAATAATGTTATATATACTTTTCTAGTTACTCGTTCATATCTACCCATCTAAACCCCTTTTACTATCTACTCTTTTTTAATATTAAACCTAACACCCGAGATTTGTTTGGTTTATATAAAATTGAAACTAATCATATATAAATATTTCTGTGCTTGCCTATATATATGCACCTAATATTCATAACCACAACATTTAAATAGAAAATTGCAGATATCAGTCATTATGAACAAGCGAGGTGTTTCTCCATTGATTGCAACAATCCTTCTACTTATCTTTGCAATCGGTTTAGGGGTTATTGTCATGAACTGGGGCCGCGCACAGGTTGAAGCAGCTGCAAAATGCGCAATTGACACTGGAATGAATATTGTTGAACTCAACAACATCCCTGAAATCTGCTATGCTGGAACAGGAGCAAACGGCTATATACACTTCATTGTTGAGAACGGCCCGTCAATTGACATCAATGCATTGCAATTAAGAGTCATCGGAGCAAAAAAAGTCTATAACACTGAGATCAAAGAACCTATCCCAAAAGGATTTTCTCTTATGAAAGATATGTCTTATAATTTCAATGAGTTTGGAAAGATACGACAATTAAAAATAACTCCAAAGATATTATTGTATCCTAATGAAGACCCGATTCTCTGTCCAGAACAAGCAATTGTCATTGGAGAGATCAGGAGTTGCTAATGAGAATCAAATTAGATGTAACTAAATCTTTAGAAAAAAATGCAGAAACCTATTTTAACAAGGCAAAAAAAGCAAAGAAAAAACTAGAAGGAGCAAGAGAAGCTTTGGATAAAAGCTATCTAAAGCTTGAGAAAGCAAGAACAGAAAAACTAGAGCAAGAAAAAGAAAAAGCAAAAATTCAAAGGAAAAAAGCCTGGTATGAAAAATTCAGATGGTTTTATTCTTCAGAAGGATTTCTCTGCATTGGAGGCAGAGATGCGACCTCAAACGAGATTGTCATAAAAAAACACATGGATAAAGGTGATATTGTCTTTCACACAAACATGGCAGGCTCTCCATTCTTTGTCATAAAAACAAAAGACAAAAAACCAACACAATCAACTATAAATGAAGTTGCCCAGGCAACAGCCTCTTACTCCAGAGCATGGAAAGCAGGCATCACCTCTGCAGAAGTCTTCTTTGTCTCTCCAGACCAGGTAACAAAAGAAGCAAGGCCAGGAGAATTTGTCCCAAAAGGAGCATTCATGATCTATGGAAAAAAGAGCACATTAGTTGCAGAACTAAGGCTGGCAATCGGTTTAAAAGATAATCAAATAATTGGAGGCCCAATTGACTCAATAAGAGCACAGACAGACAACTTTGTTATAATCTTGCAAGGAAACCAAAAAGCATCAGACACAGCAAAGAAAATAAAGAAAAAATTAAAAAATGGAAACATAGATGATATCATAAGAATGCTTCCAGCAGGAGGCTGTAAAATACAATGATTTTTCTATTCAAGAATCACTTTGGCTGCATCATATTTTAGTTTGATCATTTCTTTGGCTTCTGGCATTAACTTATTCCAAGATCTTTGCAGTTTTCCTTTAATGAACTCTTTAGCTTCATCTGTATCTTTCTTTTTAGAAAGAAAAGCCAGCCCAAACAAAGAGGGAATATTATCAAAATGAGCCATTGCATCTGCATTAGCAACACATTCTGCTTCAATGGTTTCACGTGGTATTGACTTGCTTCCTCTATGAGCTATAATACAATGCTTAACTTGTTCAATCTTCTCTTGAGGGTAATTATATTCTTTTAATAATTTCTCAGCATATTCTGCACCGGATATATGATGATTCTCATAATCTCCGATAATACTCCCAATATCATGAAGCCATGCTGCAATCTCAACAATCTCTTTATTAGCTCCTAGTTTTTCAGCTAATTGATTGGCATATTTTACAACAGGAACAAAATGATGCTCATAGGATCCTTTAAAAAGATTTGTTGGCTTCTTATGCTCTTCTTCAACTCGCTTTCTAACTTCCTCAATCATAATAAAGAAGAAATAACTATTTATTTAAATAATTAATCCAAAAACTTATAAATTAATACTCCTAAATTAATATAATATGAAATTCCTGAAAAAAAGAGGCCAGCGCAAAGGCGAGAATGGTAGAGTCCTGGTTATTGGCGGCTCAATAGACTATGTCGGAGCTCCTGCTCTGGCTGCATTAGCTGCATTAAGAACAGGCATTGATCTGTCTGTAGTAGCTGCTCCTGAAAAAGCCGCATGGCAGATAAACTCATATTCTCCTGATTTAATCACAAAAAAATTCGAAGGAGAATTCTTCAATTGGGATAATGTAAAAGACATAATTGAACTAGCTGAAAAATTCCATGTCATTGTCATCGGAAACGGCCTTGGCCTAGAGCCTTCAACATTTGACTTTGTAAAAGAAGTTGTTGAACGTCTGCCTCAGCCAAAAGTCATTGATGCTGATGCAATCAAAGCACTAAGAGGAGTTGAATTCAACAATGCTGTACTCACACCTCATGAAAAAGAATTCCAGATACTGACAGATGAAATTCTTCCAGAAGGAGTTGAAAAAAGAGCATCCATTGTAAAGCACTACTCAAACAAGCATAGGATAGTCCTTCTAAAAGGCAAGACAGACATAATCTCAGATGGAGAAACAGTCAAATACAACAAGACAGGCAATGATGGCATGACAACCGGCGGAACAGGAGATATCCTTGCTGGAATCACAGCAGGCTTGATAGCGCAAAGTGATGATCTATTGAATTCTGCAGCAAGTGCTGCTTATCTGAATGGAAAAATTGGAGACTTTCTATTGAAGAAAAAAGGCTATGGTTTTACAGCTTCTGACATGATTGAACTGATTCCAGAGATTAAGAAAAAAGAGAAGCTTTAATTCTAGACTAACATACAAAATAGAAATCTTTATATACTAATATACGTATATGTACGTTAGTATACGTAATAAAATGGTAAAACAAGGCAATGATAAGTTTACAATCTCTGTAAACAAGAGAATCAAAGAAGCATTCAAAAAAATCTGTGAAGAAGAAGGCCTAAAGCCTGGAAAACAGATAGAGAAATTTATGTTAGATTTCGTGAGGAGATAATGGAACCTTTATTAGAGATAGCAATAATATTTGTAACAGCAACTATTTTAGCTTATCTTTCTAAATTAATCAAGCAGCCGATTATCCCAGCTTATATCATTGCAGGGATTGCTTTGGTTGCAACTGGATTTATTGAAGCAAATTCATTGGTTGAGATCATCTCATCATTAGGCATTGCTTTCTTATTATTCTTAGTTGGTTTGGAAATAGATTTTTCAAGACTAAAAAATGTTGGCCTTGTATCCACTGTAGGCTGTACTTTGGTCTGCATGGTATTGTTTGGAACTGGCTTTTTCATAGCAGGGATACTGGGATTGAGCACTTTATCTGCAATCTATATCGGATTGGTTGCAGCATTTTCCTCTACAATGATTGTTGTCAAGTTATTATCAGACAAAAACCAGCTAGACACTTTGCATGGAAAGATAATAATAGGATTTTTGTTGATGCAGGATATCTTTGCAATCATTGCTTTGTTTGTATTATCTACTGTAGATGATGGATTTTCAATCATCAGCCTTGCAGCAACATTAGGCATGCTTTTTGCAATAGTTGGATTGACTTATATAGGAAGTGCGTTCTTTTTCCCAAAGATATTCAAATTTGCAGCAAAGACAGAAGAACTTTTGTTCATAACATCAATATCTATCTGTTTAATCTACATAGGAGTATTCCATTATTTAGGATTGTCAATTGCAATAGGAGCATTCTTGGCAGGAGTTGCACTGGCTAACCTGCCTTATAATTTTGAGATAATCGCAATGATTGAGCCAATAAGGGATTTCTTTGCAGTTGTATTCTTTGTCTCCTTAGGAATGCTTCTTAACATCAATGTATTGAACACATCTATTGCATTAATCCTTATACTACTGGCCATAACCCTGCTTTTAAAACCTCTATTGATATTAGTCATTGTCTCTTTATTTGGCTATAAAGCAAAGCCTTCATTCTTCTCATCAATATCATTGGCCCAGGCAAGTGAATTTGGCATGATATTGTTATTATTAGGACTGAGCCTGAATCATATAACAAAAGAGCTGTTTTCCTCTGTCATCCTGGTTACAATAATAACAATGACATTGACAGCTTATCTGTTTGAATACAAAAAGTTTGGCTATAAGATGTTCAACAGATATTTCAAATTCCTTGAAAAGATCCCTTACAACAAAGAGATTGATTATGATGCTCCTAAGATAAAAAAAGATGTACTGATGATCGGCTATGACAGGCTTGGCTATAATATTTTCAGTACTTTATTGAAACAAAACCGCAATGTGGTTGTTGTTGACTACAATCCTGAAGTCATAAAAGACCTGGCTAAGAAAAAAATTCCGTGCTTGTATGGAGATGTTGGTGATGTTGATATCCTCAACAGGCTTGACTTGAAGAACCTTAAGATGATCATATCCACAATCCCTGAAAAACAAGACTCTTTGATGCTTATAAAAAAAGCAAGAAGGATGAAAAGCAGGGCATTACTCATTGTAACTTCAATGGGTGTAGATGATGCAATTGACCTGTATAAAGCAGGAGCAGATTATGTAATCCTGCCTCACTTCCTGGGCGGAGAAAGGGTCTCATTATTACTGGAAGAAGTAGGAATAGATGTCAACAAGATGCTGAAATACAAACTAACCCATCTTAAAGAACTAAAAACAAGAAAACATTTAAAACACAAGCACCCAAAAACAAAGAGGCACAAATGACAACCTTCAAAAAGATAATGGCAGAAAAAGCAAAATACATCCAGCCAATCCTAAGGATAGGCAAAGCAGGAGTCACAGAAGGAGCGATTGAAGAGATAAAAAGGCAGCTAAAGAAAAGAAAACTCATCAAGATTAAATTATTGAAATCAGCATTAAATGGAAAAGACAAAAAAGAAATGGCAAAAGAGATTGCAGAAAAAACTCGCTCTGAATTGATACATCAGGTTGGGTCTGTAATAGTTTTAAATAAGAAATAATTCTACTTAGGATTTTCACTGACAACTATCTGGCATCCGCAAGGCATTTTATGCTGGAATCTTTTCATTGCTGTTTTCGCAGTGTCAAGATTTGATTTGTTCACTTTTAATTCCATTATTGTCTGCCCTTTCTTGACTCTTGCTGCACTTCCAATTGGGTTTCCAAATGAATGTTTCATACCAGTGCTCATCCTGTCAGCTCCTGCTCCTGCAGCCAACGGATTCTCTCTCATGATATGATGTGGATAAGTCTTAATTTTTAAGAAATATGCTCTTTTCCCTATTGTATTCTCCAATAATCTGTTGCTTGACTGCCTTGCTGCTTCAAATGCATTGTGCCTTATATTGCACTCCACTTTTGACTTCAGCTCAAGAGTATAGCCAAACTGCCTTGCAGCATTCCCCATATCAAACCTCACAACAGTAATATTAGGTGTTGTCTTGATATAAGACTTCTGTCTAAACTTACTGATCCTAGTATAAGGCCTGTCTACTCTCCTATACGCACAAAATTTTCTTGTCTTTGCCATAGGGATTAGGATTAAAAGTTGGTTTATAAAGGTATCGAAATTATATTACAGAACTCGCGTCTAATTTTGACATATTAAAAGGTTTATCATCAATCCTAAATTTCTTATTGCTTTCTAACGGAACAGTTCCCATCGACTCTCCGCTATCAGTAAGAATCCCTAATTTCATACTAGGAGTATTTTTTGGGACTACTTTCTCTACCACATTACCATCACAAATTTCTTTTACAGCATAAGCAGTTCCTGGTGTCGGACATGGCTTTACTATTATTAATGCGATTATTATTATTACAAACACTATTACTAAGAATACTATTGAACTTAGTAGTTGTCCTTTTTTATTTTTTTGCTTTCTTTTTATATAAAAAAATCCAAATGTAATTATAAAGACTGATAGCAATGCTCCAATTGTTGTAAATTCTGGCACAGCCGCTGATATTTCTCCCCCTACTGGAGCATCAAGTACTTCAGCAGCCCGTTTTCCAATAGGCTGAGAGCTGGTAAAGTATAAACCAGCTGAAATTTCTCCCACAGTTAAATTATTTGTTGGTCTGAAGTCCCAGCTAACATTCCCACCTATAATGTTTTCACTAATAGGATCTTTTCCACCTATTACTGAAGTATGGTCTACATTTTCAGGACCTACTACATCAAATATACTAAATTTCTTTACTGTTCCATTCCTAACAGAAGTTATCCTATAGCAAAAAGTATGATGTCCGCTAACTGGATTTGGATTGCCTTCTGCATTCGCTGTATAAACATTAACAGTCACATCAACATCTGCTGTAGCATCTTTGAAATTCACAACCTCCTCTGCAATAGCATCTCCTGGTATAGAACAAGCAGTTGGTTCTATTGGTATATCTGCACTGCAATACTCAAGTCCATCCTGGGTTCCATCATTCGGAGTTAAGCATGCTGACCAATTCTCTCTTCCAAGAGTCTCTTCTGACATAATTGTTTGGGTTTGGTTTTCATACAATGCCTGGATTTGCTCTGGTGATAATGCTCTATCAAATATCATTAGTTCGTCTATTGTTCCGTTGAAATAATATATACCTGCAGCTGCTTGCCTGCCAATAGCAACCTCAGTGCCAAGATAATTTATACTTCCTGTTCCAGGGTCAGCATCTTTATAAGCACCATTAATAAAAGCTGAACAATGAGTCCCATTATAAACTCCAACTACATGAGTCCATTCTCCCCAGTCAAATGAGTTTGCTGGGGTTTTGAATGATTCACAGACATCATGCAATTTAAAATGAAGGGATTTAGTATCCTGTACAGAAAACCAAACTCCAGAATTCCATCCTGCATTGCTTCCTCTATGGTATATGGTTGAATGGCCTGCTGAATAGGTTGGATTAATCCAAGCAGAGACAGTAATATTCTCTGTTACAGCAAGACTTCCTCCATCAGCTACATCAATATAATCATCCACACCATCAAACTCATAAGCACCCCAGGTGTCATAACCTCCTGATGACTGCCAAACTGGCCCGCTTATATTTCCATTATTCCCATATCCGCTGTAATCCTTTGCTGTCTTATTATAAAGCTCTAAAATTTCTGAAGCAGACAAAGCTTTTGAGTATACTTTTACTTCGTCTGCTGTTCCATTAAGATATTTATTACTAGAACCCTTGCCTATTCCGACTATCCCTGCTATATCTGCTAAGTTACCATCTGTTTTCCAATAAGTAGAAGATACATTCATACCATCAAAATATATTTCTGCATGTGTCCCATCATAAACTACAGCGTAATAATGCCATCCACTAACATCGAGAACTCCGCTTGTTACTGCCTGATGCCAAGGTTCACCATCTGTAGCTGCATATACTGAAAGCGTATTAGTTGATGTTCTAAACAGTTCTATTTGATTTCTTCTCCAATGCAATGGGTCGCTTGTTGCTACTATAGTCTCTTGAAGATTAAACCAACCACTCATAGTAACAGCATCAGTAAAATTAAAACTCTGATCAAAAGGAACACTAATATAATCATTAATACCATCAAACTCATAAGCCTGCCCGTACTTGCCGCTGTCAGTAAGAACTGCACCATTATACACTATTCCATCATTACCAAATATTGAACTGTCATCTGCATTGCCTTCAAACCTCCAGTCTCCTCTTAAACTGCCTCCCTGATCTTCATATATATCTTGTATTTCATCAGCTGATAAAGTTCTGTTATAAATCATAACTTCATCTAAAGTTAAATTTCCTTTTCCAGAGCCATAATCTGCACCAAGATAAAGATAATAATTATCAAGAGTAAATGAACCATTAACATCATCAACATTAACTTCAACACTATTCTTATAAACAATAGTAGCTGTGCTATTATAAACTAATGCTATATGAATCCACTCATTTAAATTGTTGGTTATCGCAAAATTAGAATCACCCTCACTTAAATCATTATGTCTCCAAATAATAGTGTCATTTTCTAACCTATGATAAAAATCTACTGTCCCTGTATCTATAGCTGTATCATATTTTATTGTTCCAGCTCTATCAGAAGCTGCCCCTGTCCAGCCGAAGATTTTTACCCAATATGAAATAGTAAAGTTTTGTGTTAAACTAAGGCTTGAATCCTTACCGCAATCAATATAATCATCCACACCATCAAACTCATAAGCCTTTCCAACCATACCATCGCTTGTCAAGGTTGCTCCTGTCACTATCCCATCATTTCCAAAAGTAGAATTATCCTCTGCATTGCCTTCAAACTGCCATTCTCCAACCATATGTGGTTTTTGTTCATTATATAAACTTCTTACTTCACTTGGAGTTAAACTTTTGTTGAAAAATATAATTTCGTCTAGTGTTCCATCAAATGCAGTGCCTGCATCCACAGCACCAATCTGAAATGTCTTAGTATTAGAAAGATTCAAAATAGTAGCCATATTATTCTCAGCACCTGTTTCATTAGATTCTAATACACCATTTCTATAAACCTGTAACCTGCCCAGTTCACGATTACAAATAAAAACATGATGTATCCATTCTCCAACATCATCATAATTGCCTCCAGCAGTATAAGACCTCGCAGAACCATTAGAGATTAATATAGCAGAATGTGTGGTTGAAAAATAAATTGAAAATCCTGCATTAGCTGGACTGGTTAAGCTGTCTTTCTTCCCCAATATAGCATCGGTATTAGAAGTATCAGCATTATTTACCCATACACTTACTGAAAAAGAAGTATTATAACCTTGGTCTAAAACATCACCCATATCAATATAATCATTTCCATCAAAATCATAAGCCTCTCCAACCAATCCTTCTCTTGTTAAAACTGCTCCTGTTACATTCCCATCATTATTATTAGAAGTTGAATCATCTGCGTTGCCTTCAAATCTCCAATGTCCTACTTGTTCAGAACTATCAACTGCTGTATGCTCTCCACCTTCTCCAGCAGCATGGTCTCCTTCTGAATCTGGTTCTTTTATTGCTTCAAACGGCATATTCAAAACAGCAATTGAAACATTATCCACATACCAGTTTATTATACTCTTGACAGAATCGCAGTCTGCATCATAAGTATTATTAGCACTAACTCCCAAATCCTGGTCAATATAAGCATATTGTCCGCTGCTTGTATTATACAAGTCCTCTATTTCTGAAGCTGATAAAGTTCTGTTCCAGAGGATTACTTCATCTATTGTTCCGTCAAAATTTCTAACTCCTGTATTGTCATCGCCTATATATAACGGATTTGTATCTGTAATTCCTGATAAATCCCCTTGTGTATCTGGAGTCCCAGATAATTCTCCATTAATGTACCATGTTGTTAATCCATCTGAAGCTACTGTGCAACTAATATGACTCCATTGATTAAATGGAACTGAATTTGCTCCAGAATATATTATTTGTCCCCCATTTACTAACATGGCTACCATTCCATTTGATTGAAACACTATATACCCTCCTGCTGCTGAACCTGTCCCTTTTTGAATTACTCTTCCTGCTGTTTCTCCAACACTTCTTGGATTTACCCAAGCAGAAATTGTAAAACCATTTGTTAATAATTGAGAACTATCATGAGCGATTTCAATATGGCTATTGCTTCCATCAAACTCATAAGCCTTTCCAACCCTGCCTTCATCTGTCCATGTTGCTCCTGTTACTGTTCCATCATTATTATTAGAAGTTTCATCTTCAGCATAAAGCTCAAATCTCCATTCAGCAACCAAGCCGTCTGTAAATCTGTTATGGGCTCCAATCCAAGGATTTGAATGCGTTGGAGCTGTCGCAGCAAACACAATACACGCGATTATCGAGCCTAATATCAAGCTAAGAATTAACTTTCTTGTCTTCATCATCTAAACACCAATTTTGTTATTTAAAAACTATCAGTTATATTTAAATATTGCTTTTTGCTAGAGTAATCAATAAAACTTATAGAAACTTTTATATAGGAATAGAGCAAAATAACTACTATTATAATCAAAAAGAGGTGTGTTATATGATAATTGATAGAGGACTGCCTAATAAAAAGGCCTCATTGAATCTTTCTATAAATGCTATTGTTATTGTTGTATTGGCAATGACATTATTAGGACTGGGTTTAGGATTTATCAAAGGGATGTTTGGTAAATTGGTTGACCTGAGTGAAACAACATTTGAAAAGACAGCAGAAAACCTGAACAGGGACTTGACAACAAGCACTGAGCCATTGGTATTCTCAAAATCAAGATATACCATGCCGCCGCGTTCTACTTCATTAGAGGGCTTTGGCATTAGAAATGATCTGGATGTTCCAGTCAGCCTGGGAATCGAGATAGAACTCTTCAGCTGTCCTGATAAAGACCCCACAACAGGAAAATGCGACCAGGAGCCAACAGGCTGGTATGAATATTTTGAAGGGCCAGACCAGTACGCTGTTCCTGCAGCTGATACAAAGACAGCAAAAATCCAGATAAATGTTCCAAGAACAGCCAAGAAAGGGCTTTATCTGTTCAAGATAATTGCATATGAAGGAATATGGGATGGGGTCTGTGCAGAAGAAGATCCTAGTTGCAGTGTCTTTGGGCAGACAGAATTCTTCCTAACAGTCGGGTGATAAAGATGAAACAAGAAAAATCGAAGATTTTTAGGCTTAATTTTTTTTACGAGAGGTCAAAAAAATGAAGAAAAGAATGTCAGAAGCTCAGGAATTTGAAATCATGAAATTAGTATTGGATAAATTCTTATGGCTTGGCTTTGGTATCATTGCATTTGGTGTCTATAAGATGCTCACAGTAACAATAGGAGAAGGCCTTTACTACGTTGTCATTGGAGTGGCTTTGCTGATACTGTTCATGGTGCTTATCATCAAAGAATACGAAGTCTTGAAATAAGGCTTCACTTTTTTTATGTTTTAAAATGAATAAGAAAGCCTTAGAACTCTCAATAAATTTTCTTGTTGTTGTGATTATTGCAATTGTAATGCTCAGCCTTGGAATTCTTTTAATCAACAGATACTTTCTTGAAGCAGAGACAATAAAATCAGAGATAGAAGAAGAGACAGAAAAACAGATCAATATTCTATTCAACCAAGGAGAGATTGTTGCCATCCCAACAAAAACAGTAGAAAGAGGAAAAGACGACATTGCCTGGATTGGCATTCTGAATGTAAAAGATTCTGGAAACTTCAATGTTAAACTAACATTCAAAGATGCATACGATAAACTAAACAATGTATTAAATACATCTCAATTAAGCCCTGATGATTGGCCAATCTTTATCCCAGACTTCTATCTAGAGACAAGAACACAAAAAAACCTTCCAATGAATATCGCTGTCCCTAAAAATGCTCTTAAAGGAACATATATCTACCATGTAAATGTAACTAGAGAAAGAGGATTATACAAAAAATCAAGAATGTATATTACTGTTTCTTAAACTTTGAGGTTTGCTCAACTAAAGTTCTGAAACCAAGTCTTTCAAAGCAGCTTCTGGGTCATCTGATTTTGTGACGCCTGATGCAACCAATATGCCTTTTGCACCCAAATCCATTGAAACCTTGACATCCACATTGTTCTTGACGCCTGCGCCAACAATCAAAGGTTTTTCTCTTAACATAGCCCTTTCAACACTTTCAGTTATCAGTTCAGGCTTTGCAGTTGATACAGAGATATCTCCTCCAATCAGTTCAGGCGGCTCGTAAGCAACCCAGTTTGGCTCCATCCTTGTCATCTGCTCAACCTCATCAGGGTCTTGCGCACATACCAGAACAGGAAACTGCTTAAGCTTGCATTTCTCAACAGCATCCTTTATCTTCTGCAAAGGCAGCCTGTGTTCAGAATGATTAATAATAGTTCCAACAGCTCCTGCCTGCTTAAGAGCATCAATCATAATAAAGCCTGTATTGCTTCCATAATCAACATCATCAACATGCTGTGCAAAAACTTTTAATTTAACAGCTTGAGAAACTCTATAGATATCAACTGCCTGCACAACACATATTATTTCCTTTCCAGTCTCCTCAGCAACTTTCTCGCATACCTTGGCTAATTCAACAGCCTTATCTCCAGTTGCTGATTCATATGTTTTAAAATTCACAAATAGCATTTTATTAAACCCCTCTTTATTTTATCTTAACCTGAATTAGAAGATTGTTTATATATTTTTTGTTTTATAAAAAATCCAGCAGTTCCAACAGCAATCCCAATAATCAAGGAAATCGTCAATATCCTCATCAGCATATTCACAAAAAATGCCTGAGGAAACATCTGAATCAATAAAGAATCAGCAGGAAACTGCCATTGTGTTTCAAACAACATTTTATGGAAGGCAGCAAACATCCAGTCAAAATTCAGCCATAATAAAGACAGCACAACAACCAAGCCGACTGTTGATATCCCACCATAGAACAATGCTTTGCCGATATTAACAACAAACTTTTTTTTATCAGCAAAATATAAACTAACCCCTGAAACAATTAAAATCAAAACACCAGCATAAAGAACAAATAAAAATCCCTGCATTACCTCTCTCACTTCAATCAAATGCTCTTGCTCTTCTTGTGTAAATGCAGAGATATCTCCATTGCCTTTCAAAAAACCAGCCAGCTCATTATCAAATGCACTGCATCTGAATGCTCCAAGAACAGTAATAATAGGAACTGATATAATAAAAAGAATAATAAAAAATTGTGCAAGCTTCATTTCTTAACAGCAGGTTTCCTGACAGCAGGTCTTCTGAGAGTAGACCTGATAGTATACTTGTTCTTGTCTTTATCCAGGTCATAGAACATAGATACTGTGTCTTTTAACTTAGATGAAGCGCTCCTTCCAAAAGAGCAGGCCTCAATCTTGCATCCAGCTGACCTTGCATGAAGCATCAGAGGAACAAAATCTCCATCTCCGCTGACTAGAATAACAACATCTAATTTAGGAGCTAGCTCAATTATATCCATAGCAATGCCGACATCCCAGTCTCCTTTCTTATGCCCGCCATGGAATATCTGTAAGTCCTTTGCTTTTATATCAAAACCAATCTTCTCCAAAGCCTCAAAAAAAGTCTTCTCCTTCATTGCCTCTGTCCTGATGACATATGCAATTGCCCTGATCAGCTTCCTTCCGTCAACTACTTTCCTTAAAACATTTGTAAAATTTACTTTTGAATTATACAAATTCTTTGCAGAATAATAAAGATTCTGCACATCAACAAAAACTCCAACTCTCTGTTCTTTATTTACCATATTTATTCACCTTTTCTCTTATTATATTTATATCTTTCTAAGCAGCCTTTTCATACATTGGTTTATACTTGCCGCTTTCTTTTTTCACAACATTTGAAATAGACCTTGCAACATAGGTTCTGTGCAAAGAAGAGTCCCTAAGTTTCTTAGGCAGCTCTACCTGAACTCCTTTTTTCTCAAACTTATTGACAAGATTATACTGGCTCTCTCCTCTCAGATGCTTTGGCGTGTTCTTTACATTAGTCTCAATAGTATACTTCTTTCCAAGCTTGCCCTCTATCTCAGAAGCGATTTTCTTTGCCAGATAATTATTCTGCCCTGTAACATAGATTGTCTTGTCTCTCCCGTTGTTTTTCCTCCCATGCCCATGAATAGAAATAGCAGTCTTGGCATGATCCTTTATTCTAGATAATTTATCAGAATGTGTATGTGTTATCCTTGTGCTTGCAACTCTATGTGGTGTATTTAATTTATACAAACTAGCTTGTGATTTTCCATGCACCATCTCTGCAATATCTCCTGTTCCTTTCTCTGTTCCAGAATGATAAGCAAGAACAGCTATGCCTCCATCATACTTTGCTTTTTCTCTTGTCTTTGAATGTTTTACTACATCTTTAAATTTCATTTTTTAAACATAGGAATATTTTCTTCAAAACCGCACTTAGTGCATTTTATCTTTCCTTTCTTAACATCAAACTCCAAACTCAAAGAAAAACATTTTGGGCATCTTTTAATCACAGCTGGAATCTTCTCTTTCAATTTCTCATCTTTTGTAAACTTAGAAATCTTCTCTTCTATGTCCTTTTTCCACTTTTCATAAACTCCCATATTAAATAGAACTAAGCTTTCTTCTTAAAAAATCTTTTTATTTTTGCAAGAAAACCTTGCTTTGGAGGCTCTATCATAGGCGGCTTTGATGGAGGCGCTAAATCAGGCATTTTCTCTTTTTTAGGAATTCCCTTTTTTACTTCCAGCTCTCCAAAAAGCACATCATGGCTTACAACAGGCCTTTTCTTTACTTTAGGGATTGGCTCTTTAGGAGAAGGTAGTGGCGGTTTTGGAGGCTCTGCAAACAAGGCTTTTTCTTCTGGTTTTACATACTTCTCTAGTTTTGGCTTTTTATGGAGCTTTGCTTTTATCCTGTCAAGCAAACTCACTTTTGCTCTTTCCTGCATCCTGATTTTAGATAACTCTGCCTCAATCTCCTCTATATCCTCTCTGTTCTCAGCAGCCTCTGTTCTAAGCTTGTTCTCAATTGCAGCTATCCTTTTCTCTCTCTCCACTGCATGGATTATCTTTTCCTTTAATTTAGAGATTGTTTCCTTTATTTCTTCTATCTTTGCTCTGTTCAGATGCACTTCTTCAGTTCTTTTTGTCTGAGCCAGCCTTAATTCATATTCTAAATCCTTAATCCTTTTCCTGAGCATATCTGTTGTATTCGCTTCCTGCAGTCCTAATTGAAAAAGATGCCCCTCTATCTCCTTTATCCTTGCTTGGAGGTGCTCAGATGTTCTATGCTCTGTATCAGCTTCCTGGATCAGCTCTTTTTCTTTTTCAGTAATCCTATTTATCCTTGCTTCCAGCTCCTTTACAGCTTCTTTTAGTTTTTCTTTTTCTATTCTCTTGCTTCCAGCTATCCTTTTTACTTTCCCAACTTGTTTTTGCAGAAAATCCTTTTCTTTTTTCTTTTCTTCCTGCTTTTTCGCAGCTAGAATTACATGCTTAACAAACTTCTTTAGTTGTTGGTCTGTCATATTCTATTTCTTCTTAAATAATTTAGATAAGAATCCTTTTTTCTCTGGCACACCTGCCCTGACTTCTGGTAATGGTGGTAATGGTGATGGTGCTGCTCCTCTTGGAGGCATTCCAGGCGGCATAGGTGGAGGCATTGGTCCTCCCATTGGCCTTAATTCAGGCTCTGCCCTCTTTGGAGGTGGCATTGGTGGAGGCATCTGCGCTGGAGGCGCTCGTGGCATCTGCATAGGTGGAGGCATCGGTCTTGGAGGTGGAGGTACCTGCGCTGAAGGCGCTCGCTCCATTCCAGCTTGCCTAAATACAGGTCTTGGTGGTGCTTGCGCTGAAGGCGCTCGCGGCATTGGCACTGGCCTTGATATCTTCTCCTCAATCTTCTTCTCCCCTTCCTGCAGCTCTTTAATCATATCAGCAACAACAAGAATACCTTCTGCTATCTTCCTGTTTTCCTCTTCTACTTCATTTATCCTCTTCATCAATTCTTCTGTTCCAGGCTCTTCCTCTCCTGCTTCCATCTCTTTTGCAGCTTCCTGGAATAATGACATTAATTTATTGATATTCTCATTTAATCTATCAATACTTTCCTTAGCTTCCCTTGAAGGCTTTTCCTTAGAATAAGCTCTTTTCTTCAAAACTTCCAGCTCATGCTTAATCTTTGCAATAGTCTCATGAGGCATTAATTCATATTCTTCTGGCATATCCACCACCTTTTTGAGTATATAATCGAAAATAAAGAAAAACCATATATAAAAGTATCGAAATTGTAAAAACAATTTCGGACTTTTATATCTGTTTGAGGTAATTGTGAGCGAGTTCCGAGCTCACTCGCATTTCACTCAAACTTCATATAAAAGTATCGAAAATAATAATGTTTATATAATAGGATAACTAAATTACAGATATAAGTGGGGTGAAATTAATGGAAGAAGCTATAAAATTTAAATCAGCATTCAAATATCCGTTTAACAGGGCAATGGGTATGCTAAACATCTTGTGGCTACTGGTGCCAATAATCGGATGGTTTGCATTAGGAGGATATGGTATAAGAATTGTACAGCATTGGATAAAAGGAGATTTCAAAGAATTGCCTGTTTTCCAGTTTGGTGATCATCTGAAACTAGGATTCTTCATGTTCTTGAAGGCAATACCTTTTATGATAGTGTATGGAGGTTTACAAGCTATGTTGGGTTTAATGAAATTTAGCGGAACAATGGTCAGTATATTGATAGGAATATTTATAGTGCCTATGCTGGCAATGAATTTCTTCAACAAAGAAACAGTTGGTGCTTTTTTTGAATTCAGCAAGATTGGTCCTGTATTCCAGAACATAGGAGACTACATCATAATAATGCTGAAAAGCATAGCACTGCAGATTATCTTCATCATAATGATAATCGTGCTTGTAGGAATCCCTGCAGGAGCATTCACAAAGAACATCTTTGTTGCTGATTTCTACAGAAGAAATTGCATGGCTGAGAAAAAGGAGTAATTTTTTTTATTTTTTTTAAAATTATAAAAGCTAAAAATAATTCTATTCCATACCTGGCATTCCGCCCATTCCAGGAGGCATTCCTCCTCCCATTCCTGGCGGCATTCCACCTGGAGGCATTCCTCCGCCTGAATCTCCAGTTGCAATCACATCATCAATTCTTAATATCAAATTAGCAACTTCAGAGGCACTTTTAACTGCCTGAGTCTTTATCTTCAACGGCTCGATAACACCTTGCTTCCAGGCGTCAACTACTTTGCCAGTAAAAACATTGATTCCAGCAGTAACCATCTTCTTGTCATGAGCTTGCTTCATCTCAGTCAGAATATCAATTGGATCAAGGCCAGCATTCTCAGCCAATGTTACAGGAATCACTTCAACAGAATCTGCAAAAGCTTCAACAGCTAATTGCTCCCTGCCTTTCAAAGTATTTGCAAACTTCCTAAGGCCTTTTGAAAGCTCAATCTCAGGAGCTCCAGCTCCTGCAACAACCTTTCCTACTTTTAAAGAAGCAACCACATCTCCGATTGCATCATCAACAGCTCTTTTGATCTCATCAACAACATGCTCTGTTCCGCCTCTAACTAGTAAAGTAACAGATTTTGGATTCTTGCAGTCCTTGACATAAGTCATCTCTTCATCTCCAACCTTTACTTCTTCAACAAATCCTGCAAATCCTAGATCATTTTCATCCAGATCATCTAAATTAGTAACTATTTTTGCCCCAGTTGCTCTGGCCAAAGCATCCATATCAGATTTCTTGACTCTTCTTACAACAAATATTCCTTCTTTCGCTAAAAAATGCTGCGCCAGATCATCAACACCTTTCTGGCAGACAACAACACTTACTCCGCTAGCAATGACCTTGTTCACCATCTCTTTAAGCATCCTCTCTTCCTGCTCAACAAAAGCCTGCATCTGATTTGGGTCTGTTATCTGTATCTTTGCATCCATCTCAGTGCTTTTCATCTCTAAAGCAGAGTCAATAAGTGCAATCTTTGCATTCTTCACATATTTAGGCATTCCAGGATGCACTCTTTCCTTGTCAATGACAATCCCTTTGACCAGTTCAGAGTCATTCACTCCTGTCCCTACCTTCTTCTCTACTTTTATATCACCAATATCTATTGAGCCGTCTTCATCAACAACAGATGTGACAGCTTCTACAGTCATATCTGCAAGCAATTCTTTTGAACCTTCTGCCCCTTTCCCTGTCATAGCTGTAACAGCTATCTTGTTCAAGATATCTTTATCTTTAAGAGAAACATTCTGAGCAATAGAATCTAGGATCTCCTGTGCCTTATCAGCAGCAAGCCTGTATCCTTTTGCAATAACAGTTGAATGAACATTCTTCTCTAATAGATTTTCAGCATTCTTCAGCAATTCCCCAGCCAAAACAACAGCTGTAGTTGTTCCGTCTCCTACTTCAGATTCCTGTGTTTTAGCAACCTCAACAATCATCTTTGCAGCTGGATGTTCAATATTCATCTCTTCTAATATGGTTACACCATCATTTGTAACAGTAACATCATTTAAAGAATCAACAAGCATCTTGTCCATACCTTTCGGCCCTAATGTAGTCCTAACAGTTTCAGCCACTAAATTAGCAGCCATTATATTAGTCCTTTGAGCATTCTTTCCAGTGCTCCTCTGAGTTCCTTCTGGCATGATAAAAATAGGTTGTACTTCTTTTGTCATATTATCTCCCCCAAATCGTAACTTTAGGAAATGGTGGTTATTTAAAAAGTTTATTGTTATCTACCCTTATCCCTGAACAAGTGCGACAAAAAAGTCATTTCCTCCAGGAGAAGCTATAAAAAAAACCATAAACTTTATATAAAAAACCTACCTACTAAATCAAAAACATATAATGTATATAGTCAGGGAGTATTAATGGCAGTAGAAACAAAAAAACAACAAGACACTGATGTATTTGTTAATAAATATGCCAAGATAAAAGAGTCAGGCGAAATTCTAGATGAATTAATCGAAGAAATTGAAAATCCTCATTTTGTTCTTGTAGGAACAGGCAAGACTGCAGAAGTGCCTGATTTATCAGTTATATACTTCTTGAATAGAGCCAAACAAAAAGACGGAAAAGTGACTATTGTAGATAAGGATACTCCTGAAGAGCTATTTAAGAATCTTGTTTGGAGATATCAAAAAAAAGACATTGATTTATCCAGCAATGTAGAGTACATTAATGGGGAGATGGAAGAATTAGATACACTAGTGCAAGAATCAGCTGATTTAGTATTCTATCATAATAGTATAATGTATACAGGGGATATCCAAAAAACTTTTGACGCTTCTTGCAATACTGTTAGTGAAAAAAATGGATATGTTGTATTTGCATTAATTGATTATCAAGAGAGCTCCATAGTTAAAGAAGAAAATGATCCAGTGGGAATTTATAGAGAAAGAAATGAAGAACTAAAAAAAATAGCAAAGAAATCAAAAATAGCAAGCATGTTTTCTGGAATAAAAAATGATTATTATTGTGATATTAAAGGATTTGATAAAGAGTTTGATGAACAAGTAAATAAATATCTCAAATATTGGGGTGAAGAACTAGAAGAAGTAGAGGAAGACATCAAAAAAGAAGTACTAGTTCCTAATTTTAGATGCAGCACAATGGTCATTGTTAGGCCGTAATTCTAAGCACAAACAAAAAGTTTATAAAAAAACCAATCAATTATAATCTTATGTCTATTAAAACATTACTAGGAATAGAGCACGACCATATAACAGACGAAGAGATACTGGAAAAGATTGAGGAAGCGCAGGAAAAAAAGCAGACCCATATAGAGATTACAGATGAAGAAGGGAATGTGATTAAGATAGAGCTTCCTGATCTCAAGCTTGACAGGAAATTGATGGATGAAGGAACTTAAGAGTAACCTTTAAATAAAGTAAGGCAAAGCCTTACAAATTTAATGTTATGCAATTTTAATTGCATAACATTTAAATAAACCAATTAAACTCTTTCTAACATGGCAATCAAGAAAGGAGACTTCATTGAAGTTGAATACACAGGAAGACTAAAAGAAGAAAAGCTTATATTCGACACTACAGATGAAAAAACAGCAAAAGAGATAGGAATACATTCTAAAGAGACTGCATATGGCCCTGTTGTAATCTGCCTAGGTCAAGGACAACTGCTTCCAGGCATAGAAAAAGAACTGGAAGGAAAAGAGCCAGGCAAGGAACTAGCAATTGACTTGCAGCCAGAAGATGCTTTTGGAAAAAAAGATGCAAAACTAATCAAGATGATTCCAATGGCTGCATTCAAAAGACAGAACATAATGCCTGAGCCAGGCATGCAGGTCAATGTTGACAACTTGATGGGAATAATAAAGACAGCTGCTGGCGGCAGATGCTTGGTTGACTTCAACCACCCATTGTCAGGAAAAGAAGTTTCATACACAATCAAAATAAATAAAATTATAACAGATGACAAAGAAAAGCTAAAATCATTTATCTCTCTGGCATTAAATGCAAAAGATGTCCCTATTGAATTAAAAGAAGGAAAAGCAGAAGTGACAACTGACAAGGAAGTTCCAAAAGAGATACAAGGTGTCCTTTCTGATAAAGTAAAAGAGCTTATTCCGTCGATAAAAGAGCTTTCCTTCTCTGTAAAGCAAAAGGAAAAGGTTAAATAGGGTTAATTTAACTATTCTAGAATAACAATATTTTTATATTAGTTCTATTTTAAATCATTAACAATTTATTGAGGTGTTTACTGTGGAAGAAGACTTTATTAATCACGAGGAAAATTCTGAAACTCAATCTTATGAGGAATCTCAGCCTGAGGAAAGCTATCAACCAGAACCAGCTCATGAGCCAGAGATATCTCAACCTGAACCAGAAGTATCTGCTCCAGAACCAACTCCTGAGCCAGGTACCCAGACGAGCTCAAGCGAGTCTGACTCTTCGCTAGCTCCTAGAGAAGAGGCTAAAATAGAAACAAATGTTTCAAAATCAGATACAGATGCTGAATTAGAAGAAATGCTTTCAAAGCAGAAAGCCAAGATCAAGGTTGTTGGAACTGGCGGTGGCGGAAACAATACTATCAACAGGATAACTGAAGTTGGAATCATAGGAGCTGAAACAATTGCAGTAAACACAGATGCCCAGGATTTATTATACACTTCTTCTGACAGGAAGATCCTGATTGGAAGGGAAACAACTCATGGAATGGGCGCTGGTTCAAATCCAAAACTAGGAGAAGAGGCTGCAAGAGAAAATGAGATTGATATTAAAAAAGCATTTGCAGGAGCTGATATGATATTCGTGACCTGCGGCTTAGGTGGCGGAACAGGAACAGGCTCTGCTCCAATAATAGCTGAAACAGCTGCAAAGATGGGTGCATTGACAGTTGGAATTGTCACAATGCCATTCACAATGGAAGGCAATACAAGATACGAGAATGCAGTTGCCGGACTGGAAAGAATGGAGCAGATTGTTGACACATTAATTGTTATTCCAAACGATAAATTATTAGAACTTGCCCCTGACTTGCCATTGCACACTGCTTTCAAAGTAGCAGATGAAATTCTAACTAATGCTGTAAAAGGAATCGCTGAATTAGTCACAAAAGCAGGACTGGTCAACCTAGACTTTGCAGACATCAGAGCTGTGATGAAAAACGGCGGTGTAGCATTGATAGGAGTAGGAGAATCTGACACAGAAAACAGAGCACAAGAAGCAGTTGAAAAAGCAATCAACAACCCATTGCTAGATGTTGACATCGAAGGAGCATCTGGCGCTTTAATCAATGTTGCTGGCGGAGAAGACATGACTCTAGATGAAGCAAGAAAAGTTGTTGAAAATATTTCTGGAAGACTAAATGATGATGCTAAAATCATCTGGGGAGCACAGATTTCTAA
>JAHWIR010000015.1 GCA_019322435.1 Candidatus Woesearchaeota archaeon
ACCCTTCTTTCAATTCCCCTAAATCTCCTGTCCTCAACCATCCATCTTTAAACAATTCCTTTGTCTTCTTTGGATTCTTATAATATCCTTGGGTTATAGAATCTCCTTTTGCAAGCACTTCTCCTTCCTCAATCTTAAGTTCAACACCAGGAACAATCCTTCCAACACAGCCAACCTTCCTATCTAGTAGAATATTTGTAGTTAAAACAGGTGATGTCTCAGTCAGCCCATAACCCTGAAGAATTGGAATACCTATATTTTCATAAAATTTCTCTAGCTCAGGATCAAGCACAGCTCCTCCAACCATAAAATATTTTATATTTCCAAACTTCTCCTGGAGCTTCCAAAGCAAAATCTTCCTCAAAGTAATAGGTAGCTTTCCAATACCCTTAATCAATGCTAAAAATAATTTCTCATTCTTAACCCTCTGCAAAATCCCAGAACGGATCAATTCCAAAAGCCTTGGAACAATTACTGTATTTGTTATCTTCTCTTCTTGAAAAGCCCCAAATAAAGCACTTGCCTTTAATGTTCTAATATAAACAATAGTTGCTTTATTAGAAAGCGGGATAAAAAACCCAATCACCTGCTCAAAAACATGGCTTAATGGAAGAACAGATAAAAATCTAAAATTTTTACGAATCTTTTCAAGTTGATTTAATGCATTTAAATTAGCTACAAAATTCTTATGAGTCAAAATTACACCTTTTGGCTCACCAGTTGTTCCAGAAGTATAGACTATCTCAGCAATATCATTCCCATCAATCTTTGTAGAAATTTTACTTGCCTTAACTTCTTCTAAATCATCTAATAATTCTTCAACAAAAATACTTTTCTTGGATTTTGGCTTGAATTTTGTCTGAAAAATTAATTTCGCATCAACCTGCTTCTGTATTTTCCTGACAAAATCAATATTAGATCTTAAATCAATAGGAACAACCACAACTCCGCTTAAAAAAGCTCCAAGCATTATAACAGCATACTCAATTCCATTATAGCTCCAGACAATTATCTTGTCTCCTTTTTTAACATTATTCTGCTTAAGAAAACTTGCAAATCTCAAACAAAGATTATGCAGCTGATCATAACTATAATTAAACCTTCTGTATTCTTTTCTGTCTACTACAGCAATCCTATCTCCTTTCAGCCCATCAACCAAATCTTTTAGAGTTTTCATTTTTTAACAAATCTCAAAACAAAAGCTCCTGCTAAAAACAAAGCAACAACAATCAAAAGAGCCTGCCTAAATCCAATAATTGTTGCTACCAATCCAAATGTAAAAGGCCCGATAACACCTGACATCTTCTCAGTCAAGCCTTGATAACCCAGCAGCTCAGAAATCTTTGCCTTAGGAGCTATCTCAACCAATAAAGGTCTGGTCACAGTCCAAATCCCTCCTAATAATGCCCCTCCTACTATCCCAACTATAAAAAAAGTTATATAGGTTGTTTTGATATACAGCGCAAGAATTATCACAACCCAAAAAAATAAAATAATAGATAATGTCTTTTTATGCCCTATCTTATCTGTAATCTTGCCAAAAATCAAAGAACCAATACCAGCTGCAATAGCCATGCCAAGATACAATGGCAAAAACTGCGCAATCCCTAATCCAATCTGATCCCTGGCATATAGATACAAAAATATTAGTGCAGTATTTGCACCATCAACATATAAAAGCGAAGCCAGCAATAACATCCATACAGACTTAAATTCTTTAATAGATTTTATCGTATAAACAACCCTTTTAAAAGCTTCTTTCAAATGTTTGATTCCAATCTTTATCTTTGATACCTCTTTGACTAAAACAAATGTAAACAATGAAAATCCAAAATAAAGCAAAGCTGTCAAGATAAATATCATCTTTATTCCTTGTATAGTTTCAAAGCCATATCTAAATCCTACAATATAAGCAACCGCAACACCAACCACTGTTCCGCCATATCCAACAGCAGTCCCTATTCCAGATATCCTCCCAATATTCTTCTTAGTAGAGATATTCACCAACAATGAATCATAGACATCCAGACCTGCATGATAAAACAGATTAGCTCCCAGCCCAACTAATAAAACAGGAATTAAACCAAAGAAACCAGTAAAAAATGTAAAACCACAACAAACAACTGTAAATATAAACAGCAATAGTTTTTTTCTCTGGGTTATATCAGCAACAGCCCCTAAAAAAGGCACAATCAATCCTGCAAACAGCATAGAAACACTCATCACCAAACCAACATGAAAAGCCGTTCCCCCTGCCAATACAACAAACAAAGGAAAATAAACTGTCTTAAATAATGCTGAGAAAATAGTATTGGCAAGATCATACATACTCCAACCGAAGACTTGCTTTTTATTGCCCATCTTTAACCAATAAACTAACAGCAGCCATTGCATAATCATTGTCATGGCTTATACTGACATCAAGATTATCTAATTGCATACCTAATTCATTTGAAACTATCAATCTTGGTCTTCCTGTTTTTTGATTTCTTACTTCTATCTTTAACCAATCAGGCTTTTTATTTATTGCTTTGAAAAAAGCCTCTTTTGCTGCAAATATCCCAGCAATATGCTCTACTCTATAATCCCTGCATTCAGAAGCATGAAACACTCTTTTGATAAATTTCTCATTCTGCATTAATTTCTCTAATCTAGGAATATAAACAATATCTGTTCCTAATTTTATCCTCATAGAACACACAGCTAATTTCAAAATATAAAAACTTAACTAAAAGAACTATAACCAGCCAAGCCTAGCAAGAATAAAGAAGATAACACCTATCACAATTCCTGCCAAAAGCATTGTAAGCCCTTTCTTCAAAACCTTCTCTTTTGCGACAAAACCAGTAAACATACCTAATGAAAACAGGATAATGCTGATAATTGCAATTGATATATAATAAGCTAAACTTATTGATATAAGATTAAAAGCAAAGAAAAAAGGGATTAATATGATGATAGAAACAATAAACGGGCTTAAACCATTCACAATGCACGCAATGACTGCTCTCTTATTTCTCTCTTTCGCAGTGCTGCTTTTCCCGATTTTAGTTAAAAGATGCTTTTCAAGTTCTCTTCTTTTCCTGACAACCTCGCTAATCTCAGCTGCATATGCACCCCACATTCCACTAACACACATTGCAATAGCTGCTCCTATTCCAGGCAAAATAACAAGTTTAGGATCTTGCACCCCTGCAAAAAAAACAGCCAAAATAATTCCTAAAAGAGTTAAAGCTCCGTCAAAAGAATTGATGACTACATATCTCCTTATTATTTCATGTTTAAATAAGAATCCTAACATTTTCAAATTTATTTATGAGTGACTTCAGGAGGTATTGGAATAAGCTCCTTCTTGCCAACAACAACTTTATCTATACTATGGATAACAGCACCATTGTCTTCTATGATTTTCTTCACTCTATCAAAATTTATATCCTTTCCAGATAATGTGACTTTAGTAGATTCTGTCTTCTCATCAACAGCATAAACAGTGACATTGACATCAAGAACACTCTCATCCTGGCATATTACCTTTCCTAAATCAAGAATATTAGGTTCATGCGGCTTTAAAACATCCAAAAAAATAATCTTAACAGGAGATTTCTTCACAATTATTCACCTCTTTTAATAAAAGTAAATATTTAGGTATATAAATTTAACTGAAAACCAAAAATATTTAAATTTATAACCAATTCTCAGAACCTAAGGGGGATTAAATGTCATTATTCAAAAATATGCTTAAGGAAAATGAATCTCTTTTCAGGGATGAAGTTGCATTAGATTATGATTTCCTGCCAAAACTTCTCCCATATAGGGAAAAAGAGCAATTCTATTTAGCAAACTGCATAAAACCTTTGCTCCAGAAAAGAAACGGAAAAAACCTGTTGATTCATGGCCCTCCTGGAATTGGAAAGACAGCAGCAACAAGATATGTTCTAAGAGACTTAGAGAATGAAACAGATGAAGTCTATCCAATCTATATAAACTGCTGGAAAAAGAACACAACATTCAAGATAGTGACAGACATCTGCTATCAACTGAATTACAAATTCATCCATAACAAAAGAGTAGATGAACTGATGGACGAGATAAAGAAGATAATCAACAAAAAAACAGCTGTTTTTGTCTTAGATGAGATAGACAAGCTAGAAGATCTGGAATTCCTCTACACTGTTCTGGAAGAGATATATAGAAAATCAGTTTTCTTGATAACAAACTACAAATCCTGGTTAAATTCATTGGATGAAAGGATCAAATCAAGACTGACAGCAGAACTGGTTGAATTCCGCCAATATAATGCAGAGGAAACAAAAGGAATTCTTAAGCAAAGGATGAGATACGCCTTTGTCCCAGAAGTCTGGGAAGACCCTGCTTTTGAATTAGTGGCAAAAAGAACAGCAGAACTGTCAGATATCCGCTCAGGATTATACCTGTTAAAAGAATCTACTCTGCTTGCAGAAGAAAAAGCCAGCAGAAAAGTAGATCTAGAGCATGTAAAGGCTGCAGTCCAAAAACTGGATGAATTTTCCATTAAAAAATCAACAGACCTGGAAGATGAGACTAAATTCATACTAGGCATAATCAAGAAAAACAGCAACACTAAAATCGGAGATTTGTTTAATATCTATCAGGAAAACGGCGGCTCAAGCTCCTACAAAACCTTTCAAAGAAAGATAAAAAAACTGGAAAAAGGCAAATTCATCAGGACAGAGAAGACAGAAGGCGGAGATGAAGGCAACACAACAATCATCAAATACAAAGGAACATCAAAAAAACTGACTGACTTCTAGCACACATGTGTCCAGTGCTCACAACCTTTCTATCCATTGAATTATAGCATTTAAGCCAATTTAGCATACCACTGGTCACTGGACAAAGACCTCCGCCAGATATTTAAATGCAAACTACTGGAAAGATTATATGAAAATCATAACATGCGCTCAATGCGATAAAGAAATCGAAAAAAGAGACTCCTTTAACATTGATTACAGAAACATTCAGCCAGAATCAGTCTTTGTAGACAAATTATGCTTAAAATGCTATATGCAAGAGGTGATACAAAATGTACAACCCATCAGATGTTAGCCATGACACAATCAAAGACCTGTTTTATCAGCAGATAAGAAGAGCAACAAAAAGAAGCGTTGCTACTGAAAGCTTTGATATACAATTCAGCGATTCATGGCTCTAACGCTAATTCTATGACCAACCACTGAATACCTCTCCTCTTCCCTTTCCTCTCTTTGGGAAGAGGTCTTTTTCTTTACTTTTTCTTTTTAACATATATTATATACGCAAACTTTTTAAACTAAAATCATTTTAACTTTTCTATGCAAGTCATAACCCGTGCAGAAGCAAGGCTAAGAAGAGGAGAGATCAGAGAAAGAATTCTCAAAGGAGATGTATTCATCCATCCAACAGATACAATTTACGGCCTTGGCTGCAATGCGCTAGACTCAAAAGCAGTAAAAAAACTAAGAGAGATGAAAAAGCGTCCTGAAACTCCTTTCTCAGTAATTGCTCCATCCAGAGCTTGGATTGAAGAAAACTGTGAAATAACACCAGAAGCAAAAGAATGGCTTGACAAACTTCCAGGACCATACACTTTCATATTAAAAACAAAAGACTCGCCAGTTGCAAAAGAAGTAGCTCCAGGAAAAGACAGCTTAGGAGTCAGGATGCCAGAGCACTGGATAACACCTTTCATTGAATGGATCGGAGTTCCGATCATAACAACCTCTGTAAATATCACAGATGAACCATACATGACACAGATTGAAGACCTTGACCAAGACATCAATGACACAATCAAAAGAAAGCTAAGCTTTGTTCTATACGAAGGGCCAATAAAAGGCAGGCCTTCTAAACTAGTCCATCTAGAAAGAGATGAAATTAAGATTAGGGAGAGATAGGCGAAGGTTTTTAAACCTCTAAAATATCTAATTCTTATGAAAATCTTAGCATCTGGAGACATACATGGAGACATTTCTTTAGCCAGGTCTCTAGCAGAAAAAGCAGAAAAAGAAAACGTTGATTTGGTTGTTCTATGTGGAGATTTAACATTTGGAGAAATGTCAACTGAAGGATTAATAGGTCCTTTCAAAGAAAAAGGAAAGAAAGTTGTCCTGATCCCTGGAAATCATGAAACAATTGCAACAGCAGATTTCTTAGCAGAACAGTACGATGCAGTCAACCTTCATGGTTATTCAATAAAATCAGGAGATGTTGGCTTGTTCGGAGCAGGCGGTGCGAACATCGGATTATTTCAATTATCAGAAGAAGAACTTTACAACTTGCTAAAAACAAGCCATGAAAAAATCAAAGATGTCAAAACAAAGATCATGGTAACCCATGTCCATCCAACTGGAACACAGATGGAAAAATTCACTCAATTCTTTCCAGGCTCAACAGGAATAAGAAAAGCAGTTGAAGCATTCAAGCCAGACATCCTATTATGCTCACATGTCCATGAAGCAGAAGGTATTGAAGAAAAAATAGGAAACACAAAAGTTATAAATGTCGGAAAGAAAGGAAAGATTATAGATTTATAAAATGTTAGAGCTAAGAATTGCAAGCTTCGCAGAAAATCCTCAAATTATAGAAGAAGGGTGTGGAATTTGGAAATTTATATTAGCACAACAAAAAGATCTTATTTCTCTATATGCTGGAGCAGTATGTAACAAGCATTACAAACATAAAAATATTGTTCAAGAAAATGGTGTTCCTGAATCTCAAATACGTGGAGGAGGCATGATAACTTGCACTCCATCAAAAGTAAGAATATATGATAAAAGCTTGAAATATGGTATTGTTCCAAACGCAGTAATGCAAGAATTTGTAGATCCTATTGCAGATATATTCAAAGAATTCTTTCCAATAAGAACAGTAGAGATTAATATGGCATATGAATTAAAGAGGATGCAAGAAATAATGATGTGGAGAGAACTAGGATATAATTGCACTAAACAAAGAATAATTCTTAACCTTTAACAACACCAATCGGCATTAATCTGACAACTAATTTCCCAATCTTAGCTTCATCTGAAACCCTGACAACCTCATCTGGGTCTTTATATGCTCCTGGAGCTTCTTCTGCAATGCCTTTCCAGCTAGCACCTTTGACAGCAATCCCTCTTTCTTCTAACTCTCTAACAACCTTCTCTCCTCTAAATTGTTTCAATGCAGCATGTCTTGACATAACTCTTCCTGCTCCATGTGCAGTGCTTCCGAAAGTTGCTTCCATTCCCTCATTAGTTCCAACAAGCACATAACTTCCACCACCCATGCATCCAGGAATGATGATCGGCTGCCCTACTTCTCTATAAGCTTCTGGAACTTCTTTTCTTCCAGGACCAAAAGCACGAGTAGCTCCTTTTCTATGCATCCAGACTTTCTTCATCTCACCATCAATCATATGCTCTTCAACCTTTGCAATATTATGGGCAACATCATAAACAGTATCTAATTTAACATCTCCAAGAATTTCTTTAACAGCCAGCCTTGTCTGATGCCCTAACACATGCCTATTACACCATGCAAAGTTAGCAGCAGCAGCCATTGCCTTGAAATACTTCTTAGCCATCTCACTTCCAGCAGGAGCATAAATCAATTCCCTGTCAGGCAGCTTGGCTAAAATATCAGGAAATGTCCTTTCCATCTCTCTCAAATAATCAGAGCAGACCTGATGCCCCAGTCCTCTGCTTCCGCAATGTATCATAAACGTAACTTGTCCTTCTTCAGTCAACCCAAAAGCCTTGGCAACTTCTTTATCAAAAATCTTATCAACATACTGCACTTCTAGAAAATGATTCCCGCTTCCTAATGTAGCAACTTGTTTCTTTCCTCTTTTGCCGGCTAAGTCAGAAACAGCGCTTGCATCAGCCTGCTCCATTCCCCCCTCTTCTTCACAATGTTTTAGATCATCCTCATTTCCATAGCCATTCTCAACAGCCCACTTTGCTCCTTTATTCAAGATTTCTTTCAACTGGTCAAAATCAACATGGATATTGCTTGAACCTAGTCCGGCAGGACAATATTCAAATAATTTATCAAGCAGCTCTTTTATCTTAGGTTGAACATCTTCTTTCTTCAGATTACTCCTAAGCAGCCTAACTCCGCAGTTGATATCATAACCAATGCCTCCTGGGCTTATGCATCCTTTCTCAAAATCTAATGCAGCAACCCCTCCAATTGGAAAGCCATAGCCCTCATGACCATCAGGCATAACAAGAGCATACTTATAGATTCCAGGCAAAAAAGCAATATTCCTTCCCTGCATCAATGTTCTGTCCTGCTTCATCTTTTCAAGCAATTTCTCACTAGCATAAACTCTGCAAGGAACCTTCATTCCTTCAGTCTTAGGAATCTCCCATAAAATATCAGATATCTTCTTTATTTCAACTGGTTTTCTCGCTTCTTCCATTCTCGCTTCTGCCCTTTGTTCTTCCATTTCTTCCACCTATAAGTCCAATATAACCTGCAGCATATATCTGCCTTTCTCTTTTTTTATCTCCATCTCTTGATAAGTAACTGCTTTGATATGGGTTTCTGTTTTATATTTCTTCAAGTCTGTATCCCCTTTAACAACAGCATTTAACTTAAATTTCTCATTCTTCTTTATCTTCAGCTCTTCAACAGAGCCCAATAAAAAATCCTCACTATCCAACAAAATCAAAAACTGCTCTAAAAAATCATAAAGCAATGCTTTTTCATCCTCTGACTCAACAGAGATTACCTTCTCAACCTTTCCCTTGACTTTATCCTCTGTTACAACCTCTTTCAAAGCCAGAGCTGCATTAGAAAATGCTTCTGCCATTGTGCTTCCATAAGCCCTAAACTTAACATCCGCTGTGTGAGGTAAAAATTCAAAATTCATTTACTCAAACCTTGATCTCCTTTAATAAATCAGAAATTGCTGCTCCAATAGCACAAGGCATTGATATAAGTGCAGCTAATTTTAGTATATTATAAGAATTAACAGACAACTCTGGAAGATTATTTAATCCAAATACATAAATCAAAAAGAAAGCAACTAACACTGCAGCACAATAAAATGCCAATATCCTCTTTAGCCAAAACTGTCCAAATTTTCTTTCCTTTTTCTTTGCAACCCTGCTGTATCCGATAAAATATATCTCAGCTGTCAATATCAGTAAAGTAGATATTACTATTAATATCACATGAATATTAGTTAATGCCTGGCTTACTCTAATCAAAAGCCCTTTTACAGCAAAAGTAAGCCCTAACAACAAAGCTCCAAAAAAAGCATACACAAGATCCTTTATAGAGAAATCTTCTGGTTCTGCTATCAGTAATCTTTCTCTTAATTCATCAACCCCTTTTTTAATATCATCAATCTTTGCCATGTTAATTAATACTCCATTATCTGCGCTCCTTCATCAGGCTCTTCATCATCATCTTCCTCAGTTGGAGGACTAGGCTCAAGAACAGGAGTTCCTTCATCTCCAAACATGTTTGCAAAAGCATTTGCTCCTGCTGACTCTGATGCTTCTTCCTTAGACTCTCCAAATATATTAGGACTGCTTTCAGATTCAATCATCTTGCTAAGCAAAGCAATGACTTTTCTGATATCTTCATGAGAATCATCTTTTGTGTCTATTGTGATTTTCATAGTACCTTATTTACACTCCACCTATAAAAAATTTATTATTTTTTTCTTGTTTGATAAAAATAAAACAAAGCAATTCCATTATAAACACATAAAGTCAATATCAAACCAGTAAGATCATAAGATTCAGAATAGTGTTCATCTAAATAAGGATGGAAAAAGCATAAATTAAAGACAGGCATATTCCAAGCAGGCTTGTCATGATAATCAAGATGAATAGGGTCAGCAACAGATGGAAAAGATCTAGCTAGCTCAGGAATATCAGGAATTAACGACAGCCCAGCCCCTAATAATAAAAACAAAGGCAAAAACAAAAGAACATTCTTATCTTCAAACTTCTTCTTAAATATCAAATACAATATTCCAACTATAACAACTGCTCCAATCATTCCAATAGCTGCATGAACCTGTGGATTAGGCATGTTTATTCCTCCATAAATAGAAAGCCTGCAAACCAACAACAACAGTAAACATAGCAACAATCAAAATATAACCATAAAATTGTCCTCTGCTAAATATATTCTCAATAATATCATACAAAAAGAAGAAATTTGTCCATGCTCCTGTCCAGCCAAAAAAATGAGGTAAAAAAGCAATAAACCCTGTAATAGTCATAATCAGAGGAGTATAAAAAATAAATTTCTTATCATAAAAAAATAATGAAATAATAAAAGGTATGCTTGCTCCAAATGCAAAATGAAGTTGTTCAAATGTCATTTTTATTTATCTTTATTCTAACTCATAGATATATCTTGCGTTTTCTGAATAAATCTGTTTAAATGAATCGCAATTAATCGGTTTATGCGATAAAACGTACACAGCACTATTCTGATAAGCAATAATCTGTTTATCCAAACAAGAAGGGGTATTAAAGAACCGGCTGACATCCATTAATCTTCCTCCTCCAAAACCATCTCCTTCAACTTGATATGATGCAACAATATAATTCTTAGATATAGGATAGATAGCAGCAGACACCATTGGATCAGCTAAAACAACTTGTTTGCTAGATATTTCTTTCAAAAATAAGATAGCTTGATAATCTTTATAATCAATTGGTGGGTCCATAAGCGATCCGCTCTTAGGTCTTTTGCCTTCAGGAAGATATCTTCCTGTATCAACATAAGTCAAAGAAAATACAGACATAATAACAAGCAAGCTTACTAGAGTAATTGTAAGCACTTTTTCCTTATTCTTCTTAACAGCATTAAGCAATTTATCAAGCAGAAAATACAATGCAAAAGCTGATAATGGAATCAATCCCAAAACAGCATGATGCCTTATTCTTGCTATTGATGAAAAATAAGTAACTTGATTAAGTCTAAAATTCATTACTTGCCAAACATCAACCACTGCCCAGACTAAAAAAGCAAGCATGCTTAAATTTTTAAAAATTAATATCGCTCCAATGACTGCAAGAATCGCCAATAACACACCATAAAACAAAATAAAATTATAAGAAAATATTATCTGGCTTGTACCTTTCCAAACAAACAGCTCAAGCAGCATTTCCCATGATTTTGCAAAACTCCCTTCCCATATAATTTCTTTTGCAACATATAAAGAAAAGATAGGAACAATCAAAGAAGCCAAAACAATAAAAATCCCTTTTACTGAGACAAGAAAATGATCTCTATTCTTGATTGCAAAGACTACTGAACTAACAATAATATAAAGTAATATTATCGGAAAAAAAGAGGCTCCTGTCTGTTCATGAATAACAAGCACAGCAAAATAAAGAAAAGAAGCTAGCAATAAATAAAGACTCGTCTTTTCCTGAAAAGCATTATATAAAGAATACATCAAAGCATATAGCAATGGAAAAGTCATAGTCAATGCAACTAAATACGAAATCCCTAGTGTATTTTCATTTGTTCTCATCAAAGATATGAAAATAATTGCAAAAAATCCAACCCACTGATTTGAAATTTTAGTTAAAAAAGAAAAAACAATAAATCCAATCAATACTGCAAACAGCATAGGCAGATACTGGAAAAATTCAATCTGATCTACTCCAGAAACAATGTAAAATTGAGATAAGATAAGCTGAAATCCTGGATTTAATCTTCTTGTTGCAGGATCAAGACGTATGAACTGAGGATTTATCCTGTCACTATAACTGCCTTCGTCAATTACATGTGTAGTTTCTAATAACCTGCTCCACTCATCCAGATGAATTGGATAAGGATTACTAAAATGAGGCTTATAGACTTTAACTGCAAGAACAGACAAGCAAAAGACAAGCATAACAATTTGCAATGTCTGCTTCTTATTTAATTTTGGAAATTTTATCTTCTTAAAATCTATTTTCTCTCTCTTAAAATAAATCCATAAAGGAATTAAAGTTATTAACAGCAAAGAGATAAGAACAGACCAAAATTTCAAGCCAAACACTAAATTAAGAAAAAATCCATTCAAGATAACTAATGCTAAACTTAATCCTATAGACAAAGCAATTCTTTCATGCCAATATTTGCTCTTAAACAGATTAAGAACAAATCCCAATCCAGGCAATAAGAAAACAAGCAATAATCCTAAAATAGGCCTATAAAATAAAGGAATTAAAAGTACAAGCCACCACCATCTTTTTTGCATTTTACAATAAAAAAGAAATCCAGGATATATTAATGTTTTGATTATACAACATTTAATAGAAATATTTAAAAACCATGAGTAGTTTAAATAGTGATTATGGTGAAAAAAGAGGCTATATTATTATTTCTAGTAATATTATTAAGCGCCGTAGTTATAGCAGTAGAGCATCCACTACCTGATGATCCATATTATAATGACGAACCTGACGAGGATGACGATGGCATTAATGATCTTTGGGAAGAATATTATTTTGGTGATAAAAATAATTGTGACCCTAATGCTGATGATGACGGAGACGGCCTTACAAATCTAGAAGAATACTTGGGTTGGACAGTAGAATATTTTGATTGCAACAACACAAGAGTAAGGTACCGTGCAAAGCCACATCCAAGAAAAGCTGACGCAGATGATGATGGTCTTGATGATTTTGGAGAAAGATTATGGGATAAAGACCCAAATAAAGAAGATACTGACGGAGACGGGTTGATTGATGGGAAAAAACCTTACAAAGAAAAAGATCCCTGCAATAAACACTGCAATAATTTCTGTATTGTATACAAACATTGGAAAGATATTGTATGTGATGAATGCGGTGATTTCTGCACATATACTCCTGGAGGATGGGGAAGTAAAACAGTAAGTGAACCAGGAGCATTAAGAGATATGCATTTCTCTACTGTATTTCCTTCAGGAATGGTATTAGGCAGCATGTATAAACTTACATTATCTAGTGCACAAGACGTAGAAAACTTTCTTCCATCAGGGGGAAAGCCAAGTGCATTAACAACTAATCTGATTAATCCTGGAAAAACTTACAAAAATGTCTTTGCAGGACATCTTGTTTATGCAACCCTTAGTGTAGAATTTAATAAAGCAGGTTATCTAGGATCAACTTCTACTTTATTAGAATATCAGATTATTACAAGCGGTCCTGGCGCTGGAATGACTGTTGGCGAAGTATTGGAGATGGCAAACAAGGCATTAGGCGGAGAAGCAACTCTTTTAACAGTTAATCAACTATATGATATATTGAGCGAATTAAATGAAAACTTTGTAGACTGCATTACACACCATGGTTTTCTAGAGTGTCCTGAAGATGGATATGATGATATGCTTGAAGACTATCTGTGGAAAATAAATCATCTATCTTCTATCTTTAATACAGTAGATATATTAAAACAAAACATTATCTTCAAATTTAATGATGAATGGAAATATGATGACAGCAACACAGACTTTAGTGATAGCTGGACTTCTTTAAGCTATGATGATTCTGGATGGAATACAGGTAAAGCATACCTTGGTTATGGAGATTATTTCATAACCACAAATCTAAATTATGGTTCAGATCCAAACAATAAAATACCTTCTTATTATTTCAGAGGACATTTCAATATTCCAGATGTGAATGCTGTTGACGACCTAGAGTTTAATATTGATTATGACGATGGATTTATAGCCTACCTAAATGGCAACGAAGTTGCTAGAAGTTCTGGCACTAGCGATGTTCACTCTTCTTATTGTACATACCATGATTCAACTCCAGATGGTGGTCCTGGCTGGGATCAATATGATATAACATCTTATCTAAGCTCATTACAAAATGGAAATAATGTATTGGCTGTAGAAATCCATCAATCAGGCCCAACCAGTTCTGACATTGCTTTAGCAGCATATCTAGCAAATTATGAAACAATACAAGCACATGGATTACTAGAAGACCTTGATGATATGTGTCAAATCTTAAGCGCAGGCGGCAATCCAGAAGATGACTTGAAAAGAGAACTATTAATATTGTGGTTAAACGTTGTATCTGCTAATATTTGCTATAAAGAAGATATATTGCATGATGAAATTGGATGTGAAGATATTCCTGCAGATACAATCGAAGAATTGCTTGCTTACGCTGAGAATGTTTTAATAAACGAAATTACTTCAGAATATGCAGCTGTATATTATTATTTATGGTTGATTAATAATGGCTATTGTCTAGATTGCACTGATAGCGAACCTCCACCACCACAACCACAACCACCTAATTTTTGTACCTACACACAGGGAGGATGGGGAAGTAAAGGAGTAAGTCAACCAGGAGAATTAAGAGATATGTATTTCTCTACAGTATTTCCTTCAGGATTAGTTGTTGGAAGCATTAATACACTTACACTTTCTACTGCAAAAGATGTAGAAAATTTTCTTCCATCAGGAGGAACTCCCAGAATGCTAGCTACAAGCTTAACAAATCCTGGAAAATCTTATAAAAACACATTTGCAGGACAATTAGTTGCTGCAACACTCAATGCTGAATTCAACAAAGCAGGCTATTTAGGAATAAATGCCCCACCTTACTTAGAAGACTTATATCTCTACAATGGTCCTGCAGCAGGACTTACTATTGGAGAAGTTCTTGAGATGGCAAATCAAGCTCTTGGAGGAGGCTCTACTTCATTATCCATTAATCAGTTAAATGATATCTTGACTTTCATTAATGAAAAATTTAATAAATGTAAGCTAAGAATGTCTATAGGAGCGCTGCCAATCCCTGCAACTGAGATTGAAGAAACTAGTAGTTCTGGCGGAGGTGGAGGAAGTGAAAGTACTGCTGAACCTACTTCAGAAGATGAACTGATCACATACTCTGCTGGAGAGTTTGTTATTAGCAGTAAAAGCAAAGAAACTGCTGATTTAACAACAGAGGATAGTTCTGAAGAAAAAGGAGAGGGTTTCTTAGCTTTCCTTAAAGGGATGCTTAAGAAACTAAAAAACTTTATTGATTTTATTTTATAAAAACATATTAGTGTAATTCATATAGATGTTATTAGCAACATCTTCTTCAGTCATTCTTTTTATCTCTGCAATCTTCTTTATTGTTTCAATGACAAAAGCAGGCTCATTTCTTTGGCCAGGAAAAGGCGAAAGATAAGGAGCATCTGTCTCAGTCAGCAG
>JAHWIR010000016.1 GCA_019322435.1 Candidatus Woesearchaeota archaeon
CACCCATTGGAACAAGATGTTTTAATGAAAGATAATTGGATATGTCAACTGCTTTATTGATTCTTGGTGTGGCTCTGCCTTTTAGGATGTTTCTCATCAATGCTTCAACAGAGCAATTGTATGAAGAAGGCTTTGAGCCAAATTCAGAATAAGCTGTTTTCCAAGGAGAGATCAATGGGTGTTTTGCAATGTCTGCTGGCGTGAAGTCTAGTTTTATAAGATTTTCAATTTCTTCTAATAGATGATAGATTTTTGCATCAGAGCCTTTATTGTTGATGTTTTTAGCAATAATAATGCCTAGATTGAGTTTTGGAAATTTATTAAGCACTGCCTTTGATATGCTTAATTTTGTCATTTTTTCTTTTTTCTTATTCTCTTCTCAGGCATCTTGCTGTTCATTTCTCTTAGTTCATGCCTTATGTCTTTCATAACTTGTGTCAGTTTCCTGTATTCTTTCCATCTCAATATAACTAAGATCAGATATAATCCAAACAAACCCCCAATAAGGCCTTGTAATATTGCGAAGACCCTTAAAATAGGGCCTATGATTGGTGCTGTCAGTATTGCTGTTTCGTTTAGTACCATTTTATAAGAAATTGTAATATTAACTATATAAGCTTTTCTAAGAAGAAATATATCTTAACATTGCCTGGATCATTGGCCTGTAACTGTCAGGATTTGTCTCTAGTTCTTTTTGGATTGCTTTTTGGTTGTTTTCTACAAAATGAACATCCACCATCTCTGGAGCCATTCCAAAGTCTTCTGCTCTTTTTATTGCTGCATCTAGTTTTCTTTTTACTTCATCCTGCCCTATATTTAGATTAATATTGTATAAGAAACTGCTTGTTGGTTCTTTTTTTAATCCAAACACCATTTTTGGCTTAACTGATTCAAAGGATTCTGGGATTAGTCCAAATTCTTCAAAAATTTCTCTATACAAAGCAACGCCTAAAGAAGGAACTCCATCCGGAGCATCTAATACTGGATGAACTGCTCCTGCAGCTATATTATATTGGTTGTTTCCTCTGTCACAATTATCTCTTAATCCAAACACTAATTGATTATCATTTGTGATTATATTAGCAGAAACATAGATGGGATTTGCCCTGTTTTCTTTTTCTGTTTGATCTCTTGTTCCAGCATGCTGTTTGTATTCTGTTGTGCTTGTAACCAAATGCAGTGCATCTGTACTTTGAATTATGCTCTCTAATCTTACCATTGGAGCTGACCATATATTTGGATTTTTTTCTAAATTTTTCTGCCATCTATCTTCAATTATTTTTTCAATTTCTTCAGAAGGTTTCCAAACTTTATCAGAATGTTTGTTGATTATTATTTTGCTATAGTTTTCTTGGTGTACTATGATATTTCCCATATTAGAAATGAAAATTATTGTCTTTTATAAAGCTAACATATTCTAATCCAAACAAGAGCACTATCCCCTATTAGAAACTAAGAATTAATTGCAGATTTACTCAAGCTCTTCTTCTTCTGCTTCTGCTTTTTTACTTGCTACTTTATCTGCTTCTTTGTAGCCGTGTATAAAACCAGCTTCACCTGCTGACATCTCATCTGCATCTACTAATGTGTCTTCTTCGTCTTCTTCTTCGTCTTCGCTGTCTGACATTACAGCTTCTTCGTAAAATTCTTCTTCTACCATTTTTGTATATATGGGGTGAAAATATATAGTATTTAAAGCTTACCTTTATACACTATATACCTCTTACTTTATCTTCTTTTTAAGCTTTTCTGTTAGCTCTGCTATCTTTTTTGAAGTGTTCAAAGATGCTTTCATCAGTATCAGATTCTTTTCTTTCAGCTCGTCGATAACCTTGTCTCTTCTCTTGAGCTCTTCTTCATACCATTTTTTTAGTTTTTCTGTTTCTTTCATGAAAAATCACTTAAGGAACTTTGTTTTTGTTTTATTTCGTATGTTTGCTGCTCTTTTTTGTCTTCTTCAGAGAATATTGGAATTCCATACTCTCCATCATAGCCTGGCTGTACTTGGATTTCATTGTTTCTGTTCTTTATAATCGTTTCTGCTATCTTTCCATTGGTTATCTTGGCTATTTCTTCTTCTGGAACATTTAATAGAATGTTAAATTCTGTTTTGAATGCTTTAATTAATTTATCGAATTCAGCCCACACTGTTTTTGTTGCAACGCCTTTTCCTAGTAATTTGGAAATTATTTCTGAGACTGGAATCAGTCTTTTGTATTCTTTTGCACCTTCTGGTTTAAAGCCTTCTGGCCTGTCTGCTAGTTCTTCTACTCTATATTCAACACCAATTGTTACTGGCTTTCCACATTTAGGGCAGATGCCATTCAGTTTCTTTGTTTCTTTTGGTGAGAGGCAGACTTTGCAGGCCCTATGACCATCCCAGTGGTATTTTCCATAAGCTGGGTCAACTTCTATTGTTCCTTTGAGTCCTTCTTTTGTCCTCAATGCATTGATTATGTTTTTGTAACTTAATGTTTTTAATTCAAACATTGTTGCTTCTCTTCCAATACGCCATGGCCAGAATGAATGCGAGTCTGAGCATGAGACTAATGAGTATTTGTCTAAAGAAGACAGTCTCCAGTTCATTGGAGGGTCAGAGGATAATCCTGTCTCTAACGCATGGATGTGTTTTGTCTGGTCTTTGAAAGCCTCTTCAACAGAGTTGTATCCAGACATTGAGCCTAATAATGCAAACCATGGTGTCCAGATATGAGCTGGAATAATCTCAATGTCTTTGCTTATTTTCATCAAGGATTCTGTCATGTCTGCGCAAGGAATCTTGAAGATTGGCCTTCCGTCATAATCAACTCTTCCTTTTGATTTGAAATATTCTGTAACTTGCTCTGCAACTTCTATTGATGGAGCAAGAATAACATTATGGACTCTGCGTCCTTTTCCAGCATCTGTGTAGATCAAGGAAACTTCTGTCTGCATCACAAAAGGCATTCCTGTTTTTGTTGTCAGAATTCCATCCTGCTCTGTCAGATTTGCTTTTATCTCTTTTATCCATTCAGGATGTGTAAAATCAGAAGTTCCTAACAAATTTAATCCTTTGATTCTAGCCCATTTTTCCAGGTTAGGAATATCTAATTGTTTAGAAGTTGCTCTAGAATATTTTGAATGTAAATGTAAGTCTGCTATGACTCTCATTTTTCACCTTCGGTAAAAAATGGAGCACGAAATTGCTTTGCTAATTTCTTTGTTTGCATCTAGACACCCCTATTAATTGATTTTGAAGAAATGGTATATAAAGTTTTGCCAAAAACTTTTATAGGTTATCAAAAGGACTTATTACAGAAAGTATCTGAGGGCTGGCCATATGGACATATTTCATTGTTGTCTGCATGCTGCCATGGCCTAACAAAGGCTGGACATCAGTAACATCATAGCCATCCTCAATCAAATGCGTTGCAAATGAATGCCTCAAAGTATGCGGATGGACATTCTTCCTGAGCTTTGCTTTCTTGGCAGCACTTTTCACAATAGCCTGAACAGTGCTAGGGCTCATCTTAGTATTATTCCAGCCAATGAACAAATAACCATCTATATAATTAGTTTCAATATAATCCTGAACTCTCTTTTTCAATCTTTCTGCAATAATAAAAGGCCTGTCTTTATTTCCCTTGCCTTTTCTAACCCAGCCATTCTTCTCATCAAAATCCTCAACTTTCAAATTCAACAACTCACTTACTCTTAACCCAGCAGAATACATCAACTCCAGCATTAACCTATGCTTAGAATTCTCAACAGCATCAAACAATCTTTTAGTCTCATCTTTTGTCAAAACAGTCGGCAAAGTCTTAGGCCTCCTAGAATATTTTATATTCAAATTAAAATCTTTATGCAGCACATCATAAACAAGAAATCTCAAAGCAGATAGATGGATATTCAAAGTACTTCCTGCTTTATTCCCCAAAGCAAGTTCATCAAGATAATCCTTGATATCTTTCTTCCCAATATATCTTGGTTCTTTATGATTGGCCTTCAGAAATCTCTTAACACACCATACATAGCTCTCAATAGTCCTCAAACTATACTTTCTTCTCAACATCTCCTTTTTCATTGAATATATTATATCTGTCATTTATAGGGCGGCGAGGGCGGGATTTCCGCAGCAGCGTTTCGAACCCGCGAAGCGTTCGTGACGCTTACCTGACCTTCAATCAAGCGCTTTAGGCCTGACTCAGCCACCTCGCCTCTGCCCAAAAAGCGAAATGTTTAAATAATTGGATGACTATCTTTCATTGTTCGTGAACGCTTACTTGATTTTTCAATCAGGTGCTTTTGGCCAGATTTCGGCCATTTTTCTTTTTTCATAATACATTCTAAGTAAAATCAATTTATATATCTGGCGTCCACACATGTCCAGTGACCAGTGGCATGCTAAAATGCCTTAAACACAAGAATTCAAGCACCAGAAAGATTCTCTCCACTGGACACAATGAGTAGTAACACTTTTTCTAGAAGTCTAACATTAAAACTAACGCCCTCCGGGTTTCTATCCCTCAAATTTGGCAATTTAGGTATAGAAAATGTTGCGGTCAATTATTACTCGGTATTTGCGTATTTTCTCGTCGTAAAACGACTCCTTACATCTTTTCTTTTAGAAAAAGAAAAGCTGATAAAAGAAAACTATTCTAGGCAAATACCTCCGTCATAAC
>JAHWIR010000017.1 GCA_019322435.1 Candidatus Woesearchaeota archaeon
ACAATAAGGGCAGATGGATGTAAGCCCGATAAGGTTTACCTTACCTTTAATTTGCCTTTTACAATGCTTGCATCTCATAGTCCTAATCGTTCTAACCATACTTATATTAAGTGAATTAACTATAACAAATGAGTGTAGTAGATATCAACTAAACTGCGTTAAGAAGTGGTTATTTATCTAAGAAAAAATCATTTCTGATAAATTCTTTATTATCAAGAATTACGTTTAACAGGCCGACATGATTGGTTTTAATAATCCTGTCTACTGAAAATGAATATACGTGCACTATCTCAATCTCTTTGGCATATTTTGTCTGTAATTTCATGAGATATCTGTCCTTTTTCTCCATATTCTTGAACCCCATAACAATAAGATGGGATATCCTTGAATCTGGTATACGATAAGAGATTATCACTTGAGGGATTTTTTGTATCCTTTCTGAAATTTGGTCATCTGAATATTTTTCCCATACTTGATTAGTGAATCTTATGCCCAGGACAACCAATGATTCAACACCTATTTTTTTGAAATCTATTATAGGCATATACCCTTTTATTATCCCTACTTTTTCCAGTTTGTGCCTAATCTTAAAGATGGCCTGCTGAGAAAGCCCCATCTCTTTAGCAATCTCTAAATCAGGTATTTTAGCATGCTCTATTATCTTCTTAAGTACAGACTGCTCATTTTTCGTTAATTTTGGAAAGTTTAGGTTGGGTTTTTCCATACTAGTGATAAAGGCTTCAGACTATATAAAGGTGCTTATAATCGCTTTCTCTATTCATATTGGAGAGATAATCTGCTTAGAAATTCATAAGTGCTAATCAAAGATTGTGCTCAATTAATATATTATTGCCTCGCTCCACCAATTTCAACCAAAAAAAATAAAATCTTTATAAAGGCACTATTATTGCTTTTTCTTATGATTGAAATAAAGAACTTATCAAAAAAGTTTTACAGGGCTTTGGATAAAAATTCAAAAAAATTCATCAAAAAAACACTTGAAAAGGCAGTCATAGAATCTGATAACAGAGAATTTCCTAATCCATTGGATATTTATCCGATAGAGATTGAAGACAAAGAATTTATTGAAAAAGCCAATGCTATTTACAATCAAATAAAAGATAAAAAGAAAATAGAATTTGAAGAATTTAATGAAGGCAGGCCTTCCTGTGCAAAAATCAAGCCTGCAGAAAACGAGGCATATTCTGCAATCTTCAAGATAGTTCTTTATACAGAGCAAAACAAATATGCACAGTTAGAAAGCAAAAAAACAATTGAAAGATATAACAAAGAAATTAAACAGGCTAAACAAGAGCTGCAGAGTATTGAGCAGAACATAGAACAACTCAATGAACAGATTAAGATAAAAAAAAGAGCTACAAGGAAAAAAGAAAGCGGAATAAATACTCTTGAAGAGATAGTGAGACAAAACATGGGAGAGATTAAAACCAAAAAGATCTTCATAAAAGAACTTCATAATAAAAAAGAAGCAGAAATAGAGAAGCAGAAAAACATAAAAAATGAATTTTCTGAAAACTTTCCATTGATGAAGGAGAATCTTTACAGCCACAATAAAATCAAAGAATTGTTAAAATCAAGCATAATAACCATGAACAGCGAGCTTGAAAAAAGAATAAAGAACATAGCAGAATATGATATATTTTTCAAAATTCCTAAAAGGCCTGAATCTAAAAACTACTGGAAACCTGCTGGATTAATTGCTGCAGGAATTGGGTTAACATTTGCAATAGGAGGCACAGCTATTTTCTCTGCAAAGAAAACATATGATTTAGTTAAAAATCATTACAGCGAAAGCAAAGATTGCATTACACCTCAAAAAGAGCATTTTGTCGAACTTAAAGGAATTGGAAAATATAAACTATCTCAATATAAGGATCCAAAAGGGGAGTTCACAGCAAGAAGCATAACAACAGACAAAAAAGCAAAATTAGACCTGGGATATATAAAAGCTGATTTTGAAGATAATTTAACAGGATGCATTGTAGAAGCTTATTACAAGCATAAAGATTCAGACTGGAAAAAGCTAAAACTCTGCTATAATCGTCATACTAACAAAATAAAGCCAATTATTCCAAAAGATGTTCCTGAAGGCTGGTCAATATTAAAAACGGAAATAAAGGACCTGGCAGGCAACACCAGGACAGAAAGATTTGATATGAGAATACTGAGAGACAACCATAAAATATACCCTTTCTTCAATCACACAGAAAACAGGCATAACAACCTGACTTTCCAGAAAGAAACAAAACATTGATTTACCAGGATAACTAAAATATTATTTAAGATTACAAACTTCGCAAACCTTTATATACCATCTTTTTCTTTTTTCTCTTATGAAACAGATGTATCAAGAATTAATCGAACAGATAATTAAAAAACAGCCAACCAAAGTTCAATTAAACAGATTAAAGCATGAAATCTGCAAAAAATACAAGGTAAAAAAACATCCGACAGATATCCAGATTTTACTCCACGCAACACCAGCACAGGCAAACAAATTAAAACTTATCACAAAACCAACCAGAACAATCTCTGGAGTTGCAGTTGTTGCTGTCATGTCATATCCTTTTTCTTGTCCGCATGGAAAATGCCTGATGTGTCCTGGTGGTCCTGCTTCTCCGCAAGGAGACATCCCGCAATCCTATACAGGCAAAGAGCCAGCCACAATGAGAGCATTAAGAAATGAGTTTGATCCATACAGGCAGGTCATGAACAGGCTTGAACATTATGTTGTGATGGGCCAGTCTCCTGAAAAAGTTGAATTAATTGTGATGGGAGGAACATTCCCTTCATTCAATAAAAGATATCAGGAAAACTTCATAAGGCTCTGCTTCAAAGCAATGAATGACTTCTCAAAACTATTTTATAAAAAGAACAGATTCAATTACAACAAATTCAAGAAATTCTTCGAGCTTCCAGGAGCTGTTGATGACCCAGATAGAGCTAAGCATATCAAAGCAAAATTACTAAAATTAAAGAAAAGCAAAAGCACTTTACAAAATGAACAAAAACGCAATGAATCTTCAAACATCAAATGCACAGGCTTAACTTTAGAAACAAGACCAGATTTTGCTTTCTTAAAACAAGCAAATGAGATGCTAAAATTAGGATGCACAAGAGTTGAATTAGGAGTTCAATCCATATACGACAAAGCACTAAAAAATATCAAAAGAGGACATGAAGTAAAAGACACAATCAAATCAATAAAAATCCTAAAAGATCTGGGATTCAAGATAAATGCGCATGTAATGCTCGGCTTGCCAGGAATTACACCGTCTCAAGACCTAAAAGGACTAAAAGAACTATTCGATAATCCAGATTTCAAGCCAGACATGCTAAAGATATATCCATGCATGGTAGTTGAAGGGACAAAGCTTTACAATCAATGGAAAAAACATAAATTCAAACCCCTAACAACAAAAAAAGCTGCAGACATAATAGCAAAAGCAAAGAGATTCATCCCAGAATATGTAAGAATCATGAGAATCCAAAGAGACATCCCAACTTATATGACAGCAGCTGGTGTTAACAGGACTAACCTAAGGCAGTATGTAGAAAAGATAACAAAACAAAAAAAAATAAAATGCAAATGCATACGATGCAGGGAAATAGGACGAGCAAAAACTTTAGCAAAACCAAAAATAAAAGAAATATACTACAATGCAAGCAATGGAAATGAATTCTTTATCCAGGCAGCAGACAAGCACAACAATCTATACGGATTCTGCAGATTAAGATTCCCATCATCTTCCTTAAGAAAAGAGATAGCAGAAGACTCAGCTTTAATCAGAGAACTCCATGTCTATGGCCCGGCAGCCAAGATAGGAAAATCAGGAATAATCCAGCACAAAGGACTAGGAAAAGCATTATTAAAAAAAGCAGAATCAATTGCCAAAACATATCACAAAAACAAAATCATAATAATCTCAGGAATAGGAGTAAGAGATTATTATAAAAAATTAAAATATAAAAAACAAGGACCTTACATGGTCAAAAACATCTAAGGATGAATAAACCTGTCTCTTCTTACTCTTCTCTTTTTCACAGGCTTTCTTCTTACATACCTTCTTTTGCGGGGCTTAGGTTTTCTTTTAGGTGTTTTTTTAAAGACCATCCCTCTCCATATTTTCCTGAGCAGGCCAATCTCTGTCTGCTCTTTTTCCTCTATGGTTTTCAAACCCCTTAATTCCAGATTTTCTTTCCTAAGAATCTCCTTCAGCCTTTCATTTAATTTGTTCAGGATTACAACAACATATATCAGTAAAGCCAGCAGCAAGACAAGTATAAGTGTAAGAACAAATATCATTTCAACTAATGGTATATCAATACCAAATACAAATACCATCTGATTCACCTCTTTTTAGTTTTTTTAAATAACTTAAACTTTAAAAACTTATCTTTTTTAAATATCTCAGGATAGCTCTTGTAGATTGTCCTTCCTACAATGAATATCAAGAAAATTATCGCACCAACAGCAAAAATATAAGCTATAGGCTTTGCAATGTGCACTATTTTTGAAGGTTCTAAATCCACAGGAGCTGCTTCTCCTAAGTCCAGCACATATGATGCAGAGTCTCCTCCAATATCCAAGGGCTTTCTTGGCACTAATCTTATCCTGACGTCAGCTTTTCCTGCTTTTATTCCAAGATAAGTCAGGCTTATATCATCCTTGTCATCTCCATTCAAATCAATATACACCATCTCCAGCAGCCTTATCTTATAGTCCTTTGATTTGGAAGACACGCTCAGATA
>JAHWIR010000018.1 GCA_019322435.1 Candidatus Woesearchaeota archaeon
GAACAAACCCGATATGGTCTAGGTGTGAATGTGTTATGATGACTGCGTCTAACTGTTTTATATTAAATTCTGGAACTTCCAGGAAAGGGTATGCATTATCCCATGAAGCAACATTGACACCGCAGTCTAATAGAACTCTGGATTCTGGTGTTTGTAAAAATAAACATGAACGGCCAACTTCTCTTGCTCCTCCTAGGAAGCTAATTCTAATCCATTCCTGCTTTTTTTCTCTCAGCCATCCGTCATATATCCTGTGGCCGACTTTGTCCAGGAATTTCCTTCTGTAATTAGATTCCTGGTATAGAACAGCCCTGACTCCTTCTATTATCTTTGATTTTATAGCTGGAGTTCTTCTGATCAAAGGAACCCATAATGTGGTCTTTCTTATTTCTCTCAGGACATCTCCTTGTTTTCCTATTGCCAGTCCTGGCTTTTCAGCCTCGATTATGACTCTGGAACGTTCAGGGTCAAAGTTTATGTTTGAGATTCCTGCTTCTTTTGGGATTATCTTATTTATCTCTTCTTCTGCTTCTTCCTGAGGCATTACTATCTTTGGGTCTGGCCTTAATTCTACACGTTTCTTGAATTTGTCAACTACTTCCTTGATCATTCCTTTGTTATCTAGGAAGAAGTCTTGATCTTTTGTGTAAAGAACAATGTTTGCTCCTTCAAATCCTGCATCAGAGATTTTACCCTCTGGCAATTGCTTTAGTATTTCTTTTAAGATATCTGCCATGCTCGATTTTCTCTTGTATTTATTTTATTAGCTCGTAAACTCGGCACCCATTGACTGGGTTTTGATTAGAAGATCTAAGCTTCTAGTTTAGTATCTAACAGTTTTTCCAGTACTTTCTTTACTCCTTTGTTGGTTACAGTGTAAACTACAATGCCGTTTCCTGAAGCAACATCTCTCTGCAAAGCAGAGTTTATTCCTTTTATTGCTAGGTTGATTCCGTCTTTTACAGATATATTCTCTTTGTAGTTTGCTTCTAATAGGCCGTAGACCATTGGTGATCCAGAACCTGAAGAGACAAAATCATCTATATCTGTTATAGATCCGTCTGGTGCTAAATCGCATAGATGGAATCCTTTTTCATCTCTGCCGCCAACAATAAAATGTGTAAATCCAGGTATTAGGCTGAATTTTCTAATATTGTTGTAGACAATACCTGACAATAGGTTTGCTGCTTCTTTTACTGTGTTTAGTTTTCCTGTCTTTAGATGTTTTAGCTTCAGCTCTGCTTTTATCAGCTTTACAACCAATTGAATATCTGAAACAGTCCCTGCAATTGTAACAGCAATATCATCTGTTATCTTCAGAACTTTTTCCACTTTCTTAGCTGCCAAGAAATAACCAGCTGTAGCTCTTCTGTCAGCTGCTAACACTAATCCATCTTTACAAACTAAACCTAAAGTTGTTGTACCAGTTTTAAGTTCTTTTTCCATTTTAATTACCACCCAGAATTAAACCTCTTATAGAATTAAGGGTTGGGTATGTGAGTATGAATATACAAGGGGTATTTAAAGGTTATGGTTTTAACTTCTAAAAGTCATGCCATGTCCTTTATATTCAACAGAATTATCTTCCTTAACCAGATATTCTAATTCAGCTCCACCACCAGATAAAATTGCAACATTTTTAAAACTTAGTATTGCAGAATCTGGTTGAGGTCTCTCAAAATCACAAATTGTAAATCTTCCATGTCTATTCCCTTCAGAATATTTCTGGAAAATCTCATCAAGTTCTGTTTCTGTTTCTAAATCTTCTGGTACATACATACCCATAGGTCTTTCTGCCCTGTTGTCTCTCAAATCTCTTAATACGTTCTTGAATACTACTTCATTTTCTCTTGCAACTTGCCTATAATCTTGACCTGGTATCATTTTATTATCACCTTATTTTAATATATCTGTAATAGATATTTCTTCTCCCTTGTCTCTTCTTTCAACTTTAGATACTTTATATTCTTTATCACCTATCTGGAATATTTCTCCTCCTGATTCATGTATTGCTGATAATTGATAAGCCAAATCTGATAATTTACAAAGCTTTGCTGATAATTTAGGATTACAATCTAAATCTTCTAACTCAGGATCCGTAAACGAATACATCACAACCTGCCCGCCAATATTATCTTTAAATCTAATATCCAAAATTAAGTTGCAGTAATCTACTCCTGCTTTTTCAATAGACATTGCTCCTCTAAAATTATCAAAATCATTTTCGCTAGAGAAATCTTCTCTAAATGAATATTCTTTCATTACAGCAGGCCTATTTTCAAACATAACTTCTTCTTTTTTCATTTTATTATAATTTATATTACTCCTTTATAAATCTTTCTATTTTAGTAACTTATAAGTAGTAACAGAAGCTCTGTAATATGTGAATTTAGGGGTTTGAGAAGGCTGAATTCAGGCATTAGAGAGGCTCTAAACGTAAAATACACCAGGCATAGCATTGCCTACTTTCTGCATGTCTATCATGAACATGTTCCACATCTTGTTGAACTCCTTCCAATAGTTGTATTTCTCTTTATCTTCTATAGTTAATCTGTCCAGGCTGTTTCTGAGCATTAGGTTTATTTGCTCTTTTTTTATTATTTTTTCTGCTTCTGAATAGGTTAGTGTTGGATTTGCTTCTTGTTTCTCTATGCTTGTGTAGGATTCATATGGTTTTTTGTAAGGATTTCCCATATGGCTGAAGAGTTTACTGTAGTCTAAGGAGTTTTGCTGGTAGAAATTGGCTTTTTGGTAGTCTATGTGTGCTTTGTTTTCAATGTTTTTTGCTATTTTCTTTAGTTTTTCTTTACCGGCCTTTTTAGCTACTTTCTTAGATTTAGCCGGAACTGCCTTTTTCTTTTGCTTCTCTAACTCTTTTAGAATCTCTTTTATCTCTGATTGCTTTATTTTAGAAATAGCTTTTGGCTTGCTTTTCAAAACCTTTTTTTTCTTTTTGATTTTAAACACCTCGTGTTGTTAGTATTCCGACTTTACGGTTCCACGTGAGTGCAGGAATTTCACCTGACTTTCCTTTTAATATGATTTGCTAAAGTAAGTTATATATTTTGCCTTTTTTCCACAGTGCAGGCATTTGTCTGCTGCTTTTGCTTTTTCATCAAATGAGATTAATCTTGAGGATGCTCCTTCTGTCTTGTCTTTGATCCAGTCTTCGCATTCTCCTTCTCCGCAGAAAGGCATCTTTACTATTTTCTTCTCTCTTATTCCTTTTACAACATCTCCCCATTTCTTTGCTGTTATTGTTGAGGTTTTTAGGAATTTTTGTGATTTTGTGAACAGGTTTTTATGAATATCATCTAAGATTTTTGGTATTTTTTTGTTTAATTCTTTGATCTTTACAAATGTTTTTTCTCCTGTGTCTCTTCTGACCAAAACAACCTGGTCTTTTGCTAGATCTTTTGGGCCAAGCTCTGCTCTTAATGGGATTCCTTTCATCTCCCATTCATTATATTTCCATCCAGGTGTGTATTCATCCCTGTCATCTAAGAGAGGGTTGAATTCTTTTAACTGCTGTTTTAGTTCTTCTGCCTTATCCAGTATTTGTTTAGTATCTTTTCCTTTTATGATTGGAACAATGACTAGTTTGTTTTCAGCTATTCTTGGAGGAAGTATTAATCCTTTGTTGTCTCCGTGAGCCATTATTATTGCTCCTATCAATCTTGTGGAGAATCCCCATGAGTTTTGCCAAGGGGTGTGCATTTTTTCATCTTTTCCCAGATACTTTATTCCAAATCCTTTTGAAAATCCCTGCCCTAGATTGTGGGATGTTCCGCACTGCAGTGCTTTTCCGTCTGGCATGAATGCTTCAATTGTATATGTTGTTTTTGCTCCTGCAAATTTCTCTTTTGCTGTTTTTTGTCCAATTAGAACAGGTATAGCTAGCAGGTCTTCAACTAATTTTTTGTATTCATCTAAGAACATCAAAGCTTCATCATTGCTTTGTTTTTCTGTTTCATAGACACAGTGGCCTTCCTGCCAAAGAAATTCTCTTGTTCTTAGGAAAACTTTTGTCTGCTTTACTTCCCATCTCAATACATTGCACCACTGGTTTATCCTTAATGGAAGGTCTCTATGAGATCTTACCCATTTGCTGTAGGAATCATACATTATTGTCTCTGATGTAGGTCTTATAGCCAAACGCTCCTCATCTTCTTCTGTCTTTTCAATCCATGCTAATTCAGGAGCAAAACCTTCTGCATGCTCTGCCTCTTTCTTAAAGAATGATTCCGGGATTAGAAGTGGGAAATAGGCATTTCTTACTCCTTTTTCTTTTATCACTTTGTTGAAATAAGCCTGGATATTTTCCCATATTGAATAGGCATTTGGCCTTATAACCATGAAGCCTTTTATTGTAGAAGTATCTGCTAGTTCTGCTTTCTGGCACACCTGAGAATACCATTCTGGCATGTCATCTTGTTTTTTTGTTGTTATTCCGATGTTCTTTTCTTTTGGCATATGTAATCATTTCTTCATTATTATATATAAATGTTACTAGAAACATTAAATTTTTATAATTTTTACTTTATTTTTAGTTATATGACAACAATACCAGAGTTAATAAAGGAAATTTCAGGCATAATAGGGGTTAAGCTTCCTAAGTATCAAATAGGATTAGAGCAAGGCCAGCTAGAAAATATACTTTACCAATTAAGAGACTATAAAATACCTGATATGGTTAAGCCAAAAGGAGATAGGCCGGAAAGATTAGGCGCTCCTTCTGAGAAAAGGACAGATTACAGGCAAAAGTTGGCTGATTATATTGAATTGAACACAAAGATAACCCTTCCTGTGAATTCTACAGTTCCTGCTAGGTTTTATGACAGTATAGCTGATTATCTTGGATTGTAGATTGAACCAGTTTTTCTATAGCAGAAAAAGCTTCTTCATAATCTTCTATTGGCTTCAAAGAATAGCCGTTTGTAGATATCTTGAATTTTTTTTTAATAATAAAATAATCTATTTTTATCTCCCCTAAGGTCCAGAAATATTTTTCTGTTATTGAAGATTCCAAAAACATGTCTTCACCTTTACTATTCTTTCCAAGAGGGGCTTTATAGGGTTTTGGTTCGTCTGCCTTATGTTTCTTGATTTTATCATAACCAAGCTTATATTTATCTATTAATTTGTTGAGAAATTCAGTCACGTCTTCTAAATACCATATGATTTTTCCATCTGGTAGTGTTTTCATTTTCAAAAAAGATATATCTGTGATTTTATAAAGTTTACGGGAAGAACGGGCCTTGGAGATATAGAACGGGCCTACCAGGATTCGAACCCGGATTAACCGCTCCGAAGGCGGTTGTGCTATCCATTACACCATAGGCCCACAATAATATAGAAATCTTATAGTTTAAAAAAGTATCTTAAATTGTAAGAAAATATCAAAAGTGTAAAAAGGTTTTTATACATCAATGTTTTCTAAAGCTAAAATGGAACAAGAATGTCTGGATGATAGCTTAGCAGGGATAAAAGAGTTTCGCATTAAAGATGAGCATAAATATATTGGGAACTGGGTAGCTGTTCCTTCGACTAATGGAGTAGTAAGTGCAGTAGCTTATGGTAAAGACCCGCATGGGGTTGGCAGAGAAGCTCGTGAAAAGGGTGTTAAGGACTATACTATAGTTTACATAGGCAAATAAATTATAAAAAACAAAAGAAAGAATTACTTCTTAAAAGGATGCTTACCTTCTCCTACCCATAGGTATTGGTCATCAGTTCCTGTTGCTTTTTTGTTTTTTAGGAAATAGACTGCTGAGATTGCAATCCATACCATAGCTAAAACTGCTAAAGATTCTAACATTTGCATTGCCCCCTTAAGATTTATTTCTTTGCTAAAGTAATCTCTATGATGGAAACTCTCACTTGTTTTCCTTCTTTGTTCTGGAACTCTTCGCTGTCAATCCTTATGTCTTTTACTGCTACTGTGCTTTCCAGGAATCTTTTTGCTGCTACTTCTGATACATCTACTGCTCTGCTTATGAATTTTCCTCTTGCTTTTACAATCACTTCATCTGCGTTCTTTGTTGTGAACTGCATGACTACAGCTGTTACATAGTTCATGAATGGTTTTCCACCAACAAAGATAGAATTGTCGTTTGCGTCTCTTTTTGGTTTTTCTTCTGCAGCTTCTGGTTTTGTTTCTTCTGGCATTTACATGCACCCCCAAGTAATTTACTCTTGTTTTTGTTTTACTAATCTAGTCACGTAACCTGCAATGATATTCCTGATCTTCTTGCTAGGAATATCTGCAAATCCATCTACTAATTGCTTGTTCTCTTCAAAGTTATCTTTAAGTTCGTCTCTATGTCTCTTGAAAATACTCAATGAAATTCTCTTAATCAATTTTGTCTTTATTCTTCCCATAGTTTACCCTCTGTGAGTAGTTTTAGAATGAAAATATGGTTTATAAAGGTTTCTAAAAAGAGGGTAAAATCAAAAGAATTAAATAATATAAGCCTTTAAAACAGCATATATCACGGGGTGAATTGCTATATGGCAAAAAAACAAATTGGTAAGGTTACGCATTTCTTTGACAAGATAAGCGTAGCTATAATTGAACTAACTCTTGGATTGAAGAAAGGAGACAAGATAAGCATTGAAGGGCATGATAAAGTAGTTGAGCAGACTGTTGATAGCATGCAGATTGAGCATAAAGCAGTTGAAAAAGCTAAGAAAGGAGATGCTATTGGTGTGAAAACAGCAGAGCCTGTTAAAGAGAACGATAAAGTGTTTAAGGTTACAGAATAAGCTTCTTCTTTTTTTGTTATTTTTACATAGCTTCAGGCGCTTCAATGCCTAACAGATTTAATCCATTCTTTAAAACTTGCTGCACTGCTAGAATTAGATTTAATCTTGCTTTTTTAGTGTCTTCATCTGACTGCAGGATAGGGCAGGCATGGTAGAATTCATTGAATGCTTGTGCCAAGTCAAGTAGGTAACGTGCAAACAGGTGAGGTCTGTAGGATTCTGCTGCTTGTTCTATTATTTCTGGGAATTTTGTTAATAGGAAAACTAGTTTTGCATCTTCATCCGTATTCAATACAGAAGGTTTAATTTCATTGGTTACTTTTTTATTGTGTTTTTTTAGGATTGAGGAGATTCTTGCATGTGCGTATTGGATATAAGGGCCTGTTTCTCCTTCAAAAGAGATTGCTTCTTTTGGATCATAGGTGATAGGAGTTACATTATCGAATTTTTGCATGTAGAATTTTATTGCTCCTAAAGCAATGATTTCAGCTCTTTTATCAATTTCTTTTTCTGAGAGGTCTTTGTGTCTTTTCTTGATTTCTTTTTTAGCTAGTTCTGTCATTTCTTCAATTAAATCATCTGCTTCTATTATTATTCCTTCTCTGCTTTTCATTTTTCCTTCTGGAAGGAAAACCATTCCATAGCTTAGATGATGGCATTTTTTTGCGAATTTGAATTTTAACAGCTCTAGTATTTTGAATAACTGCCTGAAATGATTATCTTGTTCTGATGCAACTACATAGATCATTCTGTCCATTTTGAAATCCTCATATCTTAGTTTTGCCAAGTAGATGTCTTGCGTCATGTACAGAGAAGTTCCATCTGATTTTATGAGGATTTTATTTGGAAGTTTGTATTTTTCTAAAGGAGCCATTATTGCTCCTTCTTCTTTTTTGAAGAGTCCTTTTTTTAGTCCTTCCATTACTGTGTCTTTTGCTTTTTTATAGAAATCTGATTCATTGTATTCTTTGTCAAAGCTGATTCCGAATTTTTTGTATGTTTCTTTATAGCCTTGATAAACCCATTTCATTAATTTTTTCCATAAATCAATTGTTTCTTTATCTCCTTGCTCCCATTTTTTTACTAGGTCTGTTGCTTCTTTTTCTAGTTCTGGATTTTGCTTTTCTGCTTTTTTGAATTCAACATAGCATTTTCCTATGAACTTATCCGGCTTTGTATCAGGCTCTTTTCCATCAAAGAATTTTTTATAGCCCAGCATTGCTTCTGAAACTCCAACACCTCTATCATTGTTTATGTTTACTTTTATAACTTCATAACCATTGAAATTTAATATATTGATTAATGCTAATCCTAATGCTCCATTTCTTAGATGGCCTAGATGAAGGCTTTTATTTGTATTTGGTCCTAAATACTCAACCATAACTTTCTCAGTTTTCTTTTTTCCTTTGCCATATTCTTCTTTTTCTTTTAGAATCTGTTTTATTGTATTGGAAGCTAATGCTTGTTTATTAATGAAAAAGTTAAGATAAGGGCCGACTTCTCTTATCTCTTTTATTAGCTTTGTCGGCTTTAGAGTTTTAGCCAAGTTCATAGCAATCTCTATTGGATTTTTCTTGAAGTCTTTTGACAGTTGAAAGCAAGGAAAAGCATAATCTCCTAAAACTGGATCTGGCGGGATTTCTAAGTTAATTTCTTTAAGTTTTGTTTCTTTTTTCAGCAGTTCAATTATCTCTTGTTTTGCTTTGTTCATAGAAGAAAGATTAGAATTATGGTATATAATTGTTTTGATTTAGTGAAGGTTTAAATATATTCTTAATTTGTATAAACATATGGGATTGTGTGATAAAATATCTAAGGAGGATATTGAAACTTTTGCTGAGATGATGGTCTGCTTAGAGTATGAGCATGATGCGCAGGCTGGAGAAAATATGGAAAAACTTTCTAAATATGGGAATGACATTAAAGATATCCAACAAAATATGTTGGAGCATATCAGTGAATGCAAACCTTGTAATAATCATTATCAAGAAAGCTATGAAAGCAATACAAGATTCTTTAGGTTTTTATGGAGAAATTTTAATACACCTGAAAATCTGTCTGCTATTACATCTAATAAGAAATGGAATCTAGAGCATAGTATTTTTGAAGATCCAAAGGGATTAAAAGATTATATATTCACAAAAGCTTTAGCAGAAAACAGAGAATCAGAATTCAAAGAGAATGATGCTTTTGAGGAGCATATCAAAGCTTGCGAGTGCTGCCAGGAAAAATATAGATTGAATTTAAAGCATATTTCTAAACATTCTAAAAATTAATCTCAGGATTGTTCTTATCCAAGAAATAAATATTTGTTTCTTTTGGCTGGCAGAACATGCCTAATAAATCAATAATGTCTCTTAAGATTTCTTTGATTTTTGTTTTGTTTATTGGAGGCAGGGCATCAATGTAGTAGATTATGTTTTTAGAAGTCTGTTCAATCTTTGCCTTGTCTGAATCTCTCCAGTTCCATCTTCTGCAGAGAACCTCTTTTGAGTCTTTGTAGATGACTTCTCCTTTGTCTGGAGATTCTTTTTCTTTTGTGCCTAATGGGATGAATGTCTCTTTGCCTGTTGCGATAGCTAGGGAGATATTGCCTTGGATCTTATCTAAATCCTGGACACCCATTGGAACAAGATGTTTTAATGAAAGATAATTGGATATGTCAACTGCTTTATTGATTCTTGGTGTGGCTCTGCCTTTTAGGATGTTTCTCATCAATGCTTCAACAGAGCAATTGTATGAAGA
>JAHWIR010000004.1 GCA_019322435.1 Candidatus Woesearchaeota archaeon
CAGCTATTTTTTTTTATTGTTTCAATAACAAAAGCAGGCTCATTTCTCTGCCCAGGAAAAGGGCTTAGATAAGGAGCATCTGTCTCAGTCAGCAGTTGGCTTATATTCACCATCTCTGCCATTATCTGGAAATGCTGCAATCTTACAATAACAGGTGGAACAGAAAAACTCCAACCATTATCAGCAGCTCTTTGAATTAAACTCTTTTTTCCGCTAAAACAATGCATCACAACTTTCTTCAAATTGCTGCTTTCCAGCATCTCAACTGCATCTAATTCAGCTTTCCTTGAATGAACAATTATTGGCTTGTCTATTTTCTCAACAGCATCAATAACTTTCTGAAAAATTCTCTGCTGCTCTTTTTCTTTTCCACTCACCCATTTATAATCAAGCCCGCACTCTCCAACTGCTATACACTTATCCTTATTTTCCTTGACCCATTCTAATTCAGCATCAACATCAATTGGCTGTGTATCTCTAACAAAGTCTTCGGTTTCTGTACTATCAAGTTCAGCAGCAAGAGCATCAATCGGATACAATCCAAAACTTGCCTTAACAATATCATATTTCTCAGCAATCTTCAATATCAATCTGTTTGTTGTAGAATTAACACCAGATGTAATTATTGCTTTGACTCCTGCATCCTTTGCTCTGTCAATAACTTGATATAAATCATTTCTAAATCTAGAATGATCTAGATGAGCATGAATATCAACTAATATCATATTTTTCATCTCCTAGTCCGTGCTCTTTTGCAAAGTTAATCTGCAAATAAGGATTATGGTTGTGTATCTTATCAAATATCCTTGGCTTCTGCTCATAAATCAGATCAACAGATGCTTTATCTATAGCAATAATATCTTTTCCAAACAAAACACCAATATCATCTGCAACAATATCTCCTGCATCATTACAGCAATCGCATTCCTCTGAAATATCAATCAAGAAACTGACATAAAATACCTTTTCTCCCACAGCCTTTAAAACAGCTTGAGCTCCTTGCGCCAGTAAATCATCAAAACTAGATTTCTCAGCTTGATGAATATCTGATTTAGATTGAGGCGTTACTCCTCCCATCCCAAGATTCTTTATAGCCCCTCCAAATCCTGCATTGCAATGCCCTTTCACATGACTCACAACCAGCATCCCATCTGCTTCAGCAAGCTCTTTGCAGACATGCACACTGATATCCTTTGCTTCAACAACAGTTCCTTTATCTGAAATAACAACAGGACATCCAATTTTTTCTTCAGTAAATCCATGTTCCTTAGCAACCTCATAATACCCTTTCACAGAATCTCTTGCTCCTGCATATAAAACAACAGAATCAAACAAAAAAGGCTTTAATCCAAGTTCAATCAAAACATCGACAATCTTCTTGATAATCTGTGCTTTAAGATAATAAGGATTCCTCTTTTCACCCATATGCAATTTTATAGCAACATTATCTCCTTTAGAAAAAATATCTTTAATCTGCTCTCTAAGAACGTTTTCATCAAAATCTTTGATTAGCTTTAAATGCTGCATAAGCAGAATAATTAACTAATCATATTTATTTCTTTGCAAAACTAGCAGCAACCAAAAGTGGAAAAACTATAGAAGCTTCTGCATAGACCTTTACTCTCGGAGCATTTGGCTTGATCTTTGCCCAAGTTATTGCTTCTTCCTGGTTTCCTCCTGAATCAGAAGCATCATAAGGATTTGCAGTTGAGATATAAACTGAATAGTCAAATCCTTCCTTGAAGATGTTTGCATTCAGCATGTAATGCTTGCTTATTCCTCCTCCTAATATCAATCCAGCTGTTTTCTCGCAGCTCAAGACATAATCAATTAATTTAACATGGTCTGCAATAGTATCAATCACAAACTCAGGATGCTCTTTTCTAAAATAATAAGCAATATCTCCTATTGCTCCGTCAATTATTCCAGGACTATAGACAGGGATATCATTCTTATAAGCCCAATACAGATAAGAATTCTTCTCATCATATTCTTTTTTCTCTCCAATCAATTCTCCCATTTTTCTGCATATGGAAGTTGGAGTTATCTTCCCCCCTTCTTCTAACAATTTATTAAAAACATCCCTTATAAAAAATTCAAAATGAGTGTAATGTTCATTTGTTGCATAGATGTTTCCTATTCTTCCAACACCAGCATCAAAAAGCATTTCTCCTTTTGCTTCAAAATCTCCCACTCTAAAAGGAGTATGTGCTTTGATAGCATCTTCCTCTACTCCTCCTCCTGCAGTGCATAGTACAGCAACCCTCTTATTTCTAACAAGATAGGCAATTATATCCCTCATACCAGAACTGACCATATTAGAAGTAAATGAAAGAAATATTGGAGCTTCTTCTCTGATCATAATATTGACTAAATTTATTGCTTTTCCCAAATTACCTGCCTGGATCCCTGAAGTTGACAAAGACTGGATAAATCTGTTAAAATCAACTCCATTGCTGAAATCATAACCCTTGATTTCAGGAAGTTTGCTCAAATCCACTGATTTTTTAATGTTGTAGTATAGTTTTTTATCCATTTTAATAGACCTCGCAAAATTGTATATTTAAAATTAATAAAACAAAGAAATCCTTATGAACCTTCTTTTCTGACTGAACTCATAATAACAGGAAATATCAAAATATTTATAAATCTATGCCTAATTCCTAAAAATGGTGATATTATGGCAATCGTTGGATTTAGTTTTACAAATATAAAAGCTGAAAGAAAACCAGATTCTGTAAAAGGCAAAATAGACATAAAAAACAATGTAGTACTTTCTAATGTCGAAGAAAGCGGCATTAAGATGGGCAGTGCATCTCAGAAAGTAGCTAAAATCTCATTTGATTTTAATGTTAGCTATGAACCAAAACTAGGTTCAATGAAGTTCTCAGGAGATGTTCTATATTTGGGAGAAGCTGCTAAAATAGATGGATTAGTAGTAGCTTGGAAAAAAGACAAATCATTGTCAAAAGAAATTGCACCAGGTATTCTTAACACAGTATTAAACAAATGCAATATCCAAGCAGTAATAATGAGTCAGCAGGTAAATTTGCCTTCTCCAATACCAATGCCAAAAGTGCAAATACAGGCTCCTAAGAAGTAAAAACTGTGACATAAATGTCATAATTAAAACGCAAGGTTTATAAGTTCGTTTATTTTCTAATTATCGCTATAATTGGGGGCTTAAATAGCTTTTAAAAGATTTAAGATAACCATGAAACCAGAAAAAGAGCTTAAATTAAAGGTAATGGAGTCTGTACAAGACGATGTAAACAAAGGAATCACTAGAATAGACTCTGCACAAATGCGCCAAATTGGCGTTAAGCCAGGAGATATTATTGAGATTGAAGGAGAAAAAGCCAGTGTTGCTTTGGTTGATAGGGCTTATCCTGGGGATTTAGGCTTGAATATCATCAGAATGGATGGTATAATCAGAAGAAATGCTAAAACAAGTATTGGAGAGATTGTTAAAGTAAGAAGAGTAGAAGTAAAAGAAGCAAAAAAAGTCATTATAGCTCCAGCAAGAAAAGGTATTGTGATAAGAGCTTCTCCAAATACATTTAAACAAGGGCTTCTTGGAAGAGCTGTTCTTAAAGGAGATATTGTATCATTAGGCGGAACAAGGAGAAGAAGGACTGCTATGAGCGGCTCCCCATTTTTCGAAGATATATTTAGAATGCTTGAAGAAGAAAGCATGGGAACAGGCTTTGGTTTTGGAGATTTAAGATTTATTGTTGCTGACACAATTCCAAAAGGTGCTGTCTTGATATCAGATATGACTGAAATTGTGCTGAATCCAGAAGCAATTGAGATAGAAGAAGAAGTTATCCCAGATGTTACTTATGAAGATATTGGAGGACTGCATGAAGAAATAGAGAAGATCAGGGAAATGGTTGAGCTTCCATTAAAACACCCAGAAATCTTTGAACGTCTAGGAATCGAAGCACCAAAAGGAGTTCTATTGCACGGCCCTCCTGGTACAGGTAAAACATTATTGGCAAAAGCAGTAGCTAACGAAAGCAACTCTCATTTTATTGTTATTAACGGCCCTGAAATCATGTCAAAATTCTACGGACAGTCAGAAGAAAATCTAAGAAATAAATTTGAAGAAGCAGAGAAGAATGCTCCAGCAATAATCTTCATAGATGAAGTTGATGCTATTGCTCCAAAAAGAGAAGAAGTAAAAGGAGAAGTTGAAAGAAGGGTTGTTGCTCAATTATTGGCTATAATGGACGGCCTGAAATCAAGAGGAAAAGTAGTTGTTATTGCAGCAACAAACGTTCCAAACATACTTGATCCTGCTTTAAGACGCCCAGGAAGATTTGACAGGGAAGTTGAGATTGGAGTTCCATCTAAAAAAGGAAGGAAGAAAATCCTTCAGATCCATACAAGAAACATGCCGCTATCAAAAGATGTTGATTTGGATGAATTAGCAGAAATAACATATGGTTTTGTTGGAGCTGATTTATCTTCTTTATCAAAAGAATCAGCAATGATTGTCTTAAGAAGAATCCTCCCAGATTTAAAACTAGAAGAAGACTCTTCAATTCCAAAAGAAGTTCTTGAAAAGCTTCAGATTACAAGAGAGGATTTTTTCCAGGCACTAAAGACAGTAAGGCCTTCTGCACTAAGAGAAGTGTTGATAGAGAAGCCTACAACAAAATGGGATGATATTGGAGGTCTGGAAGATGTCAAGCAAGACTTGAAAGAAGCAGTTGAATGGCCTTTGAAATTCCCTGAAAGATTCAGAAGAATGGGTATAAGGCCTCCAAAAGGAATTTTATTGTATGGTGCTCCTGGAACAGGTAAAACCTTGCTTGCAAAAGCAGTTGCAAATGAATCAAAAGCAAATTTCATATTGGTTAAAGGCCCTGAATTATTGTCAAAATGGGTTGGAGAATCAGAAAAAGCAGTAAGAGAAGTATTCAAAAAAGCAAGACAAGCTTCTCCTACAATAATCTTCTTTGATGAAATCGACTCAATAGCTTCAAGAAGAGGTATATCAGCAGATGCTAATGTTACTGAACGTGTAGTCAACCAGATATTGACAGAATTAGACGGCCTGGAAGAACTGCATGATGTTGTTGTAATTGCAGCAACAAACAGGCCAGATATGGTGGATACAGCATTGCTCCGTCCTGGCAGATTTGACAGGATCATACTGACACCAACACCTGGAAAATCAACAAGAAAGAAGATATTCAGGATCCACACAAAAGGAATGCCTTTGAAAGGAGTAAGCTTAGATAGATTAGCAGAACGTACTGCAGGTTATGTAGGAGCTGATATCGAAGCTGTCTGCAGAGAAGCTGGAATGCTTGCTTTAAGAAAAGACACAAAAGCAAAGGAAATAAAGATGTCTGATTTTGATGGAGCATTAAGTGAAGTGCAGCCATCAGTAACAAAAGACATCAAAAAAGCCTATGAAGAGCTAAAAGGCCACTTTAAATCAGCAAGAGCAAAAGAATTGCAAGAGAAGCCTACTTATTTAGGTTAATTTTATATATTCAAATTATATTTGTTTTCTATATGACTTATAAAACAGGAGATAAAGTCAAAGTTTTGACAGAAAAAGAAGAATTTGTAGGAGTTCTTATGCCTAGGCCAGAAATTCTAGATAAAGATGTAACTATTGTAAAGCTTGATAATGGCTATAATGTCGGCATTGAAAACAAGAAAATAAAAAAGATTGAATTGGTTGAAACATATAAGCCAAAAGCTCCAGCAAAAAAAACAATCAAGCCAAAAGATTACCTTCCTAATATAACAATCATCTCAATAGGAGGAACAATTTCATCAAAAGTTGATTACAGGACAGGCGGAGTATATGCTGACTACACTGCAGAAGACTTTGTTGCAATGATGCCAGAACTTGCTTCTATTGCAAACTTAAAAGCAAAAAAACTTATGTCAGTTATGTCAGAAGATATGACTTCAAAAGAATGGCTGGCAATAGCAAAAGAGATTGAAAAAGAGCTTAATTCAGGAGCAGATGCTGTTGTAGTTACACAAGGAACAGACACTTTGCATTTCTCAACAGCTGCTTTATCCTTTTTACTAAAAGATTTGAACAAGCCTGTTGTTTTCACAGCAGCTCAGCGTTCTATCGACCGTGGAAGTTCAGATGCTTATATGAATCTGGTCTGTGCAATAACAGCTGCAGCTAAATTCGATGCAGCAGAGGTAATGACCTGCATGCACGCTACAACAAATGATGATTATTGCATCTTAGTCAAAGGAACAAAAGTCAGGAAGATGCATACTTCAAGAAGAGACGCTTTCCGCCCGATAAATGATCTGCCAATTGCAAAAGTATTTGAAAATGGAAAGATTGAAGTCATTAATCCAAACTACAAAAAGAAACAAAAAGGCAAAGTAAAAGCAGAAACAAAATTTGAAGAAAAAATAGCATTGATAACAGTCCATCCTGGAATGGATCCAAACATAATTGATTTCTATATCAAAGAAAACTATAAAGGGATTGTGATAGCAGCAACAGCCCTTGGCCATGTTCCAAAAACAGTACTGCCTAACATAAAAAAAGCAGTTGACAAAAACATCCCTGTTGTCATTGCATCCCAGACATTGTACGGAAGAGTCCACCCATTGGTTTACTCTACATTAAGGGAATTGTCAATAAAACTCGGCTGCATCTTTGTAGAAGACATGCTTCCAGAGACAGCCTATGTTAAATTAGGTTATGTCCTAGGCAAGACAAAAACAAAAGTAAAAGAAATGATGCTCACAAACATTGCAGGAGAAATCACAGAAAGAAGTTTAGATAAAGAGTTCCTCTACTAATGCAAACAATAAAAGACCTAATCAATGAAATTAAATGGGATCCAAAAAGAAATCCTAAAGATTATGTCTTGATTTATATTGACTTTGGAAAAGAAAAAGAGATTCCTTATACAGCAATTAAACGATTAGAAGGAAATTTTATGGTGCTGCAAAGAGAGGGTACCCGCCCGAGCGCAAGCGAGGGTGACTCTTCGCTTGAAGAAGTCGAGATTCCATTGCATCGTATTCGTAAAGTCAAGAAACAAGGGAAGTTAATTTGGCAAAGAAAGATTATAAAAAAATAGGATTTAAATGCGGCCTAGAGATACATCAGCAGTTAGAAGACAAAAAACTGTTCTGTGCATGTCCCACTATTAATTCTAATGCTAAGCCAGACATCCATCTTGAAAGAAGATTAAGAGCAGTTGCAGGTGAAACAGGAGAGATTGATATTGCAGCTAAATATGAGATGGAAAAATCAAAGAAATTCATCTATGAAGCTGATTCAAAAGACACCTGCTTGGTTGAAATGGATGAAGAACCACCTCATCCCATTAATCCAGAGGCTGTCCAGGTTGCTTTGCAGGTTGCCTTGATGCTTAAAGCAAAGATTGTTGATGAAATCCAGGTAATGAGAAAAACAGTTATTGACGGAAGCAACGTATCAGGATTCCAGAGAACTGCTTTAATTGCTTATGATGGTGTAATTGACACATCCCAAGGCAAAATACATATCCCAACCATCTGCCTGGAAGAAGAAGCAGCCCAGAAAATATCAGATACAAAAGAATCCACAAAATACAGACTGGATAGATTAGGAATCCCCTTGATTGAGATCGCAACAGCTCCAGACATCAAAAATCCAGAGCATGCAAAAGAGACAGCTGAAAAAATAGGGATGATATTAAGGTCAACTGGAAAAGTCAAAAGAGGCATTGGAACAATCAGGCAGGACATGAATTTGTCTATCAAAGGAAGGAACAGGGTTGAATTAAAAGGATTCCAGGAGTTAAAATCAATTCCAGCTGTCTTGGAAAAAGAAGTTGAACGCCAGCTTGCTTTGAAAAAGAAAGAAGATGGCCATGTAAGAAAAGTTGAGCCAGATAACACAACATCATATCTAAGACCAATGCCAGGAGCAGCAAGAATGTATCCAGAGACAGATGTCATTCCATTAAAAGTCGATACTTCCAAGATAAAACCCGCAGAACTGATTGATACAAAAGTCAAGAAATACATCAAGCAAGGCCTGACTCCTGACTTGGCAAAATTGATTGCCAAATCACCAAAAGTCTCCCTGTTTGAAAAATTCATAATTGAATTCAAAAACATAAAACCAGCATTCATTGCAGAAACATTAGTCCCGACATTAAGGGAAATCAAAAGAAAATACAATGTTGATGCAGACAAGATAACAGATTCTCAACTTAAAGAAGTCTTCTCAGCCCTGAACCAAGCAAAAATACCTAAAAATATAGTGATGAACATCCTTATTGACATGGCTTCAGATAAATTTGAATCAATAGACAAATATGCTGGTGTATCAGATAAAGAACTAGAAGAAGAAATAAAGAAAATAGTTAAGGCTAAGCCAGGATTGTCTCCAGGAGCTTACATGGGCATTGTAATGGCAAGATTCAAAGGCCAGATTGACGGCAAGAAAGCAATGGCAATTTTGAAGAAGATTGTCAAATAAGAAAATTTTATATAGATTAAATTCTAAAACACATTAAAACACTAAAAAGGAGGTGTTTATATGGCAGCAAAAGATACAATTGGCCTTATAGTAAATATCCTATTGATTATAGGAGGATTGAATTGGGGTCTTGTAGGATTGTTCAATTTAAATGTAGTGGCATACCTAGGAGATATCTTAGCAAGAATAATCTATGTTATTGTAGGAGTTGCAGCATTATATAAAATCTATGCATATATGATGACTAAAAAATAAAATTCTATTTCTTTCTTTTTTCTTTTATAACGTCAAATAATTAGCAGCCCATAACATCCCTTCATCTGCATAATAGAATTTGCTTTTGAAAGGCTTTCCATGCTCATCAAATAATTCTAAGAAATTATGATGCTTCTCAATAATTTCTTTGTACTTTTTCTTGTATCTTCTTGCTTTTTTCTTATCAACCTGCTTGACTACCTGTACATACAAAGGGCCCATATGCATCCAGCATGTGTTTGTCTCATAATTCGGGACAAACATATTCACAAAGATAAATTCATGCTCCTTAACACTTGAATATTTCAGAGGAAAAGGCACATCTAATTTTGCTCCTTGGATTTTCTTGATTGCCTTCTTTACCATCACATTATTGTCAAACACATTGCTCCAAAAAGGAAACACATTAGCATCTCCAGTTACAATCTTCTTATTTCCTTTCAGATCATCAATAAAATATTCCCCAGTCCAAAACAGATGCTTTATTGCTTTCTTAAAATCATATTTTTTAAAAGGATTGAACAGCCCCAGCTTGTCCAGTTCATTGCTCAGCATTGCAGCCATGATGTTATCATAACAGCTTCCCCTTCTTTTTGCCTCATCCTTCATGCTTCCAAAATACTTGTCTTCTCTTACTAATCCTGTCTCTTTATCAATAACCAGATCATTAAACTTCTTTACTTCTTTAGCCAAAAAATTCCTGTATTTTTCAGCCAGATCTTTTGCCTTTGCAACCCTCAGACTTCTGATTAGATAAGCAAGCGTATCAGGACTATACATAAAGATATCAACAGCCTTTCCTTTGGGAGTTATTGTTGTCTTCAACCCTTGTTTGAAATATATCTCCATTGCATATTCCAATGTCTTCCTCACTTCTTTTTTATATCCTAGCTTCAACAGACTGTCAATACAAAAACCAAAATCCCTCATATAGAATTGGCAAAAATGCCCAGAACTAACCTGAAAATACCTTCCATTCCAGCAATCCTTTACAATCTTCCTGCAAATCTGTTCAGCATTGCCTTTATACTTCTTAACACCATTTCTTTTTACATGCAGGCTTCTTCGAAATATCCTAAAAGCTTCAGGTATCCACAGCAGTTTATTCATTTTGAACGCGCCTGAGGAGATTTGAACTCCCGATCTTTTCCTTACTTAAGAACTTGCTCTGAAGGATTGAACCAAGTTCAATAGGAGGGAAACGCCTTATCCAGACTAGGCTACAGGCGCATATTTGTCTATAACGCCTACTGCAGGGCAATTCGTGCTATCGAACAAAGTGAGATAGCACAAATAGACCACGGGTATCTATAGGGTGAAACCCTTAGGGCAGCATGCGCATATAAACATTTTTATCAACAAGCTTTATAAAACTTTTTGCTTTACTAGTTTCTATGTACAAAATAAAAGAGATTCCAAAAGATTTCCTTGTAAAAGAGATTCCAGACTATGAACTAGATGAATCTGGACAATACTCTTATTTCTGGTTGACAAAAACAAATTACACAACAATGAATGCAGTAAAAACAATAGCAGCAGCATTAAACATCCCATTAAAATTTATAGGTTTTGCAGGAACAAAAGACAAAAGAGCAATAACAAAACAAACAATCTCAATTAAAGCACCAAAAGAGAAGGTTGAAACTCTAAATCTAAAAGATATTAAACTAGGATATATAGGACAAGGCAGTAAACCAATCTCATTAGGAGACTTAAAAGCAAATGAATTTGTTATTACAGTAAGAAACCTAATAACAAGAAGACTACAACACGGAGAAATCATCCCTAATTTATTCGGCCCGCAAAGATTCTCTAAAAACAATGCAGAAATAGGCAGAGCTTTAGTCAAAAGAGATTTTGAGACAGCCATGAACTTGATAGACCAAGCTGAAGTCAAACAACATCTGGAGAATTTTCCAGGAGATTTTATCGGAGCATTAAGAAAAATCCCTCTAAAAATAAGAAAAATCTACATACATGCTTATCAAAGCCTTCTCTGGAATAAAACAGTGCAGGAATTCACAAAAATACACAGATCAAGAAATATGAAAATCCCTATTATTGGATTTGGGACGGATATTGACTCTATAGAAGACCCAGATCTTAAACAAATAATAAACAGTCTTCTAGAACAAGAAGAAATAACAACAAGAGATTTTATAATGCCTGCAATAAAAGAGCTGAGTGCAGAAGGCTCTCAACGTAATTTATTTGTAATTCCAAAAAAAATAGAGATTATCACAGAAAAAGATGAATTAAATGAAAATAAGCTAAAAACAATTGTTTCCTTCTCTCTACCAAAAGGCTCTTATGCAACTGTTGTTATCGACTACTTTTTTTAATAGCATTAACAACTCTCTCAAAAATAGGCTGAGGAGTTCCTTCTCCATTAACCTTAACAACTCTAGCCCCATAATAACTAAGAACAGGTTTTGTTTCTTCGTTATAAACTCTTAATCTTTCTCTAAAAATCTCTGGTTTAGAATCTTCTCTTTGATAAAGTTCTCCCCCACATTTATCACAAATACCTTCTTTTTTAGGAGGAACATTTCTTATATGATAGATAGCTTTGCATCTCTTGCACATCCTTCTTCCGCTTGCTCTGTCTACAAGTGTTTCTTCATTAACATCTAACTTAATCATCAAATAAGTTGGCCCAAGAATCTTATCCAATGCCTTTGCTTGATCAATTGTTCTTGGAAAACCCTCCATAATAAATCCTACTCTATATTCTGGCTTATCAAGCATTTCCTTGACTAGCTTGATTGTAACATCATCAGGCACAAGCTTTCCTTTTTCCAAATATTTTTCTTTTGCTTCCAACCCTAGTTTAGAGCCTTCTTCAGCAAGCTGCCTGAACATATTCCCAGTAGAAAGATGCGGAACCTTGTAATGCTCGCTCAACATTGCTGAAATAGTCCCTTTTCCAGAGTTTGGTGCTCCTAATAAAACTATTTTCATCCTAAATACCTTAATTCTTCTTTTATATCAATCTCTTTTAACCAGCTTCCTTTAACCTTCTTAACTGTCGGCAAAATATTCTCTTTAATATCTTTCCAATCTTTCCATACATCCTTGATAAACTTAGCTGTCTTTTCATTATCCTCATCAATAGAAACTTCAATAGAATAACGATTAAAGAACATCAGTTTCTTATATACGTTAAAAATCTTATCCTTTTCCTCATCTGTAAAAGCTCTGCATTCAAACATTTCACAAAGAGAGGCTTCAGGATGTAAAAAAATATGAAGTAAATCACTATAAATCTCTATCTTTTCAACAATCTTCCTTCTTACTTCTCTTAACAAAAAATCCTCTTTCTCAATACCGGATACCTCAAACTCATTATTAATCTCATTAAAAGAAGGCAGCTTGTACTTCTTGCTCAATTCCTTATACTTTTCTTTTATTCCCATTTGAGGAAGCCTCCAAAGGGATTCGAACCCCTGACCTGCTGCTTGCTTGTTTTAATTACAAGGCAGCCGCTCTAAACCACTGAGCTATGGAGGCATAGTCAAAAGAATGAGAAAAGTATTTAAAAAGGTATCGAAATTGTTTTGATAATTTCGGACCTTTGAACGCTCGTGCGTTCATAAGATTTCGTTATGATTCTCCCTTCCACTTCGGAAACGCATGTGAAGGATAAAATGGTGTTATCTCCTCATATGGCAAGAAACTCTTTAATTTAAACCATTTCTTCATATAGGCCTGCAGTGTATAAGCTTCTCTATAAAGCTCTAATTTATGGTCTTCATAAAGCTCCTGCCTGAATATTCTCTCAGGAAACATCTGGTTAAAAAACTTCAAAAATGGATGATTGCTCCACTCTCCTTTATAATCAAACTCAATATAAGCAAAAACATAAACCTCTACCTCTCCCTTATTTACCTTAAACTTCTTTCCATCTCTCATAACTTCTGTAGAAGATATCCCTAATGGATGAAAATTAAGATCCATGTGATATTTATAATAACTATTGGTTATTGGAAGTTTCTGCACTCTCCACCACCAATACATCTCTTTTGAGCCATCTGGTTCAACTCTTTCTATATAATTGGTTTCCCACCATTCCCCTCCTTCAATATTTCCATCTGAATCAACAGAACTCCAGCCATATTCATTAAGCCATTCACGCATTGCAATATAGAATTGTTTTAAACTAAAAATATCCTTATATTTTACTCTAAAACCTGCTGCTTGTATTGAATTATCAAGTTTCTTGATAGGCATAGATTTAAAAAGATGAGATTCTTATTTAAACTTTTCTAAAAGAAATAATCTTCTTATCTTATTCTTAATCATAGGAACTATTGTTCTCATACAATTAAAATAAGATAAAGGCTCTGTTTTTATTTTTATTTTGTTTTCTCTGAGTGCTTTTATAACAGAATCAAGGTTTTTATCAGCATCAACAAGAGAATATGTTTTATTAAACTGAAAAAACCTATGAGTATCAGAACTTCCAATTAATGGTTTATTGAATTTCTTTGCAGTCTCAACTGCTTTTTTATTATAAGGATTATGAAGCCTGCAATAATAATGGCAGTATTCAATACTATCAAAAACATCTATATTTTTTAGTAAATTTTTATTTAAGCAATGGAAATAAGGATAAAATGGATGAGGAGCCATAACAAAAGCCATGGTATTTTTCTTTTTATAATCTCTAAGTTCTGAGAATGTTTTAATTTCTTCAGCTTCTTTTGTTGCATTAAGAATAATTGTGTGCTTTCCTTTGATATAAGCTTCTATTCCAGGAATCAACAATATTCCTTTTTCTTTGGCATACTTGGCTAATTCTTCATTATAAGTAAATATTCCATGATTAGTTATAGCTAAAACTTCAAAACCAAGCTTAGAAGCATGATTAATCAAATCCTTGGCATTATATTTAATCCAATCATCCTTTGAATCTTCTCTTGTGTGTATATGAAAATCTGCCTTTAACATGCTGAAAAAGAGAAAAAAACAAACTATTTAAAGGTTAGTCTTTTCTCTATTCTAAAATGCTAGTCGGAATAGTAGGCAAACCAAGCTGCGGAAAATCAACTTTTTTCAAAGCAGCTACTTTGGCAGAAGCTGAGATAGCTAACTATCCTTTCACAACAATCAAGCCAAATCATGGTGTTGGCTATGTTAAAGTAGAATGCGCTGACAAAGACTTTAATGTAAAATGCAGTCCAAAATTTGGTTATTGCATAGATTCAATTAGATTTGTTCCAGTTGATCTGTTAGATGTTGCTGGCCTGGTTCCAGGAGCTCACAAAGGCCTGGGAAAAGGAAATGAATTCCTTGATGACCTCAACCAAGCAGATGTTTTGATCCATGTTATTGATGTTTCTGGCTCAACAAACGAGAAAGGTGAGCCTGTCCAGCCTTTGTCATATAATCCAGCAGAAGATATCAAATTTTTAGAAGTTGAACTAGATATGTGGTATTTCAGAAATATAAACAAAGGCTGGGAAAAGTTTGCAAGGCAGATCCAGCAGGAAAACAGAAACATAAAACAAGCCTTGGCAAAGCAGTTGTCCTTCTTAAGAGTAACAGAAGAGATAATCGAGGATGTGATCAAATCTCTTGGCTTAAACAAAGAAAAACCATTGGAATGGACAGAAGATAATCTAAAACAAATAGCTTCTGAACTAAGAAAAATCACAAAGCCAATGATAATCGCAGCAAACAAGATAGATGTTCCAGGAGCAGCTGATAACTTCACAAAACTCCAAAACGAATTCCCTGACTATATCATGGTTGCCTGCTCATCTGAGTCTGAATTAGCTCTAAAAGAAGCTGCAAAACACAAACTAATAAATTATACTCCAGGAAATAATGATTTTGAGATATCAAAACAAGATAATTTATCTGACAAGCAGAAAAAAGCATTAGAATTTGTAAAAAATAATGTTCTAGCAAAATTCGGCTCAACAGGTGTGCAGCAAGTTCTAGACGATGCTGTCTTCAAACTGCTAAAATACATTGCAGTCTACCCAGTTGCAAACAACAAACTCCAAGACAAAGATGGAAATACTCTTCCAGACTGCTATCTTGTTCCAAACACAGCAACAGCACTGGATTTTGCCTACCAAGTCCACACAGACTTAGGAGATAATTTTATCAGAGCAATTGATGTAAGAACAAAAATGGTTGTTGGCAAAGACCATCCATTAAAACATCGTGACGTAATAGAGATTGTGACTTCTAAATAAGGGGCGTTCGTGGTATTGAACAAAGCGAAATACCACAAAACTCACCACGGGTGACCTTTAGGGTGAAACCCTAAGATTGATATAGTTACAAGTAAATAATCAAGCATCACTGCTGGCTTCTGTCCTCAGATTATTCTTCAGGATTATCCTCTGTACAACCCTATTCTTTCCTTCCTCTTTTGCTTTATACAAAGCAGCATCTGCTTCTTTGATTAGATCAGAACTAGAAACCTTGTCCATGCAGCTGACTAATCCCAGGCTTATTGTTACCTTCCCGCCTGGCTGGCTTTCCCCTCCTTCAAACTTGTGCTCTGCAACAGCATTCTTTATTCTCTTCGCTGCTTCCATTGCATCATTTGACTTCAACCCAGGCATCAGCACAACAAATTCCTCTCCACCATACCTTCCTGCAACATCTTCATCCCTTATCCTTGTCTTTATCAGTCTTGATAGATCTCTCAACAATTCATCTCCTTTCGGATGTCCATGAGTATTGTTATAATGTCCGAAATTATCAATATCTAACAGAATCAAGGCAATCGGCTGCTCAACATTCACCTCTCCTTCTAATCTCTTCTCTAATAACTCTGCAAAATACCTCCTGTTATACACTCCAGTCAATTTGTCAACAACAGCTAGCTCCTTTACTTCCCCGTATCTCTGGGCATTTGCAACAGCTAATGCTATCTGGTCTCTCATGACAGACAGGAAATTCAAGCTCTCGTCGCTGATATCCCCAAAATTCTTTCCATACAGATTTATCGAGCCGATTATCTTGTCCCTGTGCTTCAAAGGGATGCTCAGCATAGAGTTATAGCTCTCTACAACACTAACTCCAAATCTCGTGCTAATATCTCTGACAGTAATAATCTGCTCTTCCTCAATTGCTTTCTTTGAAACAGCTTTCTCAACCTTTATCAGATTCTCAATCTCTTTCTTGTAGCAATACTTCTTCTCCCCGTCTTCAGTCTCGACAAAAACACAGCAATCAGTTGCATTCAGGCTGTTAATCAAGAACGCCATTATCTTATGCAGCACTTCATCTAGTTCTAGAGTAGAATTGACCATCTTGATTATTGAGTGCAGAGCCTTTAACTCGCTTATCTCTGTATCCCTTGTCTGCTTTTGATAAGAAAGCTTAGGCAGTATCCCGCTTAAGATTGATATCATCCTTCTATACAAATCAATCTGCTCCTGGCTAACCTCTTTGATTTCATTTGCAGCATCCTCTAGTTCCTGTTCCTCTATTTCCAGTCTTGCAGCCAGCTCTTGATAATCATACTCGTCCTTCCTTATTGGCCCGCAAACAACAGCCCCAATCTTTTTATCGTGCAAAACAACAGGACTTATGAGATTCACGATTCCAAACATCTTAAACAAGGCAATCTCATCTTCTTCCATCTCATTCAGTTGCCTGTAACATCTATCCTTGATTATATCTTTTCTTTTGGATCTTATCAGCTGCAGTAAAAAAGGCCTTTCTCCAGAAGCAGCTACCTCTTGGCCTTCTCTGTCTATAGTATATATCCCTAGCCCAATTTCCCTTGCAAACCTATCTTGGACATATCTCCACAGGTCAAGATCCAGCTTATCAAAATACATGAATCTAACTAAAGTCCCTCTCTTTATATTTTTTTATATACTCTTCTATCTAAAATAAACCCCTAAGGCGCTTTAGAAGCAGGTGGGTATTAGGTTGTGAGGGAGTGGGAAAAACTCGCGCCATGGGTTTATTGTGTGAGTATGGAAAATGGACAAAAAAAGAAGTATTGTAATCTCTATACAGGTTCACTAAAATTCTTCTTTTATGTCCAGGACCCAAGGAATAAACCTTAGATTATGAATGTGTTTTCTTGTCTTATATTTGCTTTCTTTGGATGTTTGAACCGCCCTTTTTTATTATTATATATTTGGTGGGTATAACTGCATTTATATGGCGAAGTTAAAACTAATCCGGCGGGCTTAGTATTTTAGTATTTTGCGCTCACCTTAGCCTTCATTTTACTAACTTCCTTTTGCCTATCCAGCGCACTACTTTGATAGGTCTTTTCCGCAGTTGTATATGACTTTTTTCTTTGATATTATACCTCTTTTATTGGTTAACTATGAATTGCCAAAAGATTTATATATACTTAACGTACATACAATATGTTAAACACGTTGTGTATATACATCGTATAGGAAAGAGGTGCCAAAATGCAGATAAGAAAACTTGTAAAATCAGGAGCAGCTTCTCACACAATTGCCCTTCCAAAAGACTGGCTTACTAAAAACAAGTTAAACAAAGGGGATCTATTGTATATTCGGGAGAAAGACAATGAATTGATTGTTTCTTCAGACACAAAATCTCCTAAACAAGCCAAAAAAGAAGTCTCTATTCCCGTCGACAAAAAAGAAATAAATACTATCAGGCGGCAGACAATCTCTGCATACATAAACAATTACTCAATATTTACATTCCATGGAGATTCTTTAAACAACAAACTAGAGGAGATAAGAAAAATCTTGGATAACTTCCTGGCATTAGAGATAGTAGAGCAGACAGCTACAAAACTAGTTGCAAAAGACTTCCTCAATCTAGAAGAATTCTCAATAACCAAGACAATAAGAAGGATGGACATGCTGACAAGATCCATTATCTCCGACGCTAAAAAAGGAAAAAGCGAATCACAAGCCCTTGAATTCAGAGACTATGAAGTTGACAAGCTATTCTTCCTGATGTCAAGACTTATAAGATCTAATCTTTCAGAGCCATCTTCAAAACTTCCAAACACCAAAGCCTTGTCAACATGGTGGCTTGCAAAGAACCTGGAATCAATTGCAGATGCAGCAAAGAAGATAAGCAAACACTTCAATAAAGACATTGAAAACATCTACAATGAATCAGAGCAATATTATCTAGATTGCATAAAAGCCTATGTAAAAGAAGACAAAAGCCTTGCAGATGAACAGATTGCCAAACGGTTAGAGATCCTGAAGAAACTAGACAAGCTCAAAGGAGAGAACAAACACCTTCTGAAAGAGATGCTCAACAACTCAAGAAATATTGCCAAGATTATGCTAGACAGCGATTAGTTTTTTATTTCGAAGAAATGAAAAACTCTGAAGGCGTAATGCCTTCTTTAATTATTTTTCTTCTTGCCCTTTCCAGCCAGCTGCCTGAATGTCTCTATAATATCAATCATATACTTTCCTTCGTCTAGCTTGAATATCAAAGGCTCGTTCTTGAACAAATGAACCAGATCCAATTCATATTTTCCTGGCTGCAATACTCTTATTGCCTCAATATCAAGAATAACAGGATCGCTTTTGTCTACTTCACTTCCAACCAAGTCAAATATATCCTTCTCAATCTCTTCTTTATCCTTGGTAGTAAGCTTGGCAGTCTTTTCTTGAACTTCTTTTAATTTATCCTTCTTAATGTAGAAAAATAGCTTTCCGCCACAACCACAACCTTTTAAAATCTCAGTTGCACCATCATCATACAAGGTGTTGCATCTCACGCATTGATGTGGCATTTACCTACCTCTTTTTTCCCTTTTTTTTCCTAGCCTTAGTATCTTTAGTAAGAAGCTCTATCTTAGTAGGATCTTTCTTGATCTCTTTTACAACAGAAGCAGGACCAATGATTGTCATCCCTTGTCTGTCTCCAAGCAGCATCCCAAACAAGGCATTCTTCATCTTCCTTAATCCTGCTACTTGTGCTGCACTTGGGTCAATCACTGCCAACTCTATTCCTTTAAAATCCTTGTTGATCTCTTCCATTGTTGCTTTTATCAGTTCTGTCTCTTCCTCTTTTTTTAATCTGCCCTGCAACAGAACTATCTTATTTTCCTTAGCAACAGTCAATAATTTTCTTATTCTTCCGACAGAGCTCAATCCTTCGATTTCACTATAAGGCATAAAACTTAATGTCACCATCTTTTATTTCACCATTTTAAACAAAGCATCGTAAAATTCTTGAATCTTTTTTCCGTATTTAGCAGATATTCCAACAACACTGTATTGAGGGAAAGCATCCTGTACTCTCTTGACATCTGCTTTTTTCAAATCAACTTTATTAGCCACAAGCAGAACAGGAATGTCCCTTGCAGCCAAATTCCCGACAATTGTAATATTTACCTGGCTGTATGGATCTTTTGTTGCATCCAGTACAATAGTTACTGCATCCATATCATCCAGCCACTTGATAGCATCCACCACTCCTTTTGTTGCTTCTTTTGCTCTCTTCTTAGCTTTAGCAGCTTTCATTCCTGCTTTCATAAAATCTTCATAATCGATCTTTGTAGCGATTCCAGGAGTATCGACCAGATTGAATGCCAGCTCTTTTTTGCCGTCTTTTGACTTAATATTAACCTGCTCCTTTATTATAATTTCCCTTGTTTCATGAGCAATATTAGAAACAGCACTCATCTCCTCTCCTAACCAATCAACGCATATTTTGTTAGCCAGAGTTGATTTTCCTGCATTAGGAGGCCCGTACAACCCCAATTTCACCTGCTTCTTGTTCTTGAACATATTTTTAAAAAATTTGTTCAGGAAATTTTGAAAAAGTTTCTTCATAGTAAATCCTCACAATTGATTATTTTAAATATAATGTTTATATATTTTTCCCTTTTATTCTATCTTCAAACTTTCCCTGACTATCTCTTTCACTCTCTCTATATCTTTCTCCTCAACAGCTCCTCTTCTCTCCATCCTGGCCAATCCCTTGCATAGCCTCATAAAACCAATTGTCATCCTTGGAGATATCTCCACTAGATATTTGCTCTCATTTCTTTTCAGTTCAGCTATAAAATCCACTACCTTGCCTTGCATTGGTTTTGGAAAGCCTATATCTCCTACACTCTTTGTATATTCGATATAATCCTTGATAAACTTAATATCATCCTTGTTTGCCTCTTTTTTCTCTCCTGCAACCATATGCTCTGTTATTTTCTTGAATCTCTTTAGATCAGGTCTTCTGATGAAATATACCAGATGGAATCTTGTCAGTAATGCTGAATCAAAAGGAAGCTGCCTTTTCAGCTCAATCATGTTCTTTCCAGTGAACTTGTCTCCTTTTGGATTTGCAGTTGCCAAGATCTTGGCCCTTGCATCAAACTTATAGTGCAATCCAGCCTTGTCATATGTCACAAACCCTTTTTCCATGGCATTATACAGTCCTGCTCTTGAATCCTCTTTCATAAGATTCAGTTCATCTATACAGCATATTCCCTGGTCTGCTAATGGCAGCAGACCTTTCATAACCTCTCTCCCCCTGACTGTAACCACTAATCCAGCTCCGCTTGTTCCTGAACCCAATCCAAAAGAGCTTACAGGGCTTAAACTGAATGTACTTCTCAAGATATCAGTCTTTCCTGTTCCAGGATCTCCTAATAACAACAGATGTATTGGCTGTGTTGAGAACAATTGTATTGCAGCAGCTTTCTTTACATAATCCAGCCCAGTTATCTCTGGCGCAATAAGATTAGTTACCTTTTCAAAAGCCTCTTCTGAAAACCTTCTGAATAGTTTTTCTTCAAAAGCTTCCTTTATATCCTCATTTACTTCGCTGGCATCAACTTCATCAGTCTTGCTTTTTATTTGAGGAAATTCAACACTTCCAGCTATTGAAGTCTCTAGATTCTCAATCTCCAAAGATATCTTTTTCTCTTTTAGAAGTTTCTTTATCAGCTTTATCCTCTTTATGCCTATTATGCCTTCCAAAGACTTTAAAGCTGCCTTGTCTTGCTCTGTTAATTTTGAAAATAGCCCCATATAACCACTTTAGAATGATAATCTAATTATAAAGTTTTTGTTAATTTATATATGAAAAACCACATAGTTTATATATAAAGTAGTATTATTTAGTGATAATTATCAATTTTTGATAATAATCAGCGAGGTGTTCAAAAATGCCTGAATATGAAGGAAGATGCATGAAATGCAAAAAACAAGTAAAAATTAAAGATGCCACTACAGTAGTTATGAAAAATGGCATGAAAGCTGCAAAAGGCGTATGCCCTAAATGCGGCACAAAAGTATTTAGAATTTTAGGAAAAGCTTAAGGCTTTTTTTTCTTTTTTTCTTTATAATCATTAACCAGTACATAACAAAGTTTAAATACCAAAGTATCTAAGATTAAAACTAAGGTGTAGTTTATGGAAGAAGACTATTATGACCTAGTGCGGAAATGCGCAACTATCATATCTAAGAAACAGAATCAGATAGAGATGTTAGACTCTACTTCCTTTGAAACCCTAAAAGCAACAATTGATGAAGCCTTATCAGCCAATGTAAATGACCAGGTTACCTATGTGCAGACAGATGATGGGATAAAAGTTCTTGAAGTCAGGAAGAGATAACTAAAAATATTTAAATCGCATTACTTTTTCTTTTTCTATGACAGTAAAGGGGCAGGTTATTTCAGGAGAATTTGGCAAGATACTGATAAGGCAGAAATCTGATAAAAGTTTAGAACTTGGAGAGTTATTAGTTGCAGATGCAGGCGAGAACAAGATTTTATTGCAAGTATTCAGTTTGTTGTACGGCTCTCAGATATCTGACAAGAATCTTGAATTGATCTCTGGATTAAAGCTAGAAGAAGATAATGACTTGGAATTCATGGACCCTCATCTAAGAAACTATACACTAGCTTACCTAAAACCATTGGTTGTAACAGATGAAAATGCATTAAGACTGTGCAAAACACTGCCTTCTTTCTTTTCTTCAGTAAGAGAGATTTCAGAACAAGATCTAAAATTCCTGGATAACCCTAAAAAACCATTAGCAATTGGAAATCTAAGGTCAGGATCTAAAAAAATGGATGTTCCTATCAATCTAGATGGAGAAAAAGTCTTCTCCCATCATATCTTGATTCCAGGAACAACTGGAAGAGGAAAATCAGTATTATTAAAAAATATGTTATGGAATGTCATGGACAAGGATTATTGTGGGATATTAGTTTTAGACCCGCATGATGAATACTACGGCAGAAACGAGCTTGGATTGAAAGACCATCCTTCTAATAATATAGATTATTACACTTCAAACAATCCGCCGCCTGGCTGCAAAAGCCTAAAGATTAACTTAAAACTGATAAAACCATCTCATTTCAATGGAGTTGCTGATTTCTCAGACCCTCAAAAACAGCTGATGAACATGTATTACAAGCAGTTTGGCAATAAATGGATTGAGTGTGTTATCCTTGAAAGAAAACTGGATGTTGTATTCAGAGACGATACACTCGCTGTTGTAAAAAGAAGATTGATTTATCTGTTGGATTTAGAATTTACACAGCACCAGCTAAAATGCAATGGGATATTTGATCTGTTGGCAGGAGAAACAACAATATCAGATATCTGTTCAGAGCTAGAGCAGTCAAAGACAGTAATCATAGACACTTCAAACTATCCGTCTGCAGTTGAATTGCTGATTGGCTCTTTAATTGCAAACGAAATCTTCAGCCATTACAAATCCTACAAGATAAATGGCTCATTAAAAGACAAGCCAGTCATCTCTATTGTATTGGAAGAAGCTCCAAGAGTTTTAGGAAAAGAAGTCCTGGAAAAAGGCTCTAATATCTTTGCAACAATAGCAAGAGAAGGCCGTAAATTCAGTGTTGGATTGACAGCAATAACTCAATTGCCTTCTTTGATTCCAAGGCAGATTCTTGCAAACATGAATACTAAGATAATCCTAGGAATTGAGATGAAGCCTGAAAGAACTGCAATAATAGAATCAGCTTCTCAGGACCTGTCAGAAGATGACCGAAACATCGCTTCCCTGGACAAAGGAGAGGCAATCATCTCTTCTAATTTCACTAAATTTGCAACTCCTATTTCTATTCCCTTCTTTGATGATATAGTTAAGCTTCAAGATGATTCAGAAGCAAAAAAAGATTTTTCTGGTGTAGATTTATCTTAACGATACATTTATATACCTCCAGGACAAAATTCTATAAAATGGACACTGCAACAAATGTAAAAAGATTGATGAAAATTGATTCTCTAATAAAAAAAGGACTGTCAGATGAAATAGTGATTATGCAAAGCATTTATCTTGAATTAGCTCATAGTTTAAAGCTAATAAAAGAAGCAATTGTTCCTGCTGACTTCAAAAACCCGAAAGGAACAGCCCATATAAAAAGTGCAGTAAATGCTTTTATCTCTGAGATATCTTCATTCAATAGCTTACAAGGAAGATTCTATGATGTAAAAGAGCGGGCAGCTGAATTAAGGGAAAAACTAGAGCAATACAGGGACAATCTAGATGTATATGCTAATTCTAAAGAAGCTGGAAAGGAATTTGACAACAACATTGTATATGATTTCAAAGTAAAGATAAGAAGAAGATTTGAGCAGGACATTGAATTCAATAAACAGGTTGAACAATCACTTTCATAACAAAATTTAAATAAACATTTCTTTTTCTTTGATTGGGGCAAATGAAATCTTTAAAATTCGCACATCTAGCAGACTGTCATATTGGTTCTTGGCGTGACCCAAAACTAAAAGACATTCCTGTAAAAGCTTTTATCAAAGCAATGGACCTATGTATTTCAAAACAAGTAGATTTTATCCTGCTATCAGGAGATCTGTTCAACACATCACTCCCTTCTGTTGACAGCCTAAAAGAGACAGTGATAAAATTAAAAGAATTAAAAGACAAGAAAATCCCTCTTTATCTGATTGCAGGCAGCCATGATTTCTCTCCTTCTGGAAAAACAATGCTTGATGTCCTGGAAAAAGCAGGATTGTTCAGAAATGTTGCAAAAGCAAAAGTTATTGATGAAAAGCTTAAACTAAGATTCACAGTTGACAAAAAAACAGGAGCAAAAATAACAGGATTATTAGGCAAAAAAGGAGGCTTGGAAAAAGAATACTACAAAAACCTCATGAAAGAGCATCTAGAATCAGAACAAGGCTATAAAATCTTCATGTTCCATTCAGCATTGACTGAATTCAAGCCAGAAGACCTAAAAGACATGGATTCCCAGCCTTTATCTCTGCTTCCAAAGAACTTCAACTACTATGCAGGAGGCCATGTTCACTACAGATTTAACAAACAAGAGCCAGACTACGGCCTGATTGCATTCCCAGGCCCATTATTCCCAAACAATTTCAAAGAACTTGAAGACCTTGAGCGCGGAAGTTTATATATTGCCGAAGTTCAAGACGGAAAAACTTCTATTGAACTAGAACCAATCCAAATCCACAACATCCACAAAATAAGTATTGAGGCAGACAACAAGACTCCAGCCCAGATAGAAGAAGAGATAAGCAAAGCAGTAGAAGGCAAAGAATTCAACAACACAATAATCACATTAAGGATAGAAGGCACTTTATTGTCCGGAAAGCCGACTGACATCAACTTCAAAGAGATCTTTGAAAAGCTCTACAATAAATCAGCTTATTTTGTGATGAAAAATATCTCAAAGCTGACAACAAAAGAATTCGAAGAAATCAAAATAGAAAAAGGCTCTGCTGATGAAGTTGAAACAAAACTGATCAAAGAGCATCTTGGACAGATCAAGGTTGCTGGGATGGATGCAGACAAAGAAGAAAATTTAATAAAGGATTTGATGGATACTCTTTCTATAGAAAAAGCTGACGGAGAGACAGTTGCTACATTTGAAACAAGGCTGAAGTCAGAGATTGATAATATTTTAGAATTAGATTAATTATTTCTTATCCTTAAAGAACCATTGATATATTCCAAATAACCAAGTAAAAGCATAAACAAAACTTACAAGAAAAATTCCCCATTGTTTATTTATATAAGAAGTAATAAACCAAAAAGGTTGTGAAAGGAAACCTAATACAAAACCCCACTTATTCTTTAATGCAACAAGTATAATTGCCCCAATACCTAAGACAAAAATTCCAATTTGAGAGATTAAGTCCCATACCATATTAAAGATTTAAATAAGAATATATTTAAATATTTGTATTGTTTTGATAATAAAATGAAATCAAGACTGCATCTAATTGTTCATGGCAGAGTCCAAGGAGTTTTCTTCAGATACAATACTCAAAAAAAAGCTAAGAAATTTGGCTTGACAGGCTGGGTCAAAAACAATCCAGACAGGACAGTAGAGATTATTGCTGAAGGTGAAGAATCCAAACTAAAAGAATTAGCAGCTTGGTGCAGCAAAGGTCCATTATTAGCAAAAGTTGAAAAAATAGACACTTCTTGGAAAAAATATAAAGGAGAATTTGAATCTTTTTCAATCAGCTATTAATTCTTTCATCAATTTGTTGATAACAGCAGGATCAGCCTGTCCTTTTGTCTTTCTCATGACATGCCCTATCAAGAACTGCAGTGCTTTTTTCTCTCCTTTTTTATAGTCTTCAACAGCTTGTGGATTATCTTTGATAGCTTCTTCGCAGAATTTCTTTATCTGCTCCACATCACCGATTTTCTTGACACCCATCTTTGACACATAGTCTTTTGGAGAGAACGGCTTTTGTATCAATTCCTCAAGAATCTTCTTGGCAACAGCATCTGTTATCTCTTTTTTCTCAACCATCTGTAAAAGTTCAATCAGATGCCTTTCATCTATGATTATATCCTTCAATGCTCTGTTGTTGAAATGCAATACTCTCATCAATTCCCTTCTCAGCCATCTTGCAGCCAGAACAGGGTCAACCTCTTCAGCAACTTTCTCAAACAGCTCTGCCAATGACCTTTCAGCTGCAATCACTTTTGCATCTTCCTCGCTTATCTTGAATTCCTTTGCATATCTTATTGACTTTTCCTGTGCCAATTCAGGCATCTCTTTCTGGATTTCATCAATCCACTCCTGGCTTATCTCTGTCTTCACTAGATCAGGCTCAATAATATACCCGTATTCTTCTTCAACCTCTTTTTTCCTCATTGCCCTTGTTATCCCAACATCAGCATCCCATGCTCTTGTTTCCTGCACAACAGTTTTAGCTTCCTGCTTCTGCCTTTCAACCTCATACTTCAATGCTCTTTCTATCTCCTTAAATCCAGTAATATTCTTTATCTCAACCCTTGTATATTTTGTATCCTTTATGCTGACATTAGCATCTGCTTTTATCACACATCTATTAATATCAAAAATATCAAGATAATTCAGAATCTTGATCAGCTGCTTCATAAACTCCCTTGCTTCCTCAGGGCTTTCCAAATCAGGCTCAGTAACAACCTCTACAAGAGGATCTCCGCTTCTGTTATAATCAACCAGAACAAAACTGCTTTTCTCCATTCCAGCAGGATGCAGCAAAGCAGCAGGATCCTCTTCCATATGAACTCTTGTTATTCCGATTGTCTTTCCGCTTCCTAATCCTAATTTCCCATTAGTTCCAAGAGGAATCTCATACTGAGAAATCTGATAATTCTTTGCCATGTCTGGATAAAAATAACTCTTTCTTGAGAAAATCAATTCAGGACTTACTTTGCAGCCCAATGCCAAACACAATCTCAAAGCATATTCAACAGCTTTCTTGTTCAAAACAGGCTTGCTTCCAGGCATTCCCAAGCAAACTTCACATGTTCTAGTATTTGGCTCATCAGTCCCAGAAGTAGCGCATCCGCAAAACAGCTTTGTGTCAGTAGCCAACTCTACATGAATCTCCAATCCAATCACAATATCTGATTTGAATTTTTTCATTTCTTTTTTATCCTTTTCCTAACATGATGGAATATTGTATATCCCACTGAAACCAAAAAATACAATGGAATAACAAATATAGCGATAATAAAGAAAAATGCTTCATCTCCGCCTGTTCTGCTGAAATAATCAAAAAATAATGCATACACTAAATTATGCAATAGCACAGCCAAAATAAATGCTCCAATTATCAGCAATAATTTCTTTAAATTCAGTAAAAGATATTTTTCTAGTTTCATTTTAACAACGCCCCTCCTAATCTTATCAAACTGTTCTCATCCAGATGCTTTCCAATCAGCATCATTCCAACTGGTAATTCACTTTCTTTTCCTTTTCCTTCAAAACCAACAGGAATATTCATATGCGGCAATCCAGCCAGATTTGGTGCAACAGTCAAAACATCAATCATATAATTCTGTATTACAGTCAGCTTATCAATCTCTTCAAATTTTGGAGGAAGCATAGGCACAGTCGGACAGACTAAAACATCATAATTCTTGAATGCTTTGTTGTATTCTTCAATTATCTTTGTCCTGACTTTCATTGCTTTCATATAATAAGCATCTCTATAGCCAGCCATCCTTGCAAAAGTTCCCAGCATAATCCTTCTCTTAGCTTCTTTTCCAAGATTCTTGCTTCTGACTTTTGAGAAATATTCATTAAATCCTCCTTCCAGCTTCTCATGCTTTCCATACCTCATTCCGCAGTATCTTGCCAGATTAGTAGAAGCTTCTGAAGGTGCAGTCATATAATAAGTTGGGATTCCGTATTTCACACCAATCGGCAGACTTACTTCTTCACACTTAACTCCTAATCCTTCTAATTCAGCAATCTTCTTTCTGATTGCTTTCTCAACAGCCTTGTCAGTTCCTTCTGTAAAAGCCTCTTTTATTATTCCTACTTTCATTCCAGAAACATCAACACCAACCTGCTTGCTGTAGTCTTCAACAGGAACATCCAAGCAAGTTGATTCATTATCATCATAGCCAGCAATGACTTCCATCATCAAAGCAATATCTTCCATATGCTTTCCCATTGGACCTATTTTATCTAAACTGTTTCCATAATCCAGCAGCCCATATCTTGAAACTCTTCCATAAGTTGGGCAGAATCCAATAACTCCGCAGAATGATGCAGGGTTCACAATGCTTCCGCCAGTAGACTCTCCTAGACTGATGTGAGGAAAATCTGCTAATTGTGATATTCCTCCACTTCCACCACTTGAACCACCGCAAGCTCTTTTTTTGTCAAAAGGATTCAACGGAACTTTGTAATCAACACCAACATTAACACTAAAACCCCCAAAACCAAACTCATCTTGTGCTGTTTTCCCAATGATGATTCCGCCTTCTTTCTTCACCCTTTCAATAACAGTAGCATCAAATACTGGCTTATACCCTTCCAATATCCTGCTTCCGCTTGCAGTCTCAACTCCTTTAACACAGATACAATCCTTAACAGAAACAATAACTCCAGCCAGTTTCCCATCTGGATTCTTAGCAACCTCCTTAGCCTGCGCAATAGCCTCTTTCTCGCAAATCACATTAAAATAATTATATTCCTTATTTATCTTCTTGCATTGCTCAATAACTTTTTTAGTATGCTCAACTACATCAATCTTCCCTGCTCTTACTTGGCTGACAAAATCTTCTGCTTTCATATTGCCCTCGGCCCCTTGAAATAACCGTCCTTCTTGTGCTCAGTGTTTTCCAATGCTTCCTCTTGGCTCAGACTGTCTTCAACAAGATCTTCCCTTAACCTGTTCTTCATCTCAACAGGCTGAAATGATTCCTTTGTCCCTTTTGTATCAACCTCATCAATCTTAGAAAAAGCATCCAGTATCTCTTTGAAATCCTTCTCAAACAGCTTGACCTCTGCCTCAGTCAGCTCCAGCCTTGCCAAAGAAGCTACTTTTCTGATTAATTCTTTGTCAACTTTCATATGTTTAGAAGATAGGGCTATTATTTATATAGTTTTCTTAAATATAATCAAGGATATCAATCAGCTTGTCAACATCATGGTTAACAACTTCTTGTATCTGTCTTAAATGCGGTTTAACAGCAAAACTCTCTAATTCTTTCATCATCCAATAATCATTGATATCGTCACCGCCAATTGCAATGCAGTCTTTAATATCAGCTCCTTCTTCCTCAATAATCCCTTTAATAATGTGAACTTTGCCTTGTCCTCTTCTATATTCAGGACGCTCCTCTATCTTCTGAAAAAATTCATTTTTATCAAAAATAAACTCATAAGCAGTATATAATTCGTCTATTCCTAAATGTTCCTTAGCTAATTCAGCAAGAACACTTATTGCTCCAGTTACAACAATGACTTTAAATCCTTTATCATGTAATCCTTTAATTAGCTCTTTTGCACCTTCAAAAACCTCATAATCTCTAAGAACTTCAATCATCTGTTTTTTTGTAATTTTTTGCTTTTGCCATATTTTCTCTAACTGCCTTCTGCCCTCTTCATAACTAATCTTTCCTTCTTCATAAAGTTCTAAGAAATCTTTATACCATCCTTCATTACCAAATGACTTTGCAAGTTTGCTCCAATTTCCAAGACTAATCAGAGTTCCTTCCAAATCAACAAAAGCTATCTTTTTCATCTTAGAACTATTTCTTCTTAACCAGCTCAGTCTTGATATGCAGTTCCTTCAGCTGCTGCTCTTCAACTCCAGATGGACTGCCATCCATTGGGCATTCTGCAGCTTTGTTCTTAGGAAATGCCATCACTTCTCTGATATCATTGATTCCATTCAGCAAAGCGCAGATTCTGTCAAAGCCAAATGCAATCCCTCCGTGTGGTGGTGCTCCATACTTGAATGAATTCAATAAAAATCCAAATCTTTCCTCTGCTTCAGCATAAGTCATCCCTATCACTTTCAAGACCTTTTCCTGCAGCTCTTTTCTATGTATCCTAATGCTTCCTCCTCCCAGCTCAACACCATTCAAAGCCAGATCATACAATTTTCCAGTTACTTTTCCAGGCTCTTTCTCCAGGAACTTGACTTTATCTTCTTTAGGCATTGAAAAGATATGATGCATTGGACTCCATCTTCCATTATCTTCATCCCATTCAAACAATGGAAAATCAGTTATCCAGCAGAACTTGAACTCTTCTTCTTTTGCTAATTTCAGATCATCTCTTAATTTTAACCTCAATTCCCCTAAAACATAATTAACTGTATTTGCTTTATCAGCAATAAACATCAAAACACTTCCAGGCTTTGCTTTAGTAGCTTCTAATAGTTCTTTTTGTATAGCTTCGCTAAAGAATTTCACAATATTGCTTTCCAGCCCTTTGTCAGTTACTTTCATCCAAGCCATTCCTTTTGCTCCAACTTCTTGGCAGAAACTGATATACTCGTCTAATTCCTTCCTGCTGAAATCCTTTTCAGGAGCAAGGCACTTTACAGATTCCGCATCCTTGAAAACACCAAACTCTCCTTTCTTAACAACATCACTGACATCAATCAATTCCAATCCAAACCTCAGGTCAGGCTTGTCACTTCCATACCTGTTCATTGCTTCTTCATATGTAAATCTTGGAAATGGAGTCTTAAGCTCAACATCAATTGCTTTTTTCCAGATTGCTCTAATTAATCCTTCCCCTAATTTATAAATATCTTCCTCGTCAATAAAACTCATCTCAATATCAATCTGGGTAAATTCTGGCTGCCTGTCCTGCCTTAGATCCTCATCCCTCAAGCATCTTGCTAGCTGGTAATATCTGTCCATTCCACTAACCATCAAAATCTGCTTGTACAGCTGCGGTGATTGAGGTAGTGAATAAAACTTCCCAGGATTGACTCTTGACGGAACAATATAATCCCTTGCTCCTTCAGGAGTTGCCCTTATCAGCAAAGGAGTTTCAATCTCCATAAACTTTTCATTATTCAAAAATTCCCTTGTAGCTTCAGCAGCCTTATGCCTTATCATCAGTCTTTTCTGCATAACAGGCCTTCTCAAATCAAGATATCTATACTGCAGCCTAATATCTTCTCCAGCTTCTTTCCTATCATCAACTTCAATTGGCGGTGTCTCTGCTTTGTTCAAGACATCTAATTTAGAGACTTCAACCTCAATCTTTCCAGTCTTCATCTTAGGATTTTCCATGCCTTGTTTTCTTGCAACAACTTTGCCATCTACAGAAATAACATCCTCTCTCCTTAGTTTCTCAGCAGCAGAAAAATCTTCCTTATTCTTCGGGTCAAAAACAATCTGCATTAATCCATATCTGTCTCTTAAATCAATGAAAATCAAGCCGCCATGGTCTCTTCTGCTATGGACCCATCCAGATAATTTAACTTCTTTATCTATATCTTTTGCTCCTAATCCGCCGCATGTGTGCGTTCTTAACATAATAGGAAAGATTATGCAGTACATTTATAAAATTTATGTTATTCTCATCAGATATGTTCAGACTAATAGCCAAAGACGGCAATGCAAGAGCAGGAATCCTAAAAACATCACATTGCAATATAGAAACACCTTTCTTCATGCCTGTTGCAACAAAAACAGCTGTAAAATACCTTGATCCTAAAGATTTAGAAGAAATTGGTGTTCAGGCAGTGATTGCAAATGCCTTTGTTCTTTCATTAAGACCAGGAATCCAGACAATCAAGAAAGCAGGCGGCATTAATGAATTCATGAATTTCCACAATGCAATATTCACAGACTCTGGAGGCTTTCAAAAAATAAAAGATTCTTTCTACATTAAAAGCACAGACAAAGGCCTTCGTCTAAAATCCCCATTTGACGGAAAAAAATTCCTGTTGACTCCAAAACTGCTGATGAAAATCCAAAATACTATAGATTCAGATGTTGCAATGGTCATAGATGAAATGCCTCTGCATCATCAATCCAAAAAAGAGATAGAATTAGCAGTTAAAAGAACACACAAATGGGCAAAAGAATGTTTAAAGCATCACAAGAACAAAAAACAATTATTATTCGGAATTGCACAAGGCGGCTTGCATCAAGACCTAAGAGAAAAATCAGCAAAATTCATTGGCTCATTGCCTTTTGACGGATTTGCTTTTGGCGGCTTGGCAATTGGCGAGCCTGAAAAGAAAACATACAAGATGATTAACTCCCAAGTTCAACATTTCCCAGAAAACAAGCCCCGTTATCTGATGGGTGTCGGCACTCCAGTGCAATTAATAAATGCAATAGCAGCAGGAGCAGACTGTTTTGACTCAACCTTCCCAACACAAAATGCACGCCACAGTACATTATTCACATCAAAAGGAAAAATAAAAATAAAAAATGCAAAATACAAAAACGATTTAGCTCCAATTGACAAAAACTGCAATTGTTACATATGCAAAAACTATACTCGCGCACATATAAGACATTTGATGAAGATGGGAGAAGCAAATGGCTTAAGATACTGCACTTATCATAACATCTATTTCATCAATAATTTAATGAAACAAATAAGAACAGCAATCAAAGAAAAAAGATTTACTAAATTTAAAAAAGAATTCTTAAAAAAATATAAATAATCACTTCAAAGCTTCTGCAATTGTCCTTCCAAACTCTTTTGCAGCAGGAGGTCCATTCGCTGTAATAATCCGGCTATCAACTACAACATCTTTCTCAACATATTTAGCTCCTTGTGCTGATAACTTCTCAGCTTGCAATCCATCCCCATTCCAAACAGTTGCTTCCCTGTCCTTCAACAGCCTTGCTTCAGCCAATACCAAAGGAGAAACACAAATTGCTGCAACAATCTTCTCGCTATTATCAAAATCCTGCACTAACTTAATAACCTCTTCATTGCCAACCAATTGTTTTCCAGCTCCACTTCCGCCAATCAAAGCAACAGCATCATAATCCTCAACATTAACATCTTTAATTGCAACATCAACTTCTGCTTTGCTTCCATCCGCCCCTATAGCTTCTCCAACCTCAAAACTAGCAACCTCAACAGAAACTCCAGCTTTCTCTAACTCTGCTCTTGTATCCTCATACTCCATAGGCTGAAAATCAGTTTGAGCAACAACCAATAAGACTTTTTTATCCATTTTTACAACACCTCCACATCCAACAAGAAATAATAAAACTATGAACATTAAAAGTTTTTTCATCTTTGAATCTTTTTCAAGCTTCTCCACCAATCATTTGAACTGGTTTTTTCAATTAAAGCTAATAATTTTTTAGCACTCTTTGTCCTAACTACTTTTTTACAATTATCTATCCAATTCTGCGCATCTTTATGTCCAATATCAATATATTCTTTAGCTTGAACAGCACATTCAACATAATCAGCATCCTTTGCTACATTGGCTTCTTTTGTTTTCTTCTCTCTAATTTCCTTGCAAAGCTCAAGAACCTCTTTTCCAGGCATTCCAAGATTTTGCATTTGTTCTTTATTTGCTTTTGCTTCAGGTCCTTTGCGATCAAAATATCTCTGTCCTACTTTATGAGGATCGTTTATTCTTGATTCGCCAATATCATGAAATAAACATATCTTAACAACCTTATCAGCATCAACTTTTTCCATTTTTGCTAAGAAATAACCAATAATTGCAGTTCTAAAGCTATGCTCAGCAACATTCTCAGGATCCTTAACATTAATCAACCACCAGCCGCTTCGCTTTGCATGTTTTAACATTCCAGTTTCAAAAAAGAAATTTATTATATCTTTCATAATTTCCCCTTTAACTTCAAATCTAGCACTAAATCCTCCAACTTCTTCAGATCATATTTGACAGAATCAAATTTCCTTCTCATATCAGAATCTCTAAAATCAAATTTCAATAACATTCCATATATCTCTGATACAGCATCCCTGATTCCAACAACTTTCTTGAATTTGCCGTTTCCAGCATACTGCACTGCTTTCCTTCCCAATTCCCCTGTTAAATCAATCAATCCAAGCAGATAATGTGCAGTAACAACTTTCAAGGATTTATGAGTTGGCATCTTTTTGTTCTTGATAAAATTATAATAGAGCATTGCTTCAACATATTCTGAAATAGCAACCTTATATGCTCCAATCGCTTCCAGCTTAGAATTCTTAACAACAATCGCTTCAACCTTCTTCTTCTCTGATTCAATCTTTCTGGCTAATTTCCCAGCCTCAATTAAATCATCTCTGTGAACAGCATAGATTATCTGTTTTGATAATTTCAAGATATCCCTGCTTTTCTTGATAACCAATTCCCGATTATCATCAAGACTATTGAATTCAATTCTCATTTCTTTAAAGTCATTCTTATTCAGCATTTTAACTGTTGATGCAATTATCCTTTATAAACGTTTGCTAAACCAGTTAACTAATAGAAAAGTTTATATATAAACTTGCTAAAAATACATACTATGGTAGAAGAGAGTGTGTTTAGAGGAGTCTTAGTGTTCTTCAACAAAATAGGGATTTATGATGTAGTCCTTCCTTTCTTGTTGGTCTTTACAATTGTCTTTGCAATTCTGGAAAAGACAAGAATTCTGGGTGCAGAAGATATAGAAGGAAGAAAATACTCAAAAAAGAACCTTAATGCAATAGTTGCATTTGTAACAGCATTTCTTGTTGTAGCTTCTACAAGACTGGTTGGAGTAATAAACACAGCAATAGCTAACACTGTTCTATTACTGCTATTGGTTGTACTGTTCCTATTATTAGTTGGAGCATTCTTCAAAGAAGGAGAAGGAGTATTCCTTGAAGGAAGATGGAGGGTGTTCTTCATGACAGTCATGTTCATTGGAATTGTCCTGATATTCTTGCAGGCATTGGACTGGCTAGAGCCATTCTGGGATTTCCTGACAGACCACTGGGAAACACAATGGGTTGCTTCATTGATATTATTAGTATTTGTAGTCTTGTTCATATATTTCATAACAAAAGAATCAAAACCATCATCACCAGCACCAAAGAAAGAGGAATAAAATGGGCGTATTTGTAGAAGGATTAGAACTCTTGGAATCAATGGGATTAGTAGATGTTCTTCTTCCATTTCTGTTGATATTTACAATTGTTTTTGCTGTTTTGCAAAAATCAAAAATATTAGGAGAGGATAAAAAGAATTTCAATGTTATAGTTGCTTTAGTAATAGGATTAAGTGTTGTTATCCCTCATGCCTTGGGAACCTACCCTGCAGGATACGATGTTGTAGACATAATGAACAGTGTTCTTCCGCAAATCTCACTAATCGCAGTAGCATTTGTCATGTTAATGATCCTGGCAGGCATAGTTGGAGTTAATATTGCAGGCAAATCATTTGCAGGATTGTTTGTCCTTATATCATTAATAGCAGTTGTTGCAATATTTGGAGCATCACTTGGCTGGTGGGACTCAGCATGGTTTTATAACATATTTGGAGAAGAAACAGTAGCTATAGTAATAATGATCCTTGTATTTGGCTTGATAATCTGGTTCATAACAAGCGGAGACAAGAGCCGCGGACAAGAACTCGGAGCTGGAGTAAAGAAGTTTTTCGATTGGATGGCAGGTAGATAAAAATGGAAACATTCCTTGATATCGGAGTCTTGAATTACTTTTCAATAATCTTCCCAGCATTATTAGTATTTGTAATTGTATTTACAATATTAGAAAAAACAAAAATCCTTGGAGAAAACAAAACAATGCATGCAATAGCAGCAATAGTTGCAGCATTCTTGGTCATGCTTTCAAAAGACATTATAGCTATAATCAACTTTGGCGCTCCTTGGTTCATCCTTGTCTTTATCTTCCTTACCTTGCTTTTGCTGATCTACAGATTCATGGGTGCTTCAGAAGCAGACCTGTCAAAAGTCATAAGAACAGACAAGCCGATCCAGTGGACTATCTTTGCAATTGGAGTTATCATTGTTGTTGCATCAATCTCTCACATCTATGGCCAAAGACTGTTAGAGCAGGCTCCCGGAGAAGAAGAAGGAGTAACAGTAGGAGATGTAAGAGAAAGAGAAGAAGCAGAAGGAAGAACCTACAGGGGAGAAATGTATAATGCTATCTTCAACCCAAAGATACTTGGATTGATATTTATATTTCTTGTAGCTGCATTTACAATTGCATTATTATCAAGAGATACAGTCTAACTTTATTTTTTTCTAGAAGAAGGTTTTATCTTCTTAGTAATCCTAGCAAGCTCACCAACATTTGCAGTAAATGTTGGCAATATTTTCTTAAATACCTGCTCCATTGCCCTGACATCAGTGCTAACTCCCTTCATGCTTTTATCATATTCAGAAACTTTGCTCAATATACCTTTATGCAAAGCCTCAAATCTTTCTTTCAAATCAGCCATCTTCTGCTCCATTTTGACTAACTTGGCATCTGTCTCTTCTTTCCATTCAACAATCTTGTCTACACTCTTCATTAACTCTTCCCATTTCTCATCAATTATAGATTCAGCAACTTCCTCAATAGCAGCCCTGTCAACAGTTGGAGCTGGCATTGGCATCTCTGGTGCTGGCATTGGCGGAGGCATTTCAGCTGGTGGCATTGGTGGTGGTGCTCCTGGAGGGGGCATTGGTTCAGATGGAGGAACAGGTCCTCCTGGTGGTGCCGGTGGTACTGCTGCGCCTGGCTCTCCTGCAACAGCTCCTTTAATATCAGCCTGACTCATTGCATCAAATACCTGAGAAGAACTATAGCCTTCCTGCTGCAGTGCCTGGATAATCTGATCATTAGAAACTCCTTGCTGCCTCATCTGGATAACCCTGTCAGTTGGTATTCCAGCTGGTGCTGCTCCTGGTGCCGCAACTTCTTTCTTTTTTCCTAACCCAAATAATGCCATTTTAACCCCTCTTTAGTTTAATATCTTAAATTACATATATAAACGTTTCTATTTGCCTTTTTCCTGAATAGCTTCTTTAACTATCTTCTCAACCTCTGCTCTTGTAACAAAATTAACAGGCTCCCATAACTCCACATACTTCTTGATTGCCTCAATATCTTCTTTTGCAGCAAGATTCCTCAGCTCACCAACAACCATATCCATCTTTGTCCTTATTTCATTAATCTCTTTTTTCAGATCAAGGATATCAGAATCCATAGTCTTGAGCTCACTAGTAAATCTCTTCCTTTCAGTAAGCATGTTCTTCTCAGTAACCTGCTCTTTTCTGTTCAAATCTGTAAACCTGCTTTCAAGAATCCTAAGCCTCCTGGCTAGCTCATTCACTTGCATAATCATTCCACTAACATCTACACCAGCAGCTTCTTCTTTCTTCTTCCCTCCAAACAACCCTCCAAGGTCTAATCTCTTCTTATGAGCTTCTTCAGTAATTTCAGGCATTTTATCTAAAATATAACAAACTACTATTTAAAAGTTGTTGAAAGGCAACTATTTCTCCAAAAGGTAAGAAACGCGAAGCTTTCTTAACGTTATTTTTCTTAAAGAAAAACATAAGCTTTATATATTTAAACATATTATAAAATATATATAATACAGAAAGTATTATTAAATATATATTATAATATAATGAAGAAGCCTATTTCAGCAACAATTGATGAAGAATTGATTTCTTGGATAGAATCAGAGCTAAAAGACAAGAAAAAATACAGAAATAAATCTCATCTTATTGAAACAGCTTTAGAAATGCTAAAGGAGGAAAATAAATAATGGCAGAACCATACTCATATGACTTGATTAGAGAAGGAGAAGAGACAATCCTTAGAATAGACTGTGAATCCCTGGCCTATATCCCTTCCTTGGAAGACAATCCAACAACAATGGCAAAGACCATTACAATACTAATGGAAACAGGCCCTGTAACAAAGATTGTCTTTGTGCAGAAAAGAGATTATGAATATGATTTCTATCAGACACAGCTGTTGATGGAAATCTCTCAATTATACAACAAGCTTGCAAAACAAAAAGAACTGTTCTCCTATTATGGAGCAGGAACAGAATGCGAAAGATGGTTCTCTTCAAGATATTCAAAAATCAGGTTATTGATATTCAGGCTTCTGAAAGAAGATCCTTTAGGAGCATATGTCTCATTAAAAAGGGAGTACAGAAGAGAATCAATTGAACTGGAAAGGTCAATAGACCAGAGATACATCAGCTGCCAGAAAAAATACATGTCCCTCTTGGATTATCTGATAAAAGAACTGGACAGAACAAGATTAATTACAATTGCAAGGCCTTACCTTCCTGGCTATAAATTGGCAGATCGCTCAACCTATTCAAGAATCTTCAAGCCAACAATCAAGCCTGATTTCATGTTCACAAGACTGATGGCAGCATTCCCAGAAGAAGGAGAAGAGCTGGAAACCTACAGCATAAAGAGTTCTGATGTGACTGTCTTCCGTTTGCCAGATTCAGTGCAGTATCTTTATCATCTAAATCCTCCCGAATTCAAGCTTTCAGAAGAAAAATATGAAATTCTTGATTTAGCCAGGAAAATAATGGCAGAGCACAAGCCAAAAAAGCAGGAATTCATTGACCCTGAAAGAATGCGAACTGTTTTCTACAATGTTGGCCATGATCTCATAGAAGAGCTTGCAAATTACAGAAGAATAAGGCTAAAAGATGAGGAAATTGATGAGCTGACAGAGATTCTTGTAAGATATACAGTTGGCTTTGGCTTGATAGAAGTCTTGCTGTCAGATGAAAAAATACAGGACATAACAATCAACTCGCCAATGGGACAGACTCCAATGTTCTTGGTGCATGCTGACTATGGAGACTGCAAGACAAACATAGTTCCAACACCACCAGAAGCAGAATCTTGGGCATCCAAGCTTAGGATGATATCTGGAAGGCCATTAGATGAAGCAAATCCTGTCTTAGACACAGAAATCACTATTCCTCAAGCAAGAGCAAGAATCGGAGCAATAGCTCCTCCATTAAATCCAACAGGACTGGCATTTGCATTTAGGCGTCATAGAGACGAGCCATGGACACTTCCACTGTTTGTAAAAAACAAGATGATCAATCCATTGGCAGCAGGCCTGATGTCATTTATAATAGATGGAACAAGAACAATGCTTGTTGCAGGAACAAGAAGTGCAGGAAAGACTTCCTTACTAGGCTCAGTTTTAGTAGAGATCATGAGGCGCTATAGAGTCATAACAGTAGAAGACACATTAGAGCTTCCAACAGATGCATTGAGAAAAACAGGCTATAACATACAATCAATGAAAGTTCGCTCAGCATTGGCTAAAAAAGGAGCAGAAGTTCCTGCTGCAGAAGGAATCCGTACTTCCTTAAGACTAGGAGACTCTGCATTGATAATAGGAGAAGTAAGAAGCAAGGAAGCCTTGGCATTATATGAAGCAATGCGTATTGGTGCAATGGCAAATGTTGTGGCTGGAACAATCCATGGTGAATCTCCTTATGGTGTATTTGACAGGGTTGTAAATGACTTGGATGTTCCAAGAACCTCATTCAAAGCAACTGATCTGATTGTAGTATGCAATCCAATACGTTCTCCAGATGGCTTGCAAAGATGGCGTCGTGTTACACAAGTAACAGAAGTAAGAAAAGAATGGGAAAAAGATCCTTTATTAGAAAACGGATTTGTGGACTTGATGAAATATGATGCAAAGACAGACGAGCTTGTCCCTTCTGATGAATTGGTAAATGGCGAGTCAGACATCCTAAAAGCAATTGCTGGAAATGTAAAAGAATGGGCTGGAAACTGGGATGCTGTATGGGATAATATTATGCTAAGAACAAAAACAAAAGAGACACTGGTTAAGTACAGCGATAAAGCAAAGATGCCTCAACTCCTAGAAGCGCCATTTGTAATTCTATCTAATGATATGTTCCACAAGATATCAGAGTCAGTCAGAGAAGAAGTAGGAAGTTTAGACAGCAAAAAGATATTCTTTAATTGGGATAGCTGGCTGAAAAAAGAAATCAAAAAACGCAAGATAAAATAAAAAACGAGAAAGATCAAGCATGCTTCCTTCCAGACAAGAAATTGATGCATTATTAAATAAATACAAGGAAAAGTTAGGAAAAGAACTAGATCTAAAGCCAGAACATGTTCTCAAGCCTACTTTTACTAGAGAATACCAGCAATTCAAAAAAGAATACATCCCTAGAAGGCTTACAATATATGAAAAGCTCTGCAATCTGAGCGCGAAAATTCTGAAACTTGCTCCTGATAAAAAGAAAGCAGCACTGATGCAGGAAGCAATCAGCACAGCGCATCTTACCATGACTCCTACAGGAGCTCTTTCATTTGCTGTGCTTGCTCCAATCTTTATTGCCCTTTTTGGCTCTTTGATCTCACTAATGATATTCAAATCAATGTTTTTTGTAATGGCTTTCATAATCCTCGGGCTTATACTAATAATGCCTCTGATGAACACGCCTTACTTCTTGGCAAACACATGGCGTATGAAAGCTAGTAATCAGATGGTTTTATGCATTTTCTATGTTGTTACATTCATGAGGCATACATCTAATCTTGAACTGGCAATAAACTTTGCAGCAGAACATCTCTCCCCTCCATTATCTCTTGACCTAAAAAAAGTCTTATGGGATGTTGAAACAGAAAAATATGATTCTGTCAAAGAATCTCTGGATGCTTACCTAGAGACATGGAGAAACTATAACAAAGAATTCATAGAATCCTTGCATCTTATTGAATCCTCTCTCTATGAGCCGTCTGAATCAAGAAGGCTTGATCTTCTGGATAAATCACTGGATGTTATTTTGACAGAAACATATGAAAAAATGCTTCATTATGCTCATAACCTGAAATCTCCAATCACAATGCTCCACATGCTTGGAATAATTTTGCCGATTTTAGGGTTGGTTATATTACCGCTAGTTGTAAATTTCCTTGGAGAAGTCAAATGGTATCATCTGGCAACACTTTACAATGTTGCATTGCCCATTGGACTCTATTATCTGGGAAAATCTATATTATCCAAGCGTCCAACAGGCTATGGAGATACAGATATTGCTGAAACCAATCCAAAACTAAAAAAATACAGAAATGTGATTATCAACTTTGCAGGATATGAAATCAGCATCAATCCTTTGATAATCAGCATAATTGTTGGAATTGTTCTCTTATTGATAGGATTAAGTCCATTATTAATGAATATGCTTGGCATGCCTGATTTTGGCTTTTTTGGAGTAGATGAAACTTCATCCTGCGGCTATAAAGCCTGCTTCCTGGATTACAGGATAAGCAAAGTAGAGGGCAAGGCAATAGGGCCTTTTGGGCTTGGAGCAGGTGTTATCTCCCTATTTGTAGTGCTCAGCGTAAGTCTTTCCATAGGCCTCTATTACAGATTGAGGTCTAAGAATGTCATAAAGATAAGGGAAAATACAAAAAAACTCGAAGGTGAATTTGCATCTGCATTGTTCCAGTTAGGCAACAGGCTGGGAGACGGATTGCCGGCAGAGATTGCATTTGGCAAGGTTTCAGAAGTCATGAAAGACTCTGTTTCTGGAAATTTCTTTGATGTTGTAAGCTCTAATATCCGAAGGCTTGGAATGTCTGTCAAAGAAGCAATCTTCAATCCAAAAACAGGGGCAATTGTCTACTTCCCATCCAAGATGATTGAATCCTCAATGAAAGTATTGATACAATCCGTTAAAAAAGGTCCAAAAGTTGCAGCACACGCTTTAACTAATATAGCCCGTTATATCAAAGAGATCCACAAGGTAAATGAAAGGCTTAGGGATCTGATGGCAGACATCATCTCATCCATGAGGTCTCAGATTTCCTTCCTCGCTCCCGCAATAGCAGGCATTGTTGTTGGAATAACTTCTATGGTAACCAATATCCTTGGAAAACTAGGGATAATGCTTTCAAGACTGGCAGAATCAGGAGAAGCAACAGGCAATCAGCTCAATCTGGCAACAATGTTCGGAGATGGCATCCCTACTTATCACTTCCAGATCATAGTAGGGCTCTATGTAGTGCAGATGGTCTACATCCTGACAATAATCTCAAACGGAATAGAAAATGGTTCTGATAAACTAGCAGAAAGATACAAGCTCGGACAGAACCTCACAAAAAGCATTCTTCTTTATTCCTTGATCTCTCTATTTGTAATGTTATTGTTCAACGTAATTGCAAATCAGATAATGAGAACAACTATAGCTTAGAAACTGAAAGTTTGTAAGCCCAGAAAGCTTTGAAACTTGTTTCAAAGTCTGTTGAGCTTGCTCAACTTTATTTTGCTTTCGTTGGCATAGAATTCTAAAAAAATGGGAACGAGGGGACTTTCATTGCCGAAGGTAATGAACCTTCTGGCCAATTTGAACCCCTGACACCTAGATTTCAGATTTGACATCTTCAGTCTAGTGCTCTCCCAGGCTGAGCTACGTTCCCGTAAAAAGCATTATTCAACTTTCTCTTCTTTTACTTCTTCCTTTTTCTCTTCTTCTGGTTTTTTCTTCAAATGGAGTTTTTCTTCAACAGCTTCAACAACATCTTCTACTTTTTCTTTGACATCCTCTACAACATCTTTCACTTTTTCAACAACGCCTTCTTCTTTAGGAGCTTCTGCTCCTTCTTTCTTCAGCTCTTCTTCAGCAGCTTTTGCTCCTTCTGCCTCAGTCTCTTTCTTGATGTCTTCAGGAATGCCTTCAATAACTTCCAGTTTTCCGAATTTTCCAGTTGTCAGCTGTTTTTCTCCCTGAAATTCATTAACATAACCATTTGAAATGCGAAGCTTTGCTCCTGGCTTGACCTGATCAACCTGCTCATTCCACAGGCTCAGATTCATCTCTCCTGTCTCATCCTTGACCTTTGCAGTTGCAACTTTTCCGCTCCTTCCAAACTTCTGGAATTCCTTTGCTTCTCCAACTTCAACTACTTCAACAACAATGTCCACATTGCTTTGTCTTACTTCCAAATCTTTAATTTCCATTTTCTTTTTTCACATCCTTCTTGTTTGCTTTTTCTCCTTCAAAGACAATTAAAGGCTTGAAGTTTTGTAAAAAACTTCTTTGTCTTTAATTTCCATATAATCACCTTTCTTAGAGAATTTGTATTATCTTTAAAAGTTTTTACTTTTTTATCTCCTCAAACTCAACATACCATTTTTGCTTGGCTTCGTCAAATTTGAACACAACATTGTATTTTTTGGATTTGTCAATTGCAAACAGCAGAGGCATTGGTATTGTAGTCTCAAACGAGCTTCCTCTTTTATACAGTTTTCTTTTTATCTCAACCATTTTATTTCAGCTCAGCCAGTGCTCGATTCAACCTTTCAATCTCATCATCAACAATATGCTCCTTTGCAAACCTCTTTTCTCTTTCTTCTGCTGCTTTCTCTGATTTCTTCATCTCCCTCTTGCGCTTGTCATAATGTTTCTTGCAGTGTTTATCAACAAACTTCTTAGGCCATCCCTTGATTATCAGTGCTTTTTCGCATTCCTTCAATGTCAAGCCCAAATCCATAGCTCCTTTAACAAATAAACTTAAATTATCCTCATTATGTTCATCAACCATTTTAATAACCTCTTTTTGAATACTTATAAATATACTTATATTTATATGTTTGTAAAATTTATACTTATAGACCTATTGAGCTATATTTGGAAGAATAATATTCACAGGCACATCATAATCATAAAAAGTGGTTTCAGTTCTGATTATTAATGGACTTCCTGCTATTTCTGCTTGAATTTCCCTTGCCTTTAACAATATTAAATACTCTTCAGTATCTATGTGCCATGATGTCTCTGCTTTTTTTATAGCATAATAGCTTTCATCAAGTATCTGATTTGTGCCTCTAACAGTGATCGAGTTTTTGAACATATCTTTAACAATTTGGAGTGCTATAAGTTCATTCATCTTAACTTTTATTAAAAACATATCAAGATCATCAAGTATTGAAGTTTCAATTGAGGGGATAGTTCTCTTTACTTCCTTTAATTCAGCCACCATAACATAGAATTTAAATTCAGCAGGGTCTTCTCTTTTTTTTACTTCCCAAACTCCGTCAAAAGTCTGATATGTATTTTCTTTATCTTGATATAAAGTGGATGTAAATTCATCTCCTTCAGATGTTCTCCCTATTGAATCTATTTGGGCTAAATTATTGGAGAGATCAAATTTACCCAAAGATTCGCTAGAAAGGGTTTCTCCTGCAATAGATGTTGTAGTAGTAACATGTAACTTAACAGAAGATACATAATCTAGATTATTAATAGTCTCATCAATTACTGAAGAAGCCAGCCTCATTTCCCCAAAAAAGGAGAACATTTTAATTGTAAGGATTAAAAGCGATACACCAACTAAAATAAAGATTAAAAGTAATTTCTTTTTGTGTTTATCCATATACAGATTAAAGCTATTCTCCTTATAAAGATTACTGAAAAAGGAAGAGAAAAATCATAATAATTCTTTCAACTTATCTTTCAAGTTATCAATCTTAACTCTAACCTGCTTTGTACTGTCTCTATCTCGAATTGTAACAGCTTTGTCTTTTAATGAATCAAAATCAAATGTAACACAATAAGGAATTCCAATCTCATCAGCTCTTGCATACCTTCTTCCAACACTTCCAGAAGTATCAAACTGGCAGACAAATTCTTGTTTCAATGAATCATAGACTTTCTTTGCTTCTTTATTCAATTTATTGACTAATGGAAAGATTCCAACCTTGACAGGAGCTAATTTAGGAGCTAATTTCAGAACAACATTGCCTCTTTCCTTGTCATCATAATAAGCATTGAACAAGACAGTCAGGAAAGCCCTGTCAACACCTTGTGAAGGTTCAATAACTCTTGGAATGACTTTCTGTTTGCTTTCTTCATCAAACAATTCCATTGATTTCTTGCTGGCATCCTGGTGCTGTTTAAGATCAAACTGTCCTCTGTTCGCATTTCCATGAACTTCTTTCCATCCAAAAGAATATTTGTATTCAATATCAAAGCATGCTGAAGAATAATGTGCTAATTCATCTTTCATATGCTCTCTTAATCTCAGATCTTTCTTGTCAATCCCTAAATCTAAAAACCATTGGTAATTTTCCTTTAGCCAATAAGCATGCCATTCTCCAAGCATTTTTTTATCAAGCATTTCTCCTAATTTTATTGTTGCATGTTCCTCTTTTCCAGCTTCTTGATCCTTTCCAGTCAATAACTGAAATTCAAAATTATGATCTTTCTTTGTCAGCAATCCACATTCCTTTTGCTCTGGATGGATAAAGAATTCAATCTCCATCTGCTCAAACTCTCTTGATCTGAACAAAAAATCTCTTGGACTTATCTCATTCCTAAATGCCTTTCCAATCTGCGCAATACCAAACGGAAGCTTGACTCTTGAAGTTTCAACTACTGCTTTGAAATTTGTAAATATCAATTGGGCTGTTTCAGGCCTTAGATAAGCAGTCTCCCCTTCCAATGGCCCAACCTTTGTCTCAAACATCAGATTAACATCTCCAATAACTTCATATTCTCCTCCGCATTCACATTTTACTTTTCCAACTTCATTCTTGTCAACTTTGCTTGGCTTTTTGCATTTCTTACATTTAACATAAACATCCTTGAAATGCTCAACATGCCCTGATGCCTTCCACACCTTAGGATGAGAGATAATAGCTCCATCAATACCAAGAATATCATTCCTAGACTGCACAAATGTCTTCCACCAGTCCTGCCTGATATTGTTCTTCAGCTCAACACCCAAAGGCCCATAATCCCAAAATCCAGCCATGCCTCCATAGATCTCAGAATCAGGATACACAAATCCCTTTTTCTTGCAGAACGTCGCCATCTCAGCTATCTCAACCATGCTCCTGGAGTCAGGCAGTCCTTTATATATTTTATCTTGTTTAGGTACTACAACTGCTTCTTTTTTAGGTATTACTTTGCTAGTTATAGCGTCGATATCCTTCTTAGAAGGCTCCTTCTTGCCAAAGTAAGCAATGTTCTTAGTTTTGACTTTGCCGTTTACTCGTTTAGACTCCTTCAAATAATAATAATCCCTTCCAGAGATTGTTTTCTTAACAACATAAGCCATAGAAAAAGTTAGGTACTACTTATATTTAAGTGTTGTTGTTTTTAGGTACTACTTCAGCCTCTCCAATATAAAATCTACAGCCTTTCTTTTGCCTAACCTATTAGTATCAACTAAAAAAGCATTTTTGTCAAATCTCTCATCATGCATCTTATGCATCTCTTCTATCTTTTTCTTTCCCATAAAAGCATGCTCTTTTGCCTTTGCTCTCTGGACATCTCTTTTGTAAGCTGTCTTTGTCCTTACTGTAAACTGAAAGACAATTATCCTGTAATTATACTTCTTAACATAGGAGTTGATATATTTTCTGACTGTTTCTTCAGACATCTCTTCAATAATGATGTTCTTCTTGGTAGGCATTACAGTCTTCAGAACAGCGAACAATGATTTTTTCCCCAATTCCTTTCCCAGCCCTTTTTTCAATGCACAATGGTCAACAAAAAGCCATTCTTTCATAGCTTTCCTTTTTCTTAGATTAGCATAAGCTGTTGACTTGCCTGATGTCGGCCTTCCTCTTAGAATAACAAGTTTTGGTTTTTTCATCTGTTAAAGAAAGAGCCTGATATTATTTAAATATATCTAAAGAATTTATTTCTTTAGTCAGCCGATTTGATTAAACCTTCTTATAAAATATCCTTAGTTTCCACTTTATTTTTGTTATCTTATGTTTCTTGATATATTCTATTGCTTTCTTCCCAAATATAAAACCATATGTTCTGACTATATTATTCACAGATTTATAGTCTTGTATAGAATAAAAATCCTTGTGCTTAAAATTTAATTTCTTAAAATTTTTATCAACAATCAATTCAGTTTCAGAAGCTCTCTTTTTTCCAAGTATTACTGGAACTAAATTTCCGCCATACCATCCTGGAGGGATATTTACAGTAATTATATATCCGCCTTTCTTTACAACTCTTGAAGCCTCTTTTACAAATTTTCTGAGATTCTCAGGAGTCTCTAAGCCAACAAGAGTTACTCCAGTCACAATATCTACAGAATCCTTTTTAAGAGGTATCTTCTTTGCCCAGCCTTTCTTAAATTCAATATTCTTGATTTTGTTCTTCTTTGCCTTTTTAATCGCAAGATTTCTCATCGCATCTTCTGGCTCAATCCCAATCACAAATTTTGCATGTTTAGCTAATCCGAATGTTGATTTTCCTGAACCAGAGCCTATATCTGCGATTACCTTGCCTTTGAGATCAAATGTTTTTGCAATAACTTCAATCCAGGCTGGTTTATACTTAAAGCTTGAAAATTCATCATATACTTCTGGATAATCTCTATATAGAATATCCCATCTATTCTCAATTGTTTCAGGTCTTTTTTTCATCTCAGCCTCTTTTTTATTACTAATCTAATTTAACTTAAATATTTAACTCCTCAACCACTCAACCTCTTCCATTAAGAAATTCCTGAATATGCCTATACCAATAATCCATTTCACCTTGTTTAGCATTCCTAAGAACAAATCCATCAAATGAAGCCCATGACAACATCCGTATCAATCCATATAATTTCTTCTTTTTAAAAAAGTTCTTTGATGGTTTCTTTATTGAATTATATCCTCTGATGAATGCTTTAGAATATCCTTGATTATTAAAGATAACTGGATCAAAATATCTCTCTAACTCAAATTCTGAATCTGCAGCTTTGGACAATTCAACATCCAATATACATGAAATTTTCCAATGTTTATTTTTTTGTACTAAAATATTCTCCATTAAAAAATCATTATGAATAAAAACAGGCTTTATAGAAGAATCTAAAAGATTAAGATGTTCTTTAACAAATTCATCAATCTGAGGAATTAATTTTAGGAAGCTTTTCTTATCAATTTTCCCATATTTCTTATTTTTTGCTGAATAGAGTTCATCTTTTATTTCTTCATATGCACTTTGAAAATATTTTTTCATCGAATTACAAGGCTTAGAATATTTTAATTCGTACTTTGATATTTTGTCTTTATAGATCCATCCAAATGAATCAAACTTAATAGACTGTAGTCTTGCTAAATCCTTTCCTAATTGAAAAAATAATTTTGTTTTTTCTTTTTTAGGGATTTTAGCAAATTTAAGCATTTTGCCCTCTGCTTTATTCATTAAAATATATGTATTTGGAATTATCTTTTTGCTTTTATCAAGAATATAAATCTCAGGAACAGGAAGTTTGGTTTTAGATTTTATTAATTCAAATACAAATTTCTCTTTTTCTGGTTTGTAATGTTCCCATTTTTTAGGATATATCTTTAGAATCAAAGATTTAGCAGGATTCTTGATTTTTACATCAAATAAATGATTCACACGGCCTGCTTCAGTGATTTCTCTAACTGAAACTAGAGAACATCTCTTAAAAACTTTTTTACATACAGTTTCAACTCTATTTTTATTTAATTGCATTATACAAATAAATTAATTATGGATATATAAACGTATCTAAAGAATTCAGCAATACTTCAAAATCCGGCTAACACACTGTTTTATTGACAGCTTAGAAGTGTCAAGAACCAGGCTTTTCTTATGTGGATAAACTGATTTAGCATCATATTTCTTCAGCCATCTGTCCAGGCCTTTTCTGTCTGCTATTTTGCCGTGATATTTTCTTGATTTCCTGGATACCCTCTTTCTAAGCTCCTTCAGATCACATTCCAATTTTATCAGATATGAATCCTTTGCAGTTCTCAGTGCTCTCTTTATGAAATCATCTTCCTTTCCTGTGTAGGCAATTGTGATTATCATTCCTTTTACTTTTTCTTTTGCAGCTTCCTTGATTATATCTAATCTTATCTTTTTGCTGAAATTCCAAAATGATCTAGAATTCGGATTAAGCACAGAAGTTAACAAGTCAATGATTGAATGATTATGGAAGACTTTAAACTTGGTCTTTTTCTCTAATTGCTTGGCAATTGTCAGTTTTCCTGATGCAGGAGGCCCGTAAATCAGTATTAATTTCATAATAAGAATTAAAAAAATTTGATTATATAAACTTTACTTCCTCAACCACTCAACTTCTTCCCAAGCCAGATCCAATTCTTCAGCTATCTTTTCTCCCATTTCTTTGTTTTGGAACATAACTTTGAAATATTCAATGTTTTTCATAACTTGCTTTGTGCTTGTGTGTGTTTTCTCAGCAATCTTTGCTGCAATTGCCTTTTTCTTTGCATTCCTTATCTTTGCCCAATACATCTTCAGTATTCTTCCTGTTGGCTTGTATTCAGTGAACTTGTATTTCTGGTCTTTTGATACTGCAATACCTGCAGTCATCAAATTGTCAACATATCTAAGAAATCCCCAGTGCTGCCATCTTCTGATCCTTCCTTTGAAAACATCTGCTCTTGAAAGCTTGTCATAGGCTCTTGCCAGGTCCTTTGGATTTGTGTATTCTTTTGGAAGATTCTCATCCAGCCATAAAAATCTCTGGTCAAAATCCTCTTCAACATTATTAAAAGCAGAGACAGCTATCAAAGGGTCTTTTGTCTTGAATATCTTAAGTAAAGCATTGATTATGCTGTCTGTCTTGTTCCTTTCTGACAGCTCTTCAATAGCTTTCTTGCTCACATCACCTAAAACAGCCAATATCTCCAGATCATTCACAGCTCCTCTTGCATCTCCTGCTGACCTTCTTGCCAAAGTTTTTATTGCATCTTCTTCAAACTTGATTTTCTCCTTGATGCAGATGTTTTTTAAGATTTGAAAGATATCCTCAGCTTCCAATTCTTTAAATTGCAATAGTTCTGACTTGTTCCTTATTGAAGAGAATTTATTGTTATATGGATTATTTGCAGTTATTATTATTGGGAATGAACTGTCAATAATAACTTTCACTAAAGCTGGAACACCTCCATAATCCTTCCTTCCGCTGATACCATCCATTTCATCAATTAGGATTATCTTTCCTTTGCTAAATAAACTCATCTGTTGTGTTGCAGCGCCTGCAATAGAATTTATTTGATCTTTAGTTCTAAAATCAGATGCATTCATCTCAACAACTTCTAAATTTAATTCATTTGCTAATGCGTATACACTAGAAGTCTTTCCGCAGCCTGATGGTCCGTGAAGAATAATAGCATTCTTTTTTTGCGCTTTGAAACTTTCTATGAATAACTTTAAAACAGCCATCTGGCTCTGCTGCGCTATAACATCTTTAATCTTTTCTGGACAATACTTACGAATGAATGGAACCCCCATAACTTTACTGAGAATTTATCTTTATTTAAATTTTTCTTTACTCGCCCTGTTTTGCTGGAAGGATTAGGTGGGCGAGGGATTATTCTCATCCTCATAAAACTATCAAGGAGATTTATATAGTTCTTTTATTTATTAGTAAATATGTATCCAAAACTGCATTACAACAGAGAAAAGAAGAAAATCAATGGAAAAACCTATTATCATTATTTAGTCATTGGAAATCATGGTGTTTCTTCGACTTGGCTGGCTAATTCTCCAAAAAGCTTGGAAAAGCTTAAATAAATTAAACTTATTTTTAGTATAAAATGGATGAAAAAAGTAAAGGAGAATTTCATAAGAAATTAAGAGAATTCCACAATAGATTTTGGCCGGCTCTTTTTTTGGCAACCTTTTTGCCATATTTACCTCAGTAAAAGGTATTGCAGGATTGGGTTGGTTTTTAAAGATTTTTCTAGCATTTATAGGAGGGGTATTTTTGAGAACTGTGCAAACAGTATTAGCAAGAAAATGGAAAACTTGGAAATTTGGACCCCCCATAGCAGGATTTTTAATACTATTATTAATGAGTATGCCTTTTATTAATCTATTTTTGATGGAAATAAATTTTTTTAAACATTTTTTTAACTTATCTTTATTTGGGTTGATGGGTTATTTCTTAAGTGCAATGTGCCAAATTTATCTTGATTTATTTATAAATATATTTAAAGAAATAAAAGAATATAAATGAAAAAACCAATACTAATGAAAGTTGAAGGGACCCCTAGAACATGGGGTACTGGTAATTCTCAGATTGAATGGAGGAAAAGAATCAGGGATGAATGCAAAAAATACTACAAAAAACGCATAAAAATTAATAAGGAAGACTACCTTGGAATAACAATCAGATTTTGTTTGAAAAAGATAAAAAATACTGATTTAGATAATTTAGCAAAGCCAGTTCTAGATACCATATGTTATATAAAAAGATGTCAAATTGGGGATAAGTCTTTAACTGGAACTCTATTTGATTGTGATGATAATAGGGTTCAAAACTTGATATTAAAAAAAGAACCAGCAGAAGGAGAGAAAGAATTTATAGAAATAAAGGCTTCAATAATGAAAAAATGATACGCGCAATAATCTTCGATTTAGACAACACATTAATAGATTTCTATAGGATGAAAAAGGAAAGCTGTGATAAAGCAATCCAGGCAATGAAACTTAAGATTTCAAAAGAAAAAGCCTGGGATATAATGTTTAATCTTTATATGAAAAAAGGATTAGAAGATCCTGTTATATTCCAGAAGTTTCTGAAAAAAGTTGAAGGCAAGGTTGATTATAAAAAATTAGGTTATGGAATCAATGCTTACAGAAGTGTAAGAGCTGGCTATTTGCATCCTTTTCCTGGAACAAAGAAAACATTAATTGCTTTGAAGAAAAAAGGCTTGAAATTAGCTATTGTCTCAGATGCTCCTAGATTAAAAGCCTGGCTTAGATTAACTGCAATGAAGCTTGATTCCTATTTTGATGTTGTCTTGACTGCTGAAGAAGTTGGAAGAGCAAAACCTTCCAGGCTGCCTTTCAGAAAAGCCCTGAAAGAGCTAAAAGTCAAGCCATCTGAAACATTAATGGTCGGCGACAGGCCCTCCAAAGACATAGTAGGAGCAAGACAAGTTGGCATCTTAACCTGCTTTGCCAGATACGGACATAAAAGGAAGAAAATTAGATATAAAGTTGATTATTCGATAGATAAGATTTCTGATTTGGTTAGGATTGTTTGATTTTGGCTAAGGTTTAAATAGTTCTAATAGTTTATGATTTCTAAGGGTGGACCCGTTAAGACAAAATGGATTATGAAAAATTAAAAAAAGTTATTCTCGATATGGAACTTGATGAAAGAAAAACAATTTACAAAATAAATGAAAACATAGAAATATTTGTCAATAAACCTTTAAAAGTTCCAACTAAATTAAAACAAAGTGCAAGATATGATCCTAAAAAGAACTTTCAAATAGGATTAAGAAAAAAGGGACAAAAAGAATTTCTTCCAAACCATCTTAGAATAATGATGGATTTGCAATTAAAAAAAGATGAAGATTCTAAAAAAGCAAAAATTTTATTTGAAATTATCGAAGATATATTTGAGGGCAAAGACCCTTTAAATTATAAGGAAGAATTAAACAAGATTAAATTTGAAAAAGGATTTGAAAATTCTTTGACAATTGTTTGTCTTGCACAACTTTTTTTCTTAGAACAAGATATTAATTATCATTTCGGTAAAGTACAACCTCCTAGAGTATATCTTATGGGTTATATTCGTATGATTAGATTAGGAATAGATGAAATCGACAAAATGTTATGGAGCTCTACAAGACATCCTCCTAGAATGGAATTTAGATCTAAAGAATGTTTAAAACAAGAAAAACTAAGCTAATCTTTTCTTAGCAATTTTAATATATTTATCTTCTTTTTCTATACCAATAGAATTTCTACCCATCTTTTTAGCCATATAATTAGTTGTTCCAGAACCAGTAAAAGGATCTAATATTAAATCTCCTTTATTAGTACAAGCAAGAAGAATTCTTCTTAATAATTCTTCAGGTTTTTGAGTAGGGTGTACTCCATTTTCTTTTTCTTTCTTTGGAGTAAGCGGAATAGACCAAAGATTTCTTGTCTGTTTTCCTTTAGGATTGATTGAATCCTCTATTTTTTCTTTGGTTTCTGAATAATTAAATTTCCACCTTGCTTTTTTATCTCCATTCTTAACAGCCCAAATCAAATGTTCTGTACTTTCAGTAAACATCCTGCAAGAAATATTTGGTTGAGCATTAGGCTTGAACCAAACAATGCTATTATTAATTTTAACATCATCAAATTGTTGTAAGATTACACCTATCTGATAGATATTATGAAAAGATCCGCTAACCCATAAACTTCCACCAGGCTTTAAAATTCTCAAAGATTCAGAAATCCATTCTTTGTTAAACTTCAAAAATTCATCTTTACTAAACATATCCCATTCTTCTTGCATAGTAATATGTTTGCTATATTTCCATCCAAGACCTTGTTTCTTAGACATATTATAAGGAGGATCAGCAAATACTAAATCTATAGAATTATCATCTATCTTCTTTAATTCTTCTAAACAATCTCCTTTTATAATTTTGTGTTTAGTCATCTATCCCCCTAAATAAAATTAAAACTAACTCATTTAAATACTTTGCGGGAGCATTTGTCCAGTGACCAGTGCTAAAACTAAATTTCCAAAAAACATTTATAAACTATTTCGTTTTATTAATTGTAATCTTAAAATAATATGACATTTAAAAATTTATTATCAACCAAACAAGTATCCTCTATATTCTATTTCATAGTAGGATTAATCTTGTTCTTAAGCAGGTCTATTCAAGATCCAAAATTTTTTTTGAGTTTAGCAGGTCTGAGTATGATGGCAATATCTGTAAATAATTTCTCCTATGAGTGTATCAGAAAGAGAAAAATAGTAAATAGGTTTGAAAAAAATTATTATGATTCTGAAGGAGAAAAGAAAATAGCTGCATATTTTAAAAGAAAGAATGTTGCTTTTAAACACCACCCAACTGTTAAAGTAGATGTAGTTAAATATGGTTTGACTATTCCTTTTAAACGTTTAAAAATAGAACCAGATTTTTATCTTCCTGAATTTGATGTTTATGTAGAATATTGGGGTATGATTAATAATCCAGTTTATAAAAAAGAACAATACGATAAAAAGAAGAAATTATATGGTGATAATGATTTAGATTTATTATCACTCTATCCCAAGAATCTAAACAATTTGGATTTTACTTTTACTTCTAAATTATTAGAAATTTTTAAAAAAAGAGAAGGTATACAAAGGAAATATAGGTAATATCTTACAACTATTGAAATTTAGTGATTTTGCAAGTTGATGAACAGGAAGGGTTTTGTAGGGAATTGTTGAAAAATGCTTAAAATAAAAGTTTATTTGACTCCCCAGCTAGCTTTCTCATCTATAGTTCCTTCTTTGGAATATTTCAAATAAAATTCAGCTATACCATTTATAGCCTTTAAAAAGGTGTCATTAACTTTTTTCATAGTTTCTATATCTAACTTTTGAATATCCTTAAGAGTCGTAAAACTTTTCCTTTTTCTTAATTGAACTGTTTTAAATTCTGGCATTTCTGATTGCCAATGAGCAATCCTGTTTCTAATTTCTTGAATGTATCTTACCGAAGACACTATATCTGATAATTTTTTATCATCAAACCCTTCCCATTTACAAATTTTCTTAAAAATATCAATCTTCTTTTCAAAACTAAGTTTTAGGATTATTGCATCATTCAAAAAAAAAGTCTTAGAATTTTGAGGCTTAACAAAATAATTGGAAATAAAAAATTCTAACTGTGATTCTATGCTTATAGCCTTAACTAGAATTTGCCCAACAGCAATATTAAACTCCTTGACTTGTTCTTCAATCTTTTCAGGTTTGTATTCTTCCATATAAAAAGAAAATTAAAGTAATTTATAAATCTTCGTGAATAATTTTTTCCAATAACATTTATATATAATCTCAATTTAACATCTATTATGGCAAAAAAAGATATAATACAGTTTTATATTGGTTTAGCCCTAGCTCTTAGTTCAGCTGTTTGTATCTTTTTTGGAGTTTACCACCCAGGCTATACTGCCGTTTCAATTGCTGGAATAGCATTGATTGCAACCTCAAAGTATAGGTTATTAAAATGATAGCAAAAATCTACCTTAAATGGATAATCGCGATAGCAGTTTTCCTTGTTCTTGTCGCTACTTATGAGATCATTGCATTGAACATTCAGATGAAAGAAGTAAAAACCGATATAGCAAACCAAAAAGGATTTTCTGACCTGTTATATGACCCTGAAAACTTGGTAATCCTCCATGTCTCTGAAAGGCAGGATTATTGCAGGGACTATTTGAATATTTCTTGAAAAATTATATTTAAATTTTGTTAAAGAAAGATTAATCATCAATCATCAGATAGGCTGATAAGGACAGGTCAGTTGCCCTGTCTATGATATCAAGATTTTGGACCAAAGCATAATGTGCATTGTGTTTTGATGCAAAATCCTTTACTTGTCCAAAAAGTTTTATCAGGCCGTCAATTGCATTCTCTCCTGATGTTGTGAATGTAGTAAACCTGTATTCTCCGCTGTACATCCTGATTACCGCAGCAGGTTTTCTGCTGTCCTCATCCCTCAGATGATACAGCAGGGTTTTGTTCTTATCCTCTATTCCAGGAATGGTTTTCCTAAGAAATTCCTCATCTGTATTTATCGCATAATAATCCCTATCATTCCCCAAAATTAGTATCTTTGGCTCTTCCATACAGCCTAATAATATTTCTAACTTTATAAAGCTGATTCTTTTAAAAAAATAAAAAAATTAGATTGTGCTGCACTTCTCAACCTTGTAAGGAGGTTCTAGATGTGGGTTTTTCTGCCAAAGATAATAGATTCCCCAGCCTCTGCCTCTGTTGTAATAATACACTCCAAGCCTTGAAGTGACTTCTGCTCTGCCGTCAGTGCATAAGATATATCCGTCTCCCATGTGATACCCTCTTACATCTCCGTTGTCATATACAACGCTGTAGAATCCGCCTACATTCTTGTCTAGATATGAGGTATATCCTACAGCAGTTCCTGTGCACGGATCGGTCATTGTTCCTGATGCATGGAATTCACTTGCAACATTGGCTGTAGAAGTAGCAAGCCCGCCTGCAATCTTAGAGCACTGCTCATCTGGTATCTTCAGGTCATTATGGTCAACGACCATCCCTGTGATGTTGTTCGAACTGGAGACAAGAACAGCAGCAGCGATCGCAAATATCGTGACAATCGCAACAATAGCAAGAATCTCAATCTCTCTTTTTTTCATGTTTAAGATCACCTCTGAGGATATATTTTAATTTATTATATTTAATTATTTGCTTTTTTTTACTCTAAGAATAAGCAACTAAATACCTTCTTCAATCTCTTTAACCAACCCATCATAATTCTCCCTTGCAACAACAGAAAAGCTTACATCTAATTCTTCTATAATATCATTAAGAATCTTAAAGCCTTTATTATGGGGAAGTATTGTATTAACTGTTATGCTCCTCTTGCCCTCTTTGATATTTGAAATAGCAGCATAATGAAATCCTCCATGAAAAACAGAAAATCCCATATACGTGGTATATTTTGCATCTCTGTCTCTACTTACAACATTCTTCTTATTACCATATCCTTTTGACTTAAAGCCAATAAACCAAACTTTAGCATAATTATCAACTATCTTTTCTATTGCTTCAGCATCAGAATTAGTAGCTTCAAAAAAAAGCATTTCAATTCTTCTTCTCTTCCCAGGACTCTCTCTATAGATATGATCTAATTCCATTTTAAAAAGCAAAGAATAAGTAATTTATAAACCTTCGTCAATTAGAGGGTGAGTAAAGAATTAACTTTTAGTGGTAAAACTCACTCCAATCAACATTTTTGGATTCTAAATAATCTTTTAAGAATTCGAAACTATTTCTCCCAAAATTCCTTAACTTTGTCACACCTCTAAACTTATGCTCTCTCAAATAATTAATTAAATCATCATAAGTCCTTATATTTACCTGAGATAAACAACCACATACTCGAGTAGCAAGTTTAGGCCCTTTTCCTTTATTTCTTTCATCATCAAATTTCTTAATATCTGGATATAATTTTGTGCCTGGTCTAAAAATGGGTCTTAAATCAGCATCTACTAGTATATTCTCTAGACCATCCAACAACTTATGTCTTACTTGCTCATCATCTATCTCTGGTTTTAAAATTTCTGCATCATACTTTTTTATAATCTTTTTTATTCCTTCACTCATTATATTAAAGATAAGATAAGTTAATTTAAAAACATTCACCTTTCCACAACCTTTAAATATATTCTATTTACTATGGAGTATAATGAAGTTACCAAAACACTACGACTCAAAAACAGTTGAACCAAAGTGGCGAAAATACTGGGAAAAAGAAGAAATCTATAAATTTAATAAAAAATCAAAACTTCCTATCTACAGCATAGACGTTCCTCCGCCATATGCTTCTGCAGGTCATCTTCATGTTGGTCATGCATTATCATATACTCAATTTGAAATAACTGCAAGATTGAAGAGAATGCAGGGTTTTAATGTTTATTTTGCACCTTGTTTTGATAATAACGGATTGCCAACTGAAAAATATGTAGAGGAAAAGTTTGGAATAGACAAATCAACAACAAACAGGGCAGATTTCATCAAATTATGCAGAGAAGAATCAAAAAAGGTTGAAAAGGTATATGCTGAAAATGTATTCAAAAAACTAGGGCATTCATATGATTGGTCATTATTATACACAACAATAAGCCCGGAAGCTCAAAAAGTATCTCAAACATCTTTCTTAAAACTGATAAAACAAGGAGACTGCTATAGAAGCGAAGAACCTACAATATGGTGCACAAAACACCAGACTGCTTTAGCTCAGGCAGAAGTCGAAGATGTAGACAGGACAACCAAGCTTAATTACATCTACTTCAACGTAAACAACCAAAAAATAGGAATCGCAACAACAAGACCAGAACTTCTGTCAAGCTGTGTTGGAATATTTGTTCATCCAGATGATAACAGATATAAAAAACTAATTGGAAAAAAAGCAACAGTCCCTATATTCAATTACAAAGTTCCAATAATGACAGATGAAAAAGTAGACAAGGAATTTGGCTCTGGAATAGTTATGATTTGTACATTTGGAGATACAACCGACATTGAATGGTGGAGAAAACACAAGCTTCCATTAAAGATCTCTATTGACCCTGATGGAACACTAAATGAAAACGCAAAAAAATACAAAGGCATGGCTTTATCAGAAGCAAGAGATGCAATCCTAAGAGACCTAGAAAACGAAGGAAGATTGACCAAGCAGGAAGATCTGAAGCAGACAGTTGGCGGATGCTGGAGATGCTCAACACCTGTGGAATTCATAGTAACAAAGCAATGGTTCATAAAAGCCCTGGACTACAAAAAAGAACTGATACAGCAGGGCAAAAAAGTAAGATGGTGGCCTGGTTTCTTTTTCAAGCGTTATGAAGATTGGGTAAAGAACCTTAATTGGAACTGGTGCATATCAAGGCAAAGATATTATGGTGTCCCAATCCCAGTCTGGTATTGCAAAAAATGCAGCACCCCTCTGCTTCCAGAAGAAAAAAACCTTCCAATAGACCCGATGAAAGACAAGCCCAAAAACAAGTGCAAATGTGGAAGCAGTGAATTCCAGCCTGAAGATGATGTATTTGATACATGGATGACATCAAGCATGACACCACAGATTGCTATAAGATGGCTGGAGCAGCCAGATGAATTCAAGAAAAGATTCCCAACACAGCTAAGACCCCAAAGCCATGATATAATAAGGACATGGGCATTCTATACAATCCTAAAATCCTATCTGCATTTCAAGGAAATACCTTGGACAGATGTCTCAATAAATACATATGTGCTTGATTCAAAAGGAAGGGCAATGCACAAGTCAAAAGGCAATGCAGTGTGGGCAGATGAATTACTGGAAAAATATTCAGTAGATGCATTCAGGCATTGGGTAGGAACAGCATCATATGGCTCTGATGTTCCGTTCAAAGAGCAGGAATTGGTTGCAGGAGAAAAGACAATCACAAAACTGTGGAATGCAAGCAAGTTTGTCTTGTCTCATCTAGAAGATTACAAAGGAAACAAGCCCAAATTAGAGGCATTTGACACTTGGTTATTGGCAAAATTAAACAAGGTAATAAAGACAGCTACAGATTACTTTGATAAATTTGAATACGGAAAAGCAAACAAAGAAATAAACAATTTCTTCTGGAACACTTTCTGCGATAATTACCTGGAAATAATCAAAGATCGAGTATACAATCCAGACAAGAGAGGTTCTGCCCCGCGCATCTCAGCCCAATATAGTTTAAATCATAGTTTATCAACAATCCTAAAACTATTTGCTCCAATAATGCCTTTTATTACAGAAGAAATCTTCCACTTATACTTTGATAAAAAAGAAAAATCAATCCATATAAGCAATTGGCCAAAATATGATCCAAAACTAACAGACAAAAAACTGGAAGCAGCAGGCTCTTTAGCAATTGATATTATCGCAGCAGTCAGAAAAGAAAAAGCAGATAAAAACATCTCCTTAGGCCAGGAAATAAAGCAATTAACAATAAAAACAAAGCATCAAAAAGCTCTTCAGCCTTTCCTAGATGATATTAAATCAACAACAAGAGCACAAGATATTGTATTCAAAGGAGAAGCAGCAACAACTATTTCTGAAGATACAAAAATCGGAATTTCTCCATAAAAAACCATACTTTTGAAACGCTCAGTTTCAAATAGTAGGATTTTCTCCGAAAATCCGTAAGCTTTTTAAATAAATCTTTTTTCCTAAAATATATATACATCATATAGTTGGAGGGATTATTATGGATAGATTTCAAGAAGCACAACATGTTCAAGAAAAAAGAAAAAATGATTTTGGTAAATATAGAACTAAAGGAAGCAATAATTCTCAAAAATCAATCAGTGATAGAAAAAGAATAGCAGTAAAAAATAAAGAAAAAGCTTCAATAAAATTTAAAAGAAAAAAAGAAGCGTATATTCCTGAAGATAGAGATGATATGACTACAGATTACACGATTGCTATAGATAATGCAGTTGGCTTATACTTTAATTTTGCCACATGCGACCCAAACAATGGAAAAGCTGTTTATTTACTTAAATCTGAACTAGATTCAAACGTAGATGCAATAATGCCGATAAATACTAATGGAGACAATGAAACTTCTGAAGTTGACAGATTAGCGCCAATGATCAACAAGATCCAAAAAAAATATAACTTGTCAGAAGGAATGGCAAAAGTAGTTTATGTCCTTAGCGAAGAATTCAATACAGATATAGGAAAAATCGCTTCTCTTTACAAAACAAGGGGCTATCAGGAAACAATAAGTCACTTGGAATGGGCTGCTGGAAAACATGAAAGAAAAATGGCAGACCTTTCTTTAGAAGAAAGGCAAAAACTTGATGAAAAAGGAATGCTTCCAGAAGAATCTAAAGGTCTTGACTTGATGTTGAAAAAATTTGACGACCACACAAGAGATATGGATGCTGACGAGCTAAGTTATTCTGCTATAAAGTTATCCTTGGAAAATTAAGCCTTTTTCCACCTAACACCTTGAGGAGTATCCTCAAGTATTATTCCTTTTTCTTTTAATGCTTCTCTTATATTATCAGCTTTCTCAAAATCTTTTTTCTTTCTTGCTTCTTCTCTTTCTTTGATCATTGCTTCAATCTCTTTCCCTATTGTCCCTTTCTCATGCTCTATAAATCCTAAAACAGAATCAAACCCTTGCATCACTTTCTTGACAGCAGAAGCATTTGTCTTGTTCATTGAAGGCATCAGCTTATTCACAGAATTCATAAAATCAAATATCGCAGCCAATCCACCAGAAACATTCAAATCATTGTCCATTGCTTTCTCAAACTTGCCCATTGCAACATCAATCACTTCTTTAATCGCTTTAGTTCCCTTCCCATCTACTGAATCCAGCTTATCTAGGAAATCATAAAACCTCTGCAAAGTATCAGGGATCTTTTTCAGATTCTCTTCTCTAAAATCCAATTTAGCTCTATAATGTGTTGATAACAATTCATACCTTATTGCTTTTGAATCATAACCTTTCTTTAGCAAATCCCTTAAAGTATAGAAATTGCCCAATGATTTGCTCATCTTCTCTCCATTTACCAATAAATGCTCATTATGCAGCCAATAATTGCAGAACTTCTTGTCATAAGCAGCTTCACTTTGAGCAATCTCATTAGTATGATGCGGAAATATCAGATCAACTCCCCCCATATGGATATCAAAAGGCTGCCCTAGATACTTTGACGACATAACAGAACATTCAATATGCCATCCAGGCCTTCCTTTGCCTAGATCAGTCTCCCAAAAAACATCTCCATCAGCTTCATCCCAGAACTTCCATAATGCAAAATCATGAGCATTCTCCTTGTCATATTCATCTGCTGAAACCCTGCCGCTAGCCCCTGCCTCTAAATGTTCAATATCCAATTTAGCCAATTTCCCATAATCCTTAAATTTAGATATCTTAAAATAGATTCCATCATCAGTCCTGTAAGCATATCCTTTCTCCAATAATATCTTAACAAGCTCAACCATCTCGGAAATCTCCTCTGTTGCCTTTGGCATGATCTCAGGAATCTCAATATTCAATGTCTTCAAATCATCAAAAAATGCTTTTGTATAAAACTCAGTAAACTCTTTCAATGTTTTCCCTTCCTTCTGAGAATCCCTGATTGTCTTGTCATCAACATCAGTAATATTCATCACATGCTTCAGCTTATATCCCTTATACTTCAAATACCTCCTGACCAGATCATAAACAAGCATTGCCCTTAAATTCCCAATATGAACATAATCATAAACAGTAGGGCCGCAGGTATACATGCTGACCTCTCCTTTTTTAATAGGCTTAAACTCTTCATTCTTCCTTGTCAATGTGTTGTATATCTTCAGCATAGCCATAGTTTATTCAATATTCTTTATAAAATTAACTATAAAAATAGAAACCTTTATAAATAACATATGAATCATATTTCATATGAAATGCCATGCATATAATGTATTTTTTGAGACAGTCGGAAACAAGACCAGATTAAAGATAGTTGAATCTCTGATGAAAAAGCCAATGTCAGTTACAGAGATCTGCAAAGCAACTAATGAAGAACAGTCTAAAGTTTCTCACAACCTAAAACTCTTAACCGACTGCCATTTCCTTGATGTAAAAAAACAGGGGAAAAAGAGAATCTATTCATTGAACAAGGATACAATAATGCCTTTGATGAAACTAGTAAGCAAGCACGTATCAAAATACTGCTGCAAAGAGTGTGTTAAAAAATGAAAAAACTTCTAAAAAAACTAGGAATAGATTTAGACAAAGAATATTGCTGCATAAAATGCAAAAAGCCAATGTCTGCAAAAATAAAGCGATGCCCTCATTGCGAAGCATGGAATGACTGCTGCAGCATTGACCCAAGACTATTGAAATGACTGAAAAAAAATTATTCATAAAAAATAGAGATGGAAAAAAGATTGCTGTTTTATTAGACATAGGAAAAAAAGGATTAGTTTTTCTTATGCATGGATTAAGCGGCAGAAAGGAGCATGAATATATCCAAAAGACTGGCGAAGCTTTCAAAGAAGCTGATTATACAACTGTAAAATTTGATACAAGAAACACTTTTGGAGAAAGTGAAGGCAATTATGAAGATGCAAATATAACAAATTATTACGAAGATTTAGAGGATGTTATCAATTGGGCAAAAACACAGGAATGGTATCAGGAACCTTTTGTCTTGGTTGGACAAAGCTTAGGAGGTATCTGCACTGCACAATATGCTGAAAACCATCCAAAAGAAATCAAAGCATTAGCTCCAATTTCAACTGTGATATCTTGGGAACTCAAAATAAAAGATCCAGAGTATCAAAAAAAGGTTGCAGAATGGGACAAGACAGGATGGAGAATAAGCAAAAGCAAGACTCGCGGATTTATTAAAAAATTAAAATGGAAACAATTCAAGGAAGATTATATGAAATATGATCTGTTAAAAGATGTCAAAAAGCTGACAATGCCTGTTTTGATGCTGGTTGGAGAAAAAGATGATTCAACTCCGCCAGAACGCCAAAAAGTTTTATTCAATGCTCTGCCAGAAAAAAAAGAATTCCACATAATTAAAGATGCTGAACATACTATAAGAGGAGAAAAACAATTAGAAGAACTAAAACAAATCTTCAAAAATTGGATTAAAAAAATATGAAAACAATATACTTAGACAACGCTGCAACTACAAAAATAGACCCTGAAGTAGTTAAAGCTATGAATATTTACCATCAAAAAGCCTATGGAAATGCCTCTTCCCAGCATCACAAAGGCCAGGAAGCAAAAAGAGCATTAGAAGAGTCAAGACATACAATAGCAAAATCAATTAATGCAAAAGATGATGAGATATATTTCACTTCTGGAGGAACAGAATCAAATAACTGGGCTTTGATGGAATTGTTCTTTGCAAATCCAAAAAAAAATCACATAATTACAACAAAGATAGAGCATGATTGCATCCTTAACACTTGCAAGCTTCTAGAAAAACTTGGAGCAAGAGTGACTTACTGTCCTGTTGACAAAAAAGGATTTGTCTCTCCTGTTTTCCTGGAAAAACTAATCAAAAAAGACACTTTAGTTGTTTCAGTGATCCACGGCAACAATGAGATTGGAACAATCCAGGATTTAGAAGCCATCTACAAGGTCTGCAAAAAACACAAAGTCCTGTTCCATACAGATGCCTGCCAGTCTTATACAAAAACTTCCTTATCAGCAAAACACGCTGACTTAATAACTTTAAATGCTCACAAAATCCATGGTCCAAAAGGAGTTGGAGCCTTGTTCATAAAAAAAGGAGTAAAGATGAATCCTCTTATCCAAGGCGGAGGCCAGGAAAGAGGCATGAGATCAGGAACAGAAAACATCCCATCTATTGTTGGTTTTGCAAAAGCAGTAAAACAGGCAAAATCCTCTGATATAAATAAAATGACAAAACTAAGAGATTATTTCATAGAACAATTATTAACAATTCCAGACACAAGACTGAACGGCCCAAAAAAAAACAGGCTTTGCAATAACATAAACATCTCATTCAGATATATTGAAGGAGAATCAATCGGATCATTCCTTGATGCAAAAGGAATCTGCACATCAACAGGCAGTGCATGCTCTTCTTTTAGCCTAGAACCATCTCATGTAATAATGGCTCTGGAACCTAACCCAGAAAGAGCCCATGGTTCACTAAGATTCTCAATATCTAAATACACAACAAAGCAAGATTTAGATTTTACAATAAAAAATATCAAATCAACAGTAAACAAACTAAGAAAAATATCTCCATTGACCAAAATTATGAAAAAGGTGCTATAAATGTACTCTAAAAAAGTATTAAACAGATTCCAAAATCCAAAATTCGCAGGAGAAATCAAAGACGCAGATGCAGTTGGAGAAGTTGGCAATGTAAAATGCGGAGATATAATGAAAGTCTTCCTTAAGATAGAAGACAACATCATAAAAGACATCAAATTCAAGACATACGGCTGTGTTGCAGCAATTGCCTCAACAGATTTCTTATGCGAAATAGTGAAAGGCAAAACATTAAAGCAGGCACTAAAAGTAACAAGCAAAGATGTTGTAAAGAAAATGGGAGATGTTCCGCAAATAAAGCTGCATTGTTCTGTTCTTGCACAAAATGCTCTAAAGCAAGCTATTGAAAACTACAAGAAAAAGCATTAATCCTTTAAATCAACACCGCCAGCTTTAGCATTACCATGAGTTCCTTTTACCTTTTCTATAGGAAACCTTTTCTCATACTCATCTAGAACTTTCAATGATTCTTTTTTAGCATCCACATCACAGATTGCTGCTATCTTCAAAATCAAAAAAGACATATCTCCTACAAAATTCCCAACTTCATCCTTATGCTTCTCAAGCATTTCCTTCTGCTTCTCTTCATCAATCCATTTAATGAAATGCCAAAGTTCTCCTATCTCTTCATTCATATTAAGAAGCAAGTCCTTAATCTCCCAGACTTTGCCCCATTCTCTATCTTCATTAAACTTCTTGATTTTGTCTTGTGTTTCTTTCATAAAAACAAGAGAGCTTGCTCTACTATTTAAATTTTTATAAAAAGAAAAGGGCTAAAATAGCCCTTCTCTTAATCCAAATAAGTCTTTGAATTCTTCAGCAACTTCTGGAGCTTCCTCTAATAAGACGTCATAGACATCTGTGCAATAGCAATGTGCACAAATACTCATGTATCTCCCGCAAAACATACAGCTGACATCCGTTGTATATCCATATGCTGGCTTCAATAGAATTTTGGATAGCCCTGGCTTCCAATGCCTAATCTCCTTTGCCAGACATTCTGGACATATTGGATTTGTTATGCCTTCCCGACAGACGATGCATATTGCATCTTCGTTTTGTATTTGTGCTTTGTTCATTTCACCTCACCTTTTGTATTTATCTCCAGGTTCAAGCAAAACAACCTTTTTTTAAGGTATTAGAAAAAAGTTATGTTGCAAGAACCAAGGATTGTGATTGAGTTCTTACCACATAAATGGTTTTGTATAGCACCCTTTAGCTAGAACTGTAATTCTATGTCCAATTGACATACTAGGATGCATAATAAAGTATAAAAATAAGAAGTTGTATTTATATTTTGTGTATATAGTATATTATTTTTAAGCAAATTTTGGCTTTAACTTCTTTGTTGCCTTTCTTTCATCAACAACCCCTTTTGCCTTATTTATCTCCAAAGCAGCAGCAAGCTTCCTTGACTCAAACTCCTTTCTTTTCCTGTCCCTTTCATCCTTATCTGCTATACTATTCAAATATCTATTTATTCGAACTTCATATTTAGCAAGAATCACCTCAGATATGTCTGCTTTCTCAGGACTCCTTTTTACTGAAGAAGCAAGCTTATCAAGCTTTTTCTTCATTCCTTTTTCACTAAATCCAAATCCAAACATTTTATCCACCTCATTTCTTAACAACAAACATGCAGTGATCCCTTTCAAAAGGATCAAGAACTTTAAAATCAATTATCTTTAAATGTTTTTCCAATTCTTTTTTGACATCATCAAATATCTTGGCAGGCCTTTCAACAACATTAACACTTCTGGCCTTGACAGCCAGCAGCCCAATTCCGCCGTCTCTCAAGAACATATCACAATTCTTAATAAAAATATCAGCCTGATTCCTCTGTGCAACATCCATATAGACAACATCTACTCCTTTGACAACATTATCCTTATATTTATCTGGCCTGTTTGCATCAAAAAACAAAGGAGCCATATTCTTCCTCTCCTCGCAGACAAAAACCAAATCCCTCATCACTCTTGGAGCAAAATCTAATGCAAAGACAAATCCCTTCTTCCCCACAATATCAGAAACATGCGAAGCAGTAGTCCCATAAGCAGCTCCAAGATACAACACAACTGCTCCTTCGAAAATTCCAATCTCCTTAATCCCTTTTAGTATCGCAGCACATAACTTCGATTTCCTTGGATTCCACTCTCTATACTCATTCTTCCCGTCTTTAATCAACTTTTCGTCATAAACAGTCTTTCCAGGAGCCAGATTTTTGGTGAAAAGACTTCTTCTTTTCTTCCTTACTTCATAAATTCCTGCAAATCTGGATTTTTTCATTTTTTAGCAACAAACATATAATCAGTAAAAAATTTATATGTCTTAGTTCCTCCAACATCTACTTCTTTTAACACCTTAAATCCATTTCTTGAAAGCAAATCCTCAATCTCTTTTTTATTCCTATACCTGCAAAAGAATTCCTGGCTTCCTTTTCGTAATGCTTTACCCATTTTAATAAATTGAACTTTAATCCTATCAACAAAATTTCCTTCAAATACAGGATCAATAACAAAAAGTCTTCCTCCTTTTTTTAATATTCTATAAGCTTCCTTAACCACAGGATCAGCATTAAAAATATGATGCAGTGCAAACTTAATAATCACAGCATCGTATTTTCCTGACTCAAGAGGAACTTTAGAAACATCTGATTTGATTACCTTGAGATTCTTAATCTTTCCAAATTTCTTATTTATTATGTTGACCATTTCTTCAGAAGCATCAATAGCAATAAATTCTTTAACCTTATTTTTGAAGAAAGGTATAATATTCCCAGAACCAGTAGCAAAATCAACAACTTTCATTCTCTTATTTAGCTTTAACTCTGGCAGCAAATATTTCTCTACTGAAATAATCCAATCTTCTTTGCTTGCCCTTTTAGCAAAACTTCTTGCATGTTTCCCTCTTATTGCTCCTTTTGCTTTCATTTTCTTTTCAATACCTTCACAATACCTTTCTTAGCATCAACTTCAACCAAATCTCCATCTTTCAAGACTTTAGTTGCTATCTTAGTCCCAATTATACATGGCTTGTTCATCTCCCTGGAAACAATAGCAGCATGGCATGTAATCCCTCCTTCATCTGTTACAAAAGCAGCAGCCTTCTCCATTGCAATGATATAATCAGGCTTGGTCATGCTTGCAACTAATATATCTCCTTCCTTTACCTTAGGCAAGTCAGAAACCGTATAGACAAGTTTAACAACACCTTGAACCTTTCCTTGTGAAGCTACTGAACCTTTAATTTCTTCTGCTTCTGAAACCTCTTCCTCTCCAACTTCTGACTCTAGTTTTTTAATATCCTCTCCATAAAGAACTTTTATTTCCCTATTAATACATGAAAATGCATAATCCATCTTTCTCTTTTCAATCAGCTCTTTGTTCAGTTCTTTGCCATCCAAAAAATCTATTATTTCTTGATAGAATAACTGGAACATTTCTGTATAGCCCATACCCATCCTTTTGGCTATTTCTTCAAACAGGTTCTTAACAATATATTCAGATCTAAATATAATGTCCAATCTAAAAGACCTAAAATAAACAAGCTCTCTGATTCCTTCAATCAGCAATATTTCATCATCACTAAGATTAAGCTTCTTTGCTGCTTCCTTAACCTCTTCTTCTCTTTTCTCCCTTATCTCATTAACTTCTTTAATCCTTAAATCTATATCATCACCAATCATATCTTTTAATCTGACAGCAATATCTTCTCTGCCCCAGAATTTGCCCTCATAACCCATATTTCCCAGCCAGCTAAATTCTTCTAAATGGTTGTCTAGTAATTTTCCTAGTTCTTCAGTTATCTCTCCTTTAACTAAAGAGTCAGTTAAAGAAGAATCTTGTTTTATTTTTTTTAACAATGCTAATAATTTCTGATTTTCCTGTTCAAAAAATCCTATTTTTGAAGGAGAAGTAAACAGCAAGAAATAATCCTGGAATTCCTTTTCATCTTTAATCTTTTTATTGAGAATATTCTTTAATTTTTCAGTTACAATTATTTCTTCCTGCATAACTGTTTGTACATATGCTAAGATCTTTAGTACATAATCCATATAAGGGGAGAATAAATCTTTCAATTCTGCATTAGATAAATTAGAAATATCTTTTTCCCTAATCTCTTCGCACAAATCATTAAATTTCCCAATAAGTTTATATGCATCCTGCATAAAATTCTTTAGGAAATATTTATCTTCTTCTAATCGATCTTGTATACGTTTCCTAATGCTAATTAATTCCTCCTTAACACCATACCAAACACTATTAACAAAAATAACATTTTGATTAGTATAATCAATATCAATTAGTTCATTATACTTTTTTACCAAACCTTCCAAGATAACCATATTAAAAAAAGGACTTCTCTTCCTTTTCACCATCTTAATCCATTTCACTTAAACCTCTCCTCCAATTTCTTCCTTAACTTATCTCCAATAAATTCTCCTTTGAAATAATCAATCCTTGCAGCCATTGAAATCTTATCAGCCAGAACTCTTGCAGCTTTTCCCTTATCTTTAGCACCAACCTGTGCAACAATAGGATGTTCATGAATAATTCCATGCTTAGGAGCTCTTGCTCCAGTCTTCATATGTCTAAACAATGCTTTCTCAGCTCCCAATAACTGCACTGTTGAAGATGGAAATCCAACTAATCTTTTCAAATCTCCAGCAATTGCAATCAATCTTGCTCCAATAAGAGCTCCAGCAACAGCAGTTATATTTGGACAGTTCTTCTGCATAACTTTCTCAAGATATTCTTCCTGCTTTTCCTTTAGCTTAAACAAAGATTCAATCTCTTTAGCTAACTCCATAATAGGCTTTAGATCCTCTTTGCTCAGTTCAGCTCCCATTGAATCCTTAATTTTCTTGTCTTTTCCATTAATCACAGCTAAAACAAACTTCTCATGATCATAAACAGCCCTGGAAAACTCTGGATTAGACAGTTCATACCATTCTCTTAACCTTTTAGCCAAAGTATTGATATTCCGATTAACCTCATCAATGTTATTTATAGCTTGAACTACAAAATCATCAAATTTTACAGCTTGTTTAAGCTTTTTCTTGGTTTCTTCAAGATTCTTCTTATAGTACTTCTCAAAACCCATATTCCTGAAAAACTCTGAAATGTATATAAACCTTATGAAATTGCACAGAAAAACTTAAATAATGCAGTAATATAATCCAGAATATGATTGAAATTAAGTGTATTGGGCGTGGAGGCCAGGGAGCTGTAACTTTCTCGCAGATATTAGCTATAGCTGCATTTGAAGAAGGATATCCAGTTGTCCAGGCAATGCCTAGTTTTGGCGTAGAGCGTAGAGGTGCTCCATCATTTTCCTTCACTCGCATCTCAAAAGAGCAATGTTTCGGAATCCGTTCACAGATCTACACTCCTGATTATGTTGTTGTATTAGACCCTTCTTTAATGAATGAACTTGATGTAGAACAAGGATTAAAGAAAAAAGGCATGCTAATAGTAAATACAAATAAAAAACTAATAAAAAAAGATATTGAAGTTCATACAGTTGATGCTTCAACAGTTGCTATGAAATTATTCAAAAAAGATATTGTAAACACTGCAATGCTAGGAGCATTTGCAGCTGCAACTAAACTAGTCTCATTAGAATCCTTGAACAAAGGAGTTGAACAGAGATTCAAAGGAAATGCAAAACTCATTGAATTGAACAAAAAAGCAATAAAAGAAGTTTATAATAAATTAAAATGAAAGTACAAGCATGCCCAAAATGCAAATCAGTTAATATTTACTATGAGGCTGCAGGAACTTTAGACAAAAGAGGAAAATGGGTTTGTAAAGATTGCGGATATATTGGCCCATTAATATTAGAAAAAGAATGGAAAAAATAAAAATAACCACAGGAGCTGTAATAACAGAGCCAGGCTCTAGCATAAAAAACAAAACAGGCGGCTGGCGCTCAGAAAAACCAGAGATTGATAGAGATAAATGTATAAAATGCGGAATCTGCTGGCAGTTCTGCCCAGACATAGCAATTAAGATGAGAAAAACAGATGGAAAAGCAGATGTTGATTATGATTACTGCAAAGGATGCGGAATCTGCGCAATGCAATGTCCTGTAAAATGCATCAAGATGCTCAAAGAAGAAAAATGAACAAGAACATATTAAAAACAACAGCAGTGATTGGAATTGCTCTTTCAACATACTTTTCAGTAAAAGGCTCAATGAATAATGGATGGTTCAGCTGCATGAATCTTACAACAGTCAGATCCTGCACAGTCCTTGGCTGGATATTGCAGGTAATAATACTTTCACTTATTTTCACAGCAATACTTATTGGAATAAGTTATGGAGTAATGTATTTGTTCAAATCAATAAAAAAACAAGAATCTAAAGAAGAAACTCCAGGTACCCAGACAAAGGCCACATCTTCGCCTGAAGAGGAAAAGGAAGAACCTAAAGAAGAAAAAAAACCAGAAAAGGTAGTTAAAATATGACAGAAAAAAAAGTAATTGAAGCATCAGAAGCAGTTGCAATTGCAGCTAAACTCTGCAGGCCAAAGATAATGGCAGTTTATCCTATCACTCCTCAAACCCACATTCCAGAACGTGTTGCTGACTTTGTCTATGATGGAGAGATGGATTGTGAATTGATAGATGTTGAATCAGAACATTCTGCTTTGTCAGCTTGTTTAGGAGCACAAGCAGCAGGAGTCAGAACATTCACAGCAACAGCTTCCCAAGGACTTGCCTTGATGCATGAGATGTTATTTGCAACCTCTGGTATGCGTTTGCCAGTTGTGATGGCTGTAGCCAACAGGGCTTTATCAGCTCCAATCAATATCTGGAATGATCATCAGGATTCTATCTCAGCTAGAGACTCTGGCTGGATACAGCTCTATGTTGAATCAGCGCAAGAAGCCTTAGACACAACTATCATGGCTTACAAAGTTGCTGAGAACAAAGACATATTAACTCCAGCAATGGTCTGCTTAGATGGATTTACCTTAACCCATGTCTATGAACCAGTTCAAATCATGGATCAAAAAGATGTTGACGCATTCCTTCCAGCATACAAGCCATTATTCAAGCTTGACCCAAAAAAACCAGTTTCAATGGGTCCAATCGGCTATCCAAACAGCTACATGGATTTCAAGCTCCAACAGAATCAAGCAATTAAAAAATCACTATCAGTAATCAAGCAAGTTCAAGCAGATTTCTATAAAAAATTCAAAAGAACCTACGGCAACGGGCTGATAGAAGCCTATAAAACAAATGGAGCAGAAATAATTATTGTTGCAATGGGAACAGTCTGCTCAACAACAAAAGATATAATAGACGAACTGAGAAAAAAAGGAAAGAAAGTCGGCTTGATAAAAATAAAGACATTCAGGCCATTCCCAGAAGCAGATATCATAAATGCAGCTAAAGGTGCAAAAGCCCTTGCTGTCTTAGACAGGAACATCTCATTAGGCCAGGATGGAGCATTATATTCAGAAATAAAAGCAGCATTAAAAGACTGCAGCATAATAGTCAATAGCTTTATTATTGGATTAGGAGGAAGAGATGTAACACCAGACACAATAAAAACAGCTATAGACAAATCAAAATCAAAAACACCAATAAAAGAATGGTTGCTATAAAAGAGATTGCAGGACTTCCAGAACAAGAGCATGTTGCTCAAGGACATAGAGCTTGCGCAGGCTGCGCTTCAATATTAGCAGTCAGACATGCATTAAAAGCAGCTGGTAAAGATGTTATCATAGTTTCAGCAACAGGCTGTATGGAAGTCGTAACTTCTCCATATCCTCAGTCAGCTTGGAAAGTTCCTTGGATACATGCTACATTTGAAAACGCAGGAGCAGTTGCATCTGGAATTGTAGAAGCTCTTAAAAAACAAGGAGATGAAAAGACCAAAGTCCTGGCTATAGTAGGAGATGGAGGAACATTTGACATTGGCCTCCAGTCATTGTCAGGAGCAGTTGAACGCAACCATGACTTCTGCTATGTCTGCTATGACAATGAAGCTTATATGAATACAGGCATTCAACGTTCAGGCTCAACCCCAAGATATGCAGCAACAACCACATCACCAGCAGGAAAAGCAATCCATGGAAAGATTGAATGGAAAAAACACCTGCCTCTGATAATGGCTGCGCATAATGAAGATGTCTATGTTGCAACAGCAAACATGGCTTATCCTAAAGATTATTACAACAAAGTCAAAAAAGGCCTTGAACATAAAGGCCCTGCTTATATCCAAGTACTAACTACTTGTGTTCCTGGCTGGAAAGTTCCGTCCAACATCTCAATTGACCTGCTAAAGCTGGCATACAAAGCAAAGATCACTCCATTGTATGAGATAGAAAACGGAATTCTCAAATTTACTCAAAAACCAGAATCAACAATCCCTGTTGAAAGGTATCTTCTGCTCCAAGGCAGATTCAAGCACTTGAACAAACAAGAAATAGAAGAGATCCAAAAGCATGTTGATGAAGAATACGCTAAATTAGAAAAATTTGAAGAAACAGGAGTTAAGATTTAACCTTCAACAACACTGCCAACAAATTCTTTCCCATCCAAAAACTTCTTCAGATTCCTTAATTTCCTTCCTAACAGCACTAATCTCAATTTCAGCTTCTGAGCTTCTTTTGAAGCAATTGGATCAAAAGGAACATTCATTCCAGGGCTCCACTTATTGCCAACTATCTTTCTAAATCCTTTCCAGTCTATCTTCTTGACCTTTCTGGCATTCAGATGCTTGGTAGGATCTTTAGTATAAAGCCAGTCAATATTTGTCAGATTAATCACAGTCTTGGCACCATAAGCCTTTGCCAATAAGACAGCATCATAATCAGTGCTGCACCCAGGCTTCCATCCAGCTGCAATCAGCACCTTGTCAAACTTTACTTTCTTAGTAGGATTCTTGACCATTGCAGGCTTGGCAACATCTCTGAATACAGTCCTCAACAGATGCCCGTTCAATCTTGTTGTATGAATCCCCAGCCAGTCCAGATCTTCATTAGGAACAGCAATAACAGAAGAAGCAGCATGCATGTATCTTCTGCAGGTCTTTCCTCCGCCTGTTATCAGTACAAACTTATATTTTCCTAAATAGCTTTTAATCAATGCTCTAAATTTCTTCAAGAATCTGATATCTACTTGGTCAGGAACTAAAACACTTCCACCAACAGATATTACTACAACCTCTCTTTTCATTTTATGTAGTGAAATGGAAAGTTTGTTCGGCTTTGCCGAACTTTATTTTTGCCATTCTAAACATCAAAAGCTTACTCTTTTAATAATATTTCTATTACAGACGCATAGGCAGGCCTTGCGACAAACACTCCGATTGAAACTCCAACCAGTGTAGTCAGGGCAAATCCTTTCAGCAGCCCAGCTCCTGCAAACAGCAATGGCAGCATTGCAACAACAGTTGTCAGATAAGCAGCCATTATTATGAAAAATGCATTCTTTATCCTTTTTTTCCAGTCAAATATCTGGCTCACTTCTCCTCTAAGAGTTTCATCAGTGATGACAATCAGATGGTCAACCCCTGTTCCAACTACAATTATTATTCCAGCAATAGCAGCCAGATCAAGAGTCATGAAATTCCTTGCAAATGCTGCAAACCCGACCAATAAAACAACTTCAACCAATGATGTCAGGATCATAGGTACTGCAATCTTTACTCTCTTATACCTAATAAAAGAAACCAATCCCACAGCAGCTATTGCCAACAACCCGATAAATATTGCATTCTTTAGATACGCCTCTCCAAACAAAGGACTGATTGTATCTGTTTTCACAACATCCAGCCTTATCGGCAAACTTCCTGTGATCAATATTGTCTGAAGCCTTTTCATATTATCCAGTGCATTGGCAATCGCAACTCCTTCTGATGTCCCTACACCGCTTCCAGAGATCTGGATATCTGTTACAGCCCTTCCTTTCAAATCAGCTCCAATATTCAATTCATCCACCTTAGAATCATCTAGATACAGTTCTAATTTAGAGCTCAGATACTCATCTCCATCACCACTAACAATTTCCAAATCTTTTGTAGCTTCAGCCTGTCTTTCAGCAGCCTCAGGACTTAAAGAGATTGCAAACCTGAATCTGCATGTCCATTGCCCGCCTTCTACTTGCCCGCATCCATAGTAAGGGTCAACTCCAGCGCAGTCAGCGCTTCTGCAGACATAAGTTATATCCTGGCCTCCTCTAAACACAGATTCATTTCCAATTTTAGCTTCAAATTTTCCTTGCTTAGACACCAGCTCTTTAACTTCCTCTTCCTTAGCTCCAGGAATCTCAATCAATATATACTGGTTCCCAGATAAATCCCCTGCTTCCCTGACAACAATATCACTTAATCCATAGACATTGATTCTCTGCTTGATGTTTGCCAATAAAATACTCAATTCATCCTTATCCAGCTCTTTCTCAGGCTGCATCAATACTCTAGTCCCTCCTTGCAGATCCAGTCCTTTCTTTATATTATTTGTAGGAGCATCATACACCACAAGCCCCAAACTTTCATTAGCCCTTGTAACAAGCTTGTACAGTTTCTCATTTGTCCGAAGATTGATTGTCCTGTTTGGCTTTAAAGAAGATTCAACAACAGAATAATCCTCTAAATCTCCTATCTCTTTATTATTAATAGCAAGAACAATCTCTCTGCTCATAGGTGCAACATCTGGTTCAGGACTTTTGATTCCAGCATCAGCTGCAGAAGAATTAAAAACAACGCTTCTTATTGCAGCGCCTTTAGCACCCAGGTTAGGATGGATAGCCACTACAGCTAAAAGCACAGCTATCAAAACAACAATTATCCTTACATTTGTAAATATCTTCTTAATCTTCCCCATGTTTCTTCCTCTCAATAAACCATCTCAAGATTCCTGCATTCTGTATCCATGTATTGATCAAGTCAACAACCAATCCAATCAGCAATATTGTCATGATCTGAATAAGAACTTCTGACTGGGCAAATATCAAAGCAACCACAACAGCTGCGATAGTAGTGACGCTCATGGTAAAGCCGGTCTTCATTGCATTGAATACTCTATCAAGCACACTGCCTTCTTTTCTCTTCAATACCTTTGTGCTCAACAATATATTAGTATCAACACTGTATCCAATCAGCATCAGAAATGCAGCAAGTCCAGCAGTGCTTAATTTTATTCCCATAAGATTGACAATCGCTAATGTAACAATTATATCTGAAAAAGCAGACAATATCACAGCCAAACTTGGAATCGGAACCCTAAAATACAAGAACACAACAATACCCATAAACAAGAATGCCAGGATCAATGCTCTGAATGTCTCTTTGAAAAAACTTGCTCCCAAGCTTCCGCCCATGCTTCCAACACTAAAATCTTCTCTGTCAACATCTAATCTCTCCTCAAGAACTCCAAGAAGCTCTTCTGCTTCAACATCACTTGCCTCAATAACAACTCCAACCTGGGCTCCTTCCTCTGACAATGACCTGACAGAAGTATCAGCTCCTGGAAACTCATCCGCTAGAAAATTCTGAAGAGCTATAATATCTGCATCAGTCTCAACACTTACAGTCAATCCTCCTTTCAGGCTGACTCCTTTATTCAAGAAATCTCCAGTGCTTGCAAACTGCATCCCAATCTGCAAAATTGCCAAAACAAACAATAAGATAGGGATGATCAGTAATCTTTTATACTGTTTCCTATATATTTTCTTCAAGAAATTTTCTTTATGTTCTTCCTCTTCCACCTTAAGAACAAAAAACATTATTTTATTTAAAAGTCTTTTGATTATAAAGCTGCCTTGATAAAAGCGTCAAACATAGGCTCTGGCTTCAACGGCCTGGAATTAAACTCAGGATGAGCCTGTGTTGCCATGAAAAACTTCAATTCAGGCAGTTCAAGAATCTGCATTATTGGATATTTAGGAGCTTTTCCAGAAAACACCATCCCATTTTTCTCCAATAATTCAATATATTTAGGATTGACCTCATACCTATGCCTAAAACGAAGCCGAACATCCCCATTATACAATTCATAAGCCTTTGTCCCTTTCTTGACCTCAACATCCTGTCCTCCTAATCTCATGTTTCCGCCTAATCCTTCAATCTTCTTCTGCTCAGGCAGGATATCAATGACCTTGTATCCGCATCCAGGCTCAATCTCAGTTGAATTAGCGCCCATCAATCCGCATTTATTCCTGATAAACTCAATAACAGCCATCTGCAGTCCAAAACATAATCCCAAGAAAGGAATATTATTCTTACGAACATGCTCTATACACTTGATCTTTCCTTCTGCTCCTCTTCTCCCAAAACCGCCAGGAACAACCAATCCATTAACCCCAGCTAAAGCATCTGAAACTTCCAACTCATTATCTTCAATCCTTGTTGTCTCAATATATTTTATCTTGACCTTTGCATTATTGTGTGTTGCAGCATGCTCTAATGCCTTTAATATAGAAGCATAAGAATCATTCAATCCAGTATATTTTCCAGCAATCCCAATAACAATCTCTTTCTCAGTTGATTTGTACTGCTTGACAAACTCCTTCCACCTAATCAGCTCTTTTTTCTGCTTCATCATACTGAACATCCTGTACAACCCTAATAAATTCATCACTTTCTCATCTGCTTTCATCTGCTTTAACAGCAAAGGAGCTTCATAGACAGTTGAAGTGTCATGCAGACCGATGACATTCTCAACAGGAACATTAGAATAAACACTTAATTTCTCTCTTATGTTTTGGCTTACTGGCTTCTCAGCTCTGCAAACCATGATGTTCGGCTGAATCCCTAACCCTCTCAATCTCTCCAACCCCAGCTGGGCTGGCTTGCTCTTCTGCTCTCCCAAAGTAGAAGGCTCTACAATATAACTCACATTGACAAAACATACATTTCCCTTTCCTTCCTCATACATCAGCTCCCTCATCGCCTCAATAACATAAGCATTCTCAAAATCTCCTATCGTCCCTCCGATCTCTACCACTACAACATCTGCTTTCTGCTTCATCCCCAGCTCCCGCAAAGCTCTTTTAATCTCTCCAGTTACATGAGGTATGAACTGAACATCCCTTCCAAGATATTTCCCTTTTCTCTCCTTCTTTAATATACTGTCAAAAACCATTCCAGCTGTGAGATAATTCTCCTTGCTCAAGCCCATATCCAAAAATCTCTCATAACTTCCTAGATCCATATCACACTCCATCCCATCATCTAAAACAAACACCTCTCCATGCCTGAATGGATTCAATGTCCCGGCATCTTGATTAAGATAACCGTCAATCTTTATCGGACTTACTTTTAATCCAGCATACTGCAGTAACTTGGCTAAAGAAGAAGAAAATATCCCTTTCCCAGAACCGCTCATCACGCTTCCTGCAACTATTATATACTTAACCTTTCCAACCTGATAGCCTTCAGGAATAGGTGTATAGAACTCAGCACTAGATTTATCAACTACTGACTTTAGGATTTCTTCGCCCCGCATTTATTGATTCAATAAGAAATTCTATAAAAATATTTACATACTCTAAAATATAGCTTGCAGCAACCCAGAATAAACCTTAAATCCATCAAATCCAGGTATAGGCAGCATATTAAATATAAACAGCCACATATTAATCTGCTTTGTCAAAAACACTAAAGGCAGATACTCTTTCTTGACCTTTCCCTTATCCAAAGCATACTTTGCTCCCAGCCATAATATCAGATTCACAGCAGGCCCTGCAAAAGCAATTATAGAATATACAGCTGGCGTCATGCTTCCAGAGATAGAGACATAAGCAGGAACAAAAAAGATAAATCCAGCATTGACCAGCTTCAGCAGCATCCCAAATCCAAGCCAGAAATAAGCAGCCTGAAACGTTGCACTATAGCCAAAACTCATTGCAACAATCTTATGCCCCAGCTCGTGCAGTATGACAGCAGGAGCAATAGCCAGCATTGCAAACTTCATCCCTTCCCAGTCAAACCTCGGCTTTCCATAAAGAGAAAAAGGATGGCCAAATCTCCTAAAGACATCTTTGAATATAACTCCGAGTATTAGAGTCATTACAATGATGTCAAACACTTCCTGAAGAGATAAAAACACCATTTTAAACCATTCCCAAAGCAAGGGCAGCCAGCATTCCAATTCCAAGCAATAATATTATAACTCCAGCAATCAAATGCAATACCTTTAACTTCTTCTGCCTCCACTCTTCTGCCTCTTCTGTTGTTGTAAATCCAAAACCAATTGCAAGTGTTATTATCAGCATTGGCAAAATAAAAATAAAATTATAATATATCAGATAAAGCAAAGCAATATTCCTTGTAGTTGCTTTTGCAAGCAATCCAAGAATAACAATATAAGGCCCGGATGTGCATGGCAGTAAGAATAAGCTGACAGCAAAACCGATCAGAAAAGCTCCTGGAACAGATGTAACTCCCTTTATCAGCATCTTCAGCTTAGGCCTCCAAGACATAGGCACTTCCATCACAAACCACTTCCCATACCACAGATAATCCTTTAAATTAAACAGCCCAAGCAGTATAGCCAGCACCCCAACAACAGCATAAAACCAGTGAGCCACTCCAGCTGCTTGCACTGCTGAATAAAGACCTATTCCCATCAAGAAATAAGAGATATATATTGACAATGTAAATGCTAGTCCAGCTAAAATAACCCTTTTCCTCAGCTTAGCAGCCAGGATTGTTGTCAGTAATATTATCAAAACTGCAAAAGCACAGGGATTAATTGCATCAACAGCTGCAGCAACAGTTACTGCAGAAAATGTTAATCCCTTTAGTATACCATCTTTCTCCAGTTCAGCAGGACTGCTTTCTCCAACAACACTTATGCTTTCCTCTCCACTTAACTCGATAGGAGATATACATCCCTTGTCTACACAATCCTTGACAGCATCTTCTATTTGCTCTCCTATCTTATCGCTAAATCCTACAATAACTTGTTTATCTATAAAAGTTGTTGGAACACCCATTATATTTGTATTAAATGCTTTTGTCATCTGTTCAAACAGTTCCCTATCCTCTTGATTATGATAAACCTCAAAATGTTGAACTTCTAAAGAAGAGTATTTCTCTTGTAAATCTTCTAAAAACAGATTAAGTACAGAGCAATGAGGACATCCCTGTCCATAAAATACATAGACTTCAACATTATTATCCTCAGCAGCAGCAATAGAACTAAACAAAAGAATTGCTAAAATAAACAATATTAATTTTCCCCTCATACCAAGTCCAAATATACAGCTATTTATAAAAGTTTTCATTGTTTCTATTGCATAAAAATATTTAAATGACCTCTCTTTTCAAAAACATATGACATCTCTGATTGCATGCTTAAGCAGTGGAAAAGGAACATGGGCTCATCTTGCTCAATTGATAGAAAACCAGGAATGGGATAATATATTTCTTATCACAGATGATTTTGGAGTCCAGAACTTCGAACCAGCCAAAAAAGTAGAATATATAATAATAGATTCAAAAAAATATCTGTCAGAATTGATTGAAGACATAAAAAAGCAGTTAGAAAACAAAATAACAGACACAGAAGTTGCCCTAAACCTTATCTCAGGAACAGGCAAAGAACACATGGCTATTTTATCAGCTGTCCTAAAACTAGGATTAGGAATAAGATTAATATCTCTAACACCTAGCGGAGTAAAAGAAATATAGTTTGCGAACAAAGTGAGCTCGTGCGGCTTTATGCCACACCTTGCGTGTCCAAGGAAATGCGAAGCATTTCATGGGTGCCGGACGTCTTTGACGACCGAGCATCAACTGAGCGTAACCAGTTGAAAGATATCTGATTATTTTCTCAAATGTAATAATTTCTTATACCTATTTACCATAAATGTAACAACAGTGCTTGCCAATGTTATACCAATTGTCCAATTCAATAATGTTCTGAACAATTGTTCCCATCCAAAATAAGCATATAAAGAAAAAGCAGCTATTATTCCGATTAATAGTTCAACTGTAAGAAGCCTTTTTAGAGTATTTACAAATTTTTTAAGTGCATTCCTCTCATGCAATTCCTGGGCTTTTGCTTTAATAGAAGCCTTCTTCAGAATATCTTCCCACTTACTACCTCTTGCCATCTTCTACTCCATTACATTGTACCACTGTAATAAAAACCTGTCGGTTGCCTTGACCAATTCCCAATCCTTTCCAATAATCTCAACACAATTCTCCTTAAGATTGACCTCTCCTTCACCTTCACCTTGTTTCATATAGATAACAGCCTTGTCTTTGTTCTCGCATGTCACTATTGGCCTGTTTTCGCAAGCAGATGTCAAATTCTTGCTGCAGGCAGCTATTGGCTTTATCTCCATGCCTTTTGCAAGATTCAAGCTCAGCTCAGCAATCGATAAAGTAACATATGTATAGCTTTTCTCATCAGGATCAAAAGTAAGATAAACCTCTGGCTCTTCAAGCTGCCAATTGATCTCCCCTATAATAGATATATCCTCTAGCTCTCTTGGTGCAAAATGAAGAGGTATGTCAAGGATAGTATCTCCGTCTCTTGCTACTTGAGTATACCACAGATTATCAAAATAAATAAAAGAATAGCCGTTATAGACATAATTTACATCACTCTCTTCTCCTTCTAGATTCCTCCTGTGCAGTTCATCTATGGTTAGAGCAGACGGACTGTAAAAAAACCTGGCCAAAAAACTTAATGCAAATGCTCCTACAATCAGTGCGATGAACACTAAAATCCTTTTTGCGTTTCTATCCATCTTATTCTTCTGTTCCAATCAAATCATTTAACCCTGAAAATAAAGTATCTTTTATACCAGATTCTTCTTTTTCTTCTTCTGGCTCTTCTTCAGAAGGTTCTTCTAACAGTTTATTGATCAATCCCTTTATCTTGCCAAAAATACTAGAATCAGATTTTTCTTCAGGAGCTTCTTCTTCAACAGCCTCTTCAGCAGCAGGCTCTTCAACAGCTTCTTCAGGCTCCTCTTCTTCCTCTTCTAATCCAGCTTCTTCACTTAGTTTCTGCAACAACTCCTTATTAGTCAACTCTTCTTCTACAACTTCATCAACTTCTTCTACAGCAGCTCCTGTCGGATTTCTCATTGACAGTTTAGCTCCAATAAAAATAAGCAGAATAACTCCCACCACAATGCCAGCGATTATTGCTCCTTTTTTAACCAGTTCTTTGGTATCGGGTTTTTCTCCTTCTGGAGCAGCTTCTCCTGCTCCTCCTTCTCCTTCTGAAGCTTCTCCCCCACCTTCTACATCAACAACCTGAACCCCTTCTTCTGGCTTCTTATCATCTAATATCTTCTTGATTATATCTATCTTTACCTTATTCTCAATCTGGGATTTGTCTTCTGGTTTAGCCTCTCCTTCTGGTTTTGCTTCTCCTTCTTTAGGAGCTTCACCTTCTGGCTTGGCTTCTTCAGGTTTTGCTTCTTCTGGCTTGGCTTCACCTTCTGGTTTTTTCTCTTCTTCTGCCATTGTTAAAAATTTATTTTGTTTCAAATCATAAGATTTGAAGCCACGGAAGCTTTGCTTCCTTTGTAATCTTGTTGGCTTTTGCCAACATATTTTAATTATATAAGTATAAGATTATAAAAATTTTATCTTATAATCCCTACCATCTCATAAACTATCCTGTCTTTTATCCTAAGGATATCCATCTCATTTTTTGCTTCAACAATTATACAGCTGTTCACTTCATCAATTTTAGTGATATTTGATTCCTTAAAATAGATAACAGGCACAAATGCACTGGCATCCTCGCAGTCTATTACAGGCATATTAAACTCATTCTCATCAGTCAATCCTATTAATACATATGTATTAGATATCTTAGCTAAACTCCCTTGCATCTGGTATTGGGCAAGAGCTATTGCTTCTGCATATTTATCTTCCAGATCAGAAGTTGTATCAATCTCCACCTTGTTTTTCAAAAGACCGAGATCAAAACTAATATTGATATTTTCAACCTCTGCTGGAAAAAAATTAAAATTCAGTTCCTTCCCATCAACCCTGACTGTCCATTCCCTGCCTTTTCTTAAAAAAGAATAATCATTATAATCAACCTTCTCTCCGCCATCTTTTCCAAACATATAGCCAATAACGCTAGTGACCATGATAAAAACAATAAACAAAGACACTATCAGCCTTTTCCTTTCCTCTTTCATAATATCAAGCAACTTAATTTTCTTTAAAAATTTATCTAAAAAACATAACATTTATATAATACTACATACTTAGTAAGCATAAATAATATAAATTGTACAAAATTGTATAAAAGTATGTAAAAGTATGTAACAGGTTAAAAAACAGTGAAAGAGCGTATAACAGTAACAATTGACAAAGAACTTCTAAATTGGATAGATAAAAAAGTAGATGAAAAAATCTTTGCTAATCGTTCTCATGGTCTTGAATTCCTCATAAAAAGAGCTATGGAGGGTGAGAAGAAATGACAGCTCCTACAATAATTAAGATAGTAGATGTATGGAAGACATACAAGATGGGAGAAGTAGAAGTCCATGCTCTTAGAGGAATGAACTTTGAAATAAAAGATGGTGAATTCGTAGCAATAATGGGTCCGTCTGGTTCTGGAAAATCAACTGCAGTGAACATGGTAGGCGCCCTAGATATCCCGACAAAAGGAAAGATCTATCTGGACAGGAAAGACATCTCAAAACTTGGAGAATCAGAGCTTGCCCAGATAAGGGGAAGAAGAATTGGCTTTATTTTCCAGCAGTTCAACCTTATCCCTACATTGACAGCCAAAGAAAACATAACCCTTCCAATGATCTTCCAGGGAACTGCTGCAAACAAGAGAATAAAAAGAGCAGAAAAACTGCTTAGAATGGTTGGACTGGAGGACAGGATGGATCACAAACCAACAGAACTTTCAGGAGGCCAGCAGCAAAGAGTTGCTATTGCCAGGGCTATTGCCAATGACCCGGAAGTTATCCTGGCAGATGAGCCAACAGGAAACCTTGATTCAAAAACAGGCAAGCTGGTCCTGGAATTCCTATGTGGGCTTAACAAAAAAGAAGGCAAAACAATCATCATGGTCACACATGACAAAAATCTTGCAAAATGCGCTCAAAGAATCGAGCATCTAAAAGATGGGATTATAATCAAAACAACAGGTGGTAAAAAATGAAAACAAATAGAAAATTAATAACATGGGCTTTATGCCTAACTATAGTATTAAGCCTTGTTCCATTAGTATACGGAGCAATAGCAGACTCTGCAAAACTGCAGGTAACCCTGATAAGTCAGGAGCCGGATCCAGCAGAGCCAGGAGGGATTCTTGATGTAAGGTTCAAAGTTGAGAACATGGGAGGGGGAGGCACAGATAATATCATATTTGAGATCCTTCCAGGATATCCTTTCTCCTTATATACTGGAAGCGCTGCAAAGAGTCTTGGCTCTATGCAGGCCTATCAGAACGGAGAAGAAGGAATCATTGTCCACTACAAGCTCAGAGTTGATGAAAGCGCTGTAGAAGGAAATAATCTTATTGATATAAGATACAAATTTGGAGAGCTGTCTAGTCAATGGAACTATGTTAGGGACTTTGTATTAAGAGTCAGAACAGAAGATATTGTTTTGCTGATTGATGATATCTCATCTATTCCTGAGATAATACCACCTGGTCAAAGAGCAAAACTGAAATTAACAATAAAAAATCTTGCTGACTCTCTGGTAAAGGACATCAAAATAAAGCTTGACATAAGCTCTGATTCAATACCATTTGTTCCGATAAGGTCAACAACAGAGAAAAAGATCTATCAGATTGCTTCCAAAGACGAGACAATACTTATATTTGATATAATGGCAATGGCTGATGCAGATTCACAGGCCTACAAAGTGCCCTTAGATATCTCTTACTATGATGAAGCTGGAACAAGCTATGAAAAAAGCGATATCATCAGCCTTATAGTTGGGGACAAGCCAGACATGTACATCGGAGTAGACAGCTCAGAGATATACGGGGGGAACAAAGGAGGAAAAGTAACAGTAAGATTCGTAAACAAAGGGGTTACTGACATAAAATTCCTTAATATAAGATTAAAGGAATCAGAAGACTACGAGATCATCTCTCCTGCAGAAGTATACATAGGAAATGTTGATTCAGATGACTATGAAACAGCAGACTATGACCTGTATGTCAAGACCAGAGAAGACATAGTAAATCTTCCTTTAGTTGTAGAATACATGGATGCTAATAACAACAAATATTCCTCAGTTGAAAGCCTGGAGTTAAGGCAATACTCTTCTTCAGAAGCCAAGAAATACGGCTTGGCAAAAGAAAGAGGGATTGGTGGAGCAATAATGTTCCTGATTGTTGTAGGCGGCCTTGGAATATACATCTGGAGGCAGAAGAAAAAAGGCAAGAAGATATTTGGAAAGTGGTAGGCTAAATTCATATTTTTTACGGAGGACTCTTGGAAGATGGGGTCAGAACGGGAAAGTTTTCCAGGAGCCTCCTTTTCTTATTTTGAAATGGAAAAATGATAAAGGATTACCTGAAATACTCGCTAAGCAACCTAACGCATAGAAAGATAAGGTCCTGGCTTACTATGATTGGAATATTCATAGGAATAGCTTCAGTTGTAGCTCTGATCGGCCTGGGTGAAGGCCTTAGGGAAACAATAAATGCTCAATTTGGATTCTTAGGAACAGATATTCTGTCTGTAACAGCCTCAGGCGGGTTTGGTCCTCCTGGAACAGGTGTTGTTGACCCGTTAACAAATAAAGAATTAGATGCAATAGAAGATGTTCAGGGAGTTATTGGAGCAGCAGGAAGGATCATGGAGTCTGGAAAGCTTGCTTTTAATGATCAAGTGGGTTTTGGCTACGCAGTAAGCATGCCTGATGGAGAAGATAGGGATGTTATGGAGCATCTGATGAACATGGAAGCTGGAAAAGGAAGGCTTTTAGAAGATGGAGAATCCGGCTCTACTTTCTTAGGTGCAAATTTTGCAGAAGAAGACAATGGATTTGGAAAAGCCATACTGCCTGGAGCAAAAGTAGAGATTTTAGATGAAGAATTCAAAGTAATAGGAATAATGGAAAAAAAAGGAAACCTCCAATTAGATAATGCTGTTTTCCTTAATGAAGATGATTTAAGGAATCTGGTTGGCCGTCCTGATGATGAATATGATATAATTGCTGTAAGATTCGATGAAAATGTGGATGTAGAAAAGATACAATCTGATATTGAAAGAAAAATAAGGAAAATAAGAGATATTAAAGAAGGTGAAGAGGATTTTTCAGTAGATACCCCTCAATCAATTATTGAAAGTGTAAATAACATTCTGCTCGGAATTCAAATCTTTGTTTATATTATTGCAGGAATTTCTCTTTTGGTTGGCGGGATTGGAATAATGAACACAATGTACACCGCTGTTGTTGAAAGAACAAAAGAAGTAGGTATAATGAAGTCAATAGGAGCAAAGAATTCAACAATATTCACGTTATTTTTCATAGAATCAGGATTCCTAGGAACAGTCGGAGGAATAATAGGGGCTATCCTAGGTTATCTGATTGCAACAGGACTTTCAGCTGTTGGGAGATTGGTTCTTGGCTCTAACTTGATATCAGCTCACTTCACTCCTCAACTGATAATAGGGGCATTGTTATTTTCATTTATTTTAGGTTCATTTTTCGGAACCCTTCCAGCTGTAAGAGCAGCACAACTTAACCCAGTAGACGCTTTAAGAAAATGAAATTTTCTTAAAGTCAAGAGACGAGTGAAACGATGTCGAAATTACTTTGAGGAAATAATCACATGAAAGACCTATTAAAATACGCAATCTCAAACTTATGGGATAGAAAAGCAAGAAGTTTTCTTACAATACTCTCTATATTGATAGGCATAACAGCGATCTTTGCATTGATCAGCTTTGGGCAGGGATTGAATTCTTATATGCTAGAGTTTGGAGAAGAGATGGGAACAGATAAGATTTTCTTGATGCCTGGCGGAGGATTAGCACAAGCACCTGGAACAAGCAACATACTTTTCTCAGAAGATGATCTGGATTTTATCAGAAAAGTCAATGGAGTAGAAGAAGCTTCAGGCATGTTTATAGAAAATGGAAGGATCAAATTCAAGGACTACAGGGAAGTTTATACATTTGTTATCGGCCTTTCAACAGACAGTGAAGAAAAAAGACTAATTGAAGAGATGTTTGGCGGAATAGAGATATTAGAAGGAAGACCCCTAAAAAAAGGAGACACTCTAAAAGCAACAGCAGGCTATAGTTATACTGTTCCAGACAGGTTGTTCAAAAAAAGAGTTAATATTGGTGATAAAGTAGAAGTCAATGATGTTGAAGTTGAAATAATCGGGATCTATGAAGAGATTGGCTCTCCTACAGATGATGCTCAGATGTATATCTCCCAGGAAGGATTCATAGAAATATTTGATATAGATGAATATGAATATATCTACATAAGAGCTGCTCCTGGCCAGGATCCTAGCGACTTGGCTGAAAAAATAAAAGAAAGATTCAGGAAATATAGAGGGCAAAAAGAAGGAGAAGAAGATTTCTCAATACAGACATTTGAAGATGTTCTGCAGACATTCACAGTTGTGATTGGAGTTCTAAACGGAATACTTGTATTGATTGCCCTGATATCTGTCTTTGTTGCAGCTGTTAATATTGCCAACACAATGTATACATCAATATTAGAAAGAACCCAGGAGATAGGAGTGATGAAGTCAATAGGGGCAAAAAATAGTTTTATTTTATTTATCTTCATGGCTGAATCAGGAATTCTTGGCATTGTAGGAGGAGCAGTAGGTGTTATCCTCGGTTATCTGATTGCAAGATTAGGAGGAGCAATAGCAGCTGCCCAGGGATTAGGATTCATAAGACCTTCTTTCCCTGCATGGCTTGTAATTGGCTGCTTGTTGTTTGCTTTCTTAGTTGGATCTCTGTCTGGTTTGATTCCAGCAATACAGGCATCTAAATTAAACCCCGTAGATGCGCTTAGATATGAATGATTCTAATAGAAATATTTATATATAAGGTTTAACTATATTAACCTAATTAATAGGATTAACAGGTTTAACCATGACTAATAAGCTTATCAAAGACATGGATGAAGAGACTTGGCGTAGATTTATCGCTTTCTGCAAGTTAAAAAACATCAAAGCCAATGATCAATTAAAAGAAATTCTAGAAATCTTCCTAGAAAAAAATCTCAATAATCTTCTAAAAGGTAAAAAATCCAGTTTAAGAACTAGGAAAGGGGTGAAAAAGAAAACATGAAAGTGCTGATGTTTGGCTGGGAATTCCCGCCATTCAACTCAGGAGGGCTTGGAACAGCATGCTTTGGCCTGACCAAAGGCCTGCATAGCCAGGGCGCTAGGGTAACCTTTGTTCTTCCAGTATCCAATCCAGACATGAAAGCTGAATTTGTAAAGCTAGTCTCAGCCGATGTATCAAAAGGAATCAAAAAGATAGGTATAAGTTCTCCAATCAGAGGATATATGACATCAGAAGAATATTACAGAGAACACAGCAAAGCTGTATTAAAGCAGGGCCAGCCAAGAAAAGTTCCTTTGTATGGCAAAAGCCTTTTTGAAGAAGTAAGAAGATATGCTGTAAAAGCAGGATTGATTGCAAAACATGAGGAATTTGATGTAATCCATGCTCATGACTGGATGACTTACCAGGCAGGGCTTCATGCAAAGAAAAAATCAGGAAAGCCATTGGTTATCCATGTCCATGCAACTGAATTTGACAGGACTGGCGACAATCCAAACCAATATGTTTACGAGATAGAAAGGCAGGGAATGCACGAAGCTGATAAGATACTGGCAGTCAGCAATTTCACAAAAAATAAGATCATCAAGCATTATGATATCCCATCAGAAAAAATTGAAGTTGTCCACAATGCTGTTGAATTTAATGAGCACCGCTTTGAAGAGGAAACTTTCAAGATAAAAGAAACAGACAAGATAGTGTTATTCCTTGGACGTATTACAATCCAAAAAGGCCCTGATTATTTCTTGTATGCAGCTAAAAGAGCATTGGAAATCGATCCAAACATCAAATTCATTGTAGCAGGCTCAGGAGACATGGAGCAGTTTATGATAGAAAAAGCAGCTGAATTCGGAATAGCTGACAAAGTACTGTTCACAGGCTTCCTAAGAGGAAAAGACATTGACAAGGCATACCAGATGGCTGATCTCTATGTAATGCCTTCTGTTTCAGAGCCGGTTGGCATCACCCCTCTAGAAGCAATGAGAAACAACACGCCAGTCATAATCTCAAAACAGTCAGGGGTCTCAGAAGTCATCAGCCACTGCCTAAAAGTAGACTTCTGGGATGTTGATCAGCTTGTAAACAAGATGGTTGGCGTCTTAAGATATCAAGAATTAAGCGACACCCTAAAGCACCACGGCGGATTAGAAGTCAAAAAATTCGATTGGAATCACCCGGCAAAGCACTGCATGGAAATCTACAAGAAAGTTATGGAGGAAAAAAACAATGGTTAACATCTGCTTTTATTTCCAGGTCCATCAGCCAATAAGATTGAGAAATTATAATGTATTTGAAATTGGCAATAATCATGATTATTTTGATCACAAGAAAAACAAAGAAGTATTAGAAAAAGTTGCCCATAAATGCTATCTTCCAGCAAACAACCTATTGCTGCAGTTAATTAAAAAATACCCTAAATTCAAGATAAGCTATTCCTTTTCAGGGGTCTTGCTGGATCAGCTTGAAGAAAATGCTCCTGATGTGATTGAATCCTTCAGAAAACTGGTCAATACAGGCAATGTAGAGGTCCTGAGTGAGACCTACTATCACAGCCTGGCATTCCTCTACTCCAAGCCAGAGTTTAAACAGCAGGTCCTTTTGCATAAGAAAAGAATAAAAGAGCTCTTTGGCTATACTCCAAAAGTTTTCAGGAATACAGAATTGACATATAACAACGAGCTTGCTCATTACATTGAAAACATGGGCTACAAAGGGATATTGGCAGAAGGAGCAGATCATATCCTTGGCTGGCGTTCGCCTAACTTTGTATACAGGCCAAAAGGAACCAAGAAGATAAAGCTTCTGTTGAAAAACTACAAGCTCTCAGATGATATTGCCTTTAGATTCTCAAACCAGGGCTGGCCTGAATGGCCTCTGACAACAAGCAAGTTTTCCCAATGGGTGAATGCAGTAAATGGCAATGGAGTTACAATCAATCTTTTCATGGACTATGAGACCTTTGGAGAGCACCAATGGTCTTCAACAGGCATCTTCAACTTCCTAAAATCTCTTCCAACTGAAATACTAAAGCATCCTGATAATAGATTTGCAACGCCTTCAGAAGTTATCAAGGAATTCCAGCCAGTTGAAGAGCTTGACATCCACCATATAATATCATGGGCAGATACTGAAAGAGATTTGTCAGCATGGATTGGCAACAAGATGCAGCAGTCTGCCATCCAAAAGATATATGCGATTGAAAGAGCTGTAAAAAGAACAAAATCAAAAAAACTGATAGAAGACTGGAGAAAACTCCAGACATCTGATCATTTCTATTACATGTGCACAAAATGGTTCAGTGATGGAGATGTCCATAAATACTTCAATCCTTATGACAGCCCGTATGATGCATTCATCACTTACATGAATATATTGACTGATTTTGAAAAAAGAATTGAAAAAGAGGTGAAAACAAATGCCAAGGATCTCATCAGATAAATATTTTTCATTATGCACCGGAGGTTTAATAAAGAGCGTCAAAGAACTGGCCTTTGCAATGGATTATCTAAGTGACGAAGAGCTAAACCACCATGTTAATGAATCAAAAAACGATTTCAGCAGCTGGGTAAGGGACGTTTTCAAAGAATATCGGCTTGCAGAGATTATTTCAGATATCAAAGATAGAAAAGAAATGCAAATTGTATTATTAAAACATTTAGTAAATAAAAAGAGGTGAAATAAATGGGAATTAGTCCGGAAAACTATTTCCAGCTTAAAGACGGCACCACAATCAGGAATCTGTTTGAGCTGTCTAAAGCATTGGAGAAGATGCCTGAAGATATGTTTCAGCATCATGTGAATAAAGAGAGAAATGACTTCTATAACTGGGTGAATGATGTTGTCAAGGACAAGGATCTAGCATCAAGAATCCTGGCAGCAGGCACTAGAAAACAAATGCAAAAAGAGATTGGGAAAAAGATGGAGAAGGATGTAGTCAAAGAGATGGCTAAAAAAAGAACAGCAACTGTGAGGACAAAAAGCGTAAGAACAAAGCCAAAAGCAGCAAAACCAACAGCAATAAAATCAAAACAACTGCAGGTATTAAAGAACAAAGCATTGGCATTAAAGAACAAGGTATATAACTTGTTTTTGAGAGAAGAAGAAAAACCAAAGAAAAAGCTAAGCCAGATAGATCCAGAAAGTATAAAATGGGGTATTGGCTGCCCGTACAAGACAATCCATTGCGGGATACTGGAGTTTGTTTTTGGGGTTGTTATGGGATTGCTGATAGCGCTAGTGCTTACAGCAATACTTTAAAATGGCAAAAGCAAATGCAGAATTGATGTATGAAGTATCCTGGGAAGTCTGCAACAAAGTAGGAGGGATATGGACAGTTATATCTTCAAAAGCAAGCCAGATGAGAAGGTTCTATAAAGATAGATATACTTGCATAGGGCCTTATTTTACTGAAAAGGCATTAGGCAGTTTTGAAGAGCAGCCAGCTCCAAAAGAATGTAAAGCAATGTGCAAAGAACTCCAGCAGCAAGGAATAATACTTCACTTTGGAAAGTGGCTGATAAAAGGAACTCCGAATGTTATCCTGGTGGATTTCACAAACTTCAGATTCAAGACAGACGAAATCAAAAAAGAATTATGGAATAACTTCAAAGTAGATTCCCTTCGTTCAAATAGTGTTGAATATAACGAGCCTATTGTATGGGCTCATGCAACAGGTATCGTAATAGAAAGGCTATCCCAGATCTATAACAAAAAGATAGTTGCTCAGTTCCACGAATGGCTGGCAGGTCCTGGTCTGCTCTACCTCAAGAAAAACAATGCAAATGTTGCCACTGTTTTCACAACCCACGCCACAGTTATGGGCCGTGCTCTGGCTTCTGCAAATATTGACCTGTTCTGCAAGCCAAAAGGAGGGGACAAATGCAATCTTCAACTGATGGACATTGATAAAGAATCTTATAACTATAATACAGAAAGCAAACATCTTATTGAAAAAACCTCTGCTCATAATGCTGATGTTTTCACAACAGTAAGTGAAATCACTGGTCTGGAAGCAGAATATGTTTTAGGCAAAAAGCCAAATAAAATACTTCCAAATGGTCTTGATAATGATAAATTCCCTACATTTGAAGAAGCATCAATTGAGCATCGTATCCACAGAAACCATGTAAGGGAATTCATAATGTATTACTTCTTTCCATACTACCAGTTTGATATAAAAGAGACCTTGATCTTCTTCTTAGCAGGACGCTATGAATTAAAAAACAAAGGCATTGATATTTTTATCAAATCTCTTGCAAAGCTAAATGCAATAATGAAAGAGAAAAAAAGCAAAAAAACAATTATAGCTTTTATCTGGGTTCCTACAGGAGTACGCGGTATTAAGCTTGATATCCTTGACAACAGAACACTGTTCAATGACATAAGAGACGGCCTGGATGAGGACACCAATCAGATTAAAAGAAACATTCTATATACTATTGTCTCGAAAGAAGAACTGAGCAAAGAAAATGTCTTTACTAAATCTTTCTTGGATGATACAAAAAGAAAATTGATGAAGTTCAAGAAAAAAGGAACTCCAGCTTTGATCACTCATGATATCCAGCAGTATGGTGACCAGATAGTTGACTTGTTATTGGCATCAGGACTTGATAACAAAGAAGATGACAAAGTAAAGATGATCTTCTATCCTATCTATCTGACAGGAGCAGACGGATTACTGGACCTGACATATTATGAATCAATGCAGGCAGGCCACTTGGGAGTCTTCCCTTCTTTCTACGAGCCATGGGGCTACACTCCTTTAGAAGCAGCTGCTCTGGGAGTCTCCTCAGTTACAACTGATCTGGCTGGATTTGGCAAATACATTCAGAAGAAAAAACAAAGAAGACATCCAGGAATCTTTGTTTTAAGAAGGATGGACAGGACAGATGGTGAGATCATTGATGACCTGACAAGATTCATGTATAAATTTACCCGCTATACAAGGCAGGGCCGTGTTAAGAACAAGATAGAAGCAAAAAAACTTGCTGAAAAAGCTGATTGGAAGCGCCTTTCAGTTAATTATATACAGGCGCACAACAGCGCCATCAATAAAAAATTTGGGGTGTAAAAATGGAGCTAAGAAAAGATTATATTTTGGACAGATATGTGATTGTTTCCTCTGCAAGAGGCAAGCGTCCGCATGAATTCAAAAGAGAGGCTAAAATAAAAGAAGGCATCTGCTATTTCTGTCCTGGAAATGAAAAGCTTACACCCCCTGAAATCGGAAGGATTGGAACAAAAAACAAGTGGACAATAAGATGGTTCCCAAACAAATTCCCTGCTGTTGACCAGGAAGGCAGCCCTGATTTCGAGACCCACAATAAATATTACACCTTTGCCCATTCCTATGGCTATCATGAAGTCATTGCTGAGACCGATAATCACAAAAAACAGATGTGGGATCTGACTCCAAAACAGATCAAGAAGATATTAGAAGTCTATGCAGACAGGATTGAAGAGATATCTAAAAAAGACAATATAAAATATGTATCTCTGTTCAAAAACCATGGAAAAGATGCAGGAACATCTATTGTTCATTCCCACACACAGATCATAGCCTATAATAAAATTCCAAGCTTAGTTAAAGAAGAGGTTGATGCTGCAAAAAATTATTCCACCTGCCCTTATTGTGAAATCATTGAAAACGAGAGCAAATCTGAAAGAAGATGCTTTGAAAACTCTTCTTTTGTTGCCTTTGCCCCATATGCCTCCCGCTTTCATTATGAGATTTGGATATTCCCAAAACAACATATTAAGAACATGACAGAGCTGACTGAAGACCAGCTGAATAGTTTAGCACAAATCCTAAAGAAAGTTCTTCTAAAGCTTAAGAAGCTGAATATCTCTTATAATATGCAGCTGCACTATGCTCCTAAAGGACAGGACTTGCATTCCCATATCGAGATTTGCCCAAGAGAAGCAATCTGGGGCGGTTTTGAGCTCTTAACAGATGATACAATCAACTCTGTATCACCTGAGGATGCAGCAAAATACTATAGAGGAAATAAATGATAATAACACACAAGCTGAACACCACAAAAGTATCTAGAAATACAAAGCATGATGTAAATTTCGTGCTAACCAACAAGCTTGGAGGCTATTGCATGCTAGCCTCAGCTCCTTACTCAAGATATAATGGAGTATTTCTGTTTGACAAGGATACTATGTACAAGATAATTGAAGACATTGATTTGATTGATGCTCCTCCTATAAAAGAGATTGTAAATGAATTCTCCTCAATAACAAGAAAAAGAGGCTCTATCAATGAATCCTTCTTCATGCCCTATGGCTATGATGCATTGGTTTATGAATTGAATTCTCCAAGAGAAGTTGAGCTCACAGTTGACATAAGAGCCTCATATGATAACCCTGAATTCGGAAGAATCTATAAGATCTCAAAATCAGGCTCAAAAATCATAATCAGCTATAAACATGAATCCATTAAATTGTTCTTGGCAATAAAAACAGACACAGAAGATTATGAAAAAATTCAGGAATGGATAAAAAGAGAATATTCCTTTGACAAAGGCCGAAACACAATATCATTTGAAAAATATGTTTACAAGGCATTGAAGCTCAAAGCCTCAACAATTGCCTTTGCTTTTTCCAAATCAAGGCAGCATGCAGTAGAAGAAGCAGACTATGTTTTCAAGAATCTGGCAAGACTAAAAGAACACCAAAAAATCTATGTAACAAAAATAAATGCAAAATTAGCAAGAAATCCTGAAACAAGAATGGCAAAAAAATGCTGCATCAATTCTTTGAATAAGCTTCTTGTCAATCTAAAAAATAAAAGAGGGTTATTCGCTGGCCTGCCTTGGTTCTTCCAGTTCTGGTCAAGAGATGAATTGATTTCATTAAAAGCATTATTATTGAACCAGCAGGATAGGGAAGTCAAAGATATTTTACTGAAAAACCTCAATCTAGTAAAAAATGGCAGATTATTGAATAAAAACATGCCTGTAATTGAAAAGACAAATGCTGATTCAATCGGCTGGCTCTTCAAAAGGATATCTGATTGTCTTGAGATATTCTCTTCAAAAGAAAAAGAAAATATCAAGAAAAAACTTGTTGCTGCAATCAAATTCATCAATGAGAATTACACAGCAGACAGCCTTGTGTATAATAGTGTAAAAGAGACCTGGATGGATACAGAATGGGCAGAAGACCACAGGGCTGGATTCAGGATTGAGATCCAAGCACTGTTCTTAAACATGCTCAAGCTTGCCTATCATCTTACAAAAGACAGCAGATATCTTGATCAGGAAAGAGGATTAAGGATTCTGGTCAAAGAAAGATTCTGGGATGGAAGAATCCTAGCAGACGGCTTGAATGACTTTACCATCCGCCCTAATATCTTTATTGCAGCATATGTCTATCCAGAACTGTTGTCTAAAACAGAATGGACTTTGTGCTTTGAAAATTCCCTTAAAAAACTCTGGCTAAATTGGGGAGGCCTTGCTTCTATTGACAAATCCCACCACCTGTTCTACAGCGAATACACAGGAGAAAGCAAGCAAAGCTATCATAGGGGAACATCCTGGTATTGGGTCAATAATCTCGCTGCTTTAGTCATGAAACGCATTAACAAGCTAAAATTCAAAACCTATATTGATAAAATCACCCAAGCTTCTGTTAAAGAAATCCTAACATCAGGAGCAATAGGCCATCATGCAGAAGTTTCTTCAGCTAGTTCTCTAAAATCAGAAGGCTGCAAAGCTCAGGCATGGTCTAATGCAATGTTTATAGAATTAATTGAAGAGAGTTAACCAATAATATATCTGTCAAAAAGCCAATTATCCAATGCAACATCTACTATATCCTTCTTAGATTTATAAGATTCATCAATCATTGCTTTAGTAAATTTTATTGCATCTTCAGGCTCATCCTTTTCCAAGAATTTGTTAAAAGCATCATAAAAAATATCACAGTTCTTTAAAGCCCTTTGTGCATCTTCTTCTCCTGCATAATCACTAGAACGAAACCTAAATAAAGGGCGTTCTTCTCCAGAAACTGCAAAAGCCAAACCTTCTATAACAGAAGGAATTCCAAGTGTATTAATAAGCGAACTTAAAAAACCAACATCAATAGAATTTTTTACAGCACTGTCTGCAAAATAATTAAGTTTTTCTGAGTGTTCCTGCTCATCCATTGCATTCAGCATATTATTCTCAGCATCAATCCATGCTTTATAGCTTGTACGAAGTTCTTTCATTACTTTAGTTGATCCCATCTCCCTACGTGCAGATTCATAAGTAAAATCATTGTTAAAATTTTCAGAGCTTATTTCTTCTGAAATAACTTCTAAGAGATAATCAGGATCAAAAATAATCACATCTTTAGGAATATCATATACACTCCTTGACCCGCACATTGGTTCCTTAGCATCATTAAGAATAGTCGGATTAAAAGAAGAATCATTTTGAACAGCTATTCTTGGATTTTCCCTTCCATCAAACTCTAATTCTTCGTAAGCTTTCTTTATAATATCCTTAAAATCCTTGGGTCCTTTATACAAAAATCTTGTCATCTTAATTCATCCTCTCTCATCCTTATCATTTCATCAACCCCAAAGCAACTAAATCATCTCTTCTTTTCTGATAATATTCTCCATCCTTAGGCTTCCATTCTATCCTTTCATCTTCTGTACCCAGCGTAAAAACAACCCTATTTCCGCTCTGAGAAAGATATTCTCTGGGAGTCTTAATCTCTAGCACAGCGTCCTTTTTCAGCACAGTAGGGCAGTAGAAAACCAACATATCTTCTTCTATCCTATCAAAAACTTTCGAAGGTCCATCCTTAACTTTAACAACATCTCCATGCTTAAGAGAATCTATAGTCTCTTCAGATTCTATTTCAACAAGCCTCTCTAAAAATAAATTGTTCATTTCAACTCACCCCTACCTATATTCCTCTCTTTTTTGATTGAATTGTTTCCATTTATGAAAAGAGGGAATTTCTGAAGGAGCTTTTTTAACGCCGTCAAACATTACTCGACCATACCATTCTCTATCTTTGCATTGAATTCCTTCTTTGTCTGGAACAAAATGTTTTATTTGAATTCCTGTTTTCAGCATATTTGACCTAGGAATCATATCATTATTTTCATATAACCATTCAAAATGTCTGGTAACTGTATTTACATATCTTAGACGATCTAATACTGGAAATAATCTTGGATTTGGTCCTACTTCTTCACGAGATTCATCAGGAGTTATTACTAAATATCGAAATTTCATTTTTTCATTAGGATGTTCTTCTATTAGTTTATTTAATTGTTCAAAATCTTCTCTCACCAATCTCTCATCTGCATCCAATACCAAAGCTCTTTTTGTTTTTAATTTACTTAGTCCGTAATTTCTTGATTGAGCATAATCTTCAAACTTTAAATCATAAATAGTTAGATTATCATGTTTTGCTTCTAGTTCTTCTAATGCTTCTCTTGTCCCATCAATTGAGCCAGTATCAACAATAACTGCTTTCTCAACAAATGGAACAGTTGATTCTACAAAATCAACAATGCCTCCTGCAGGATTCATTATTTCATCTCTCATAATAGCTGCTAAACTTGTGTCTGGAAGTATAATATTTTTCATCTCAAACACCCTTCCTCGCAACCAAAAACAATGCCTGCCCCCATCCTAAAGGGCTGTTTTCATTATGTTCTTCAGAATCTGCAAAATACAACTCAGGCATCTCTCCTTTGTCATTCATAACTTCAACTGCTTTCCTCATATAATAAGCATCCTTTGCAGGCATATTCATTTGCTTGTAGATTATAGCTAGCCATGGAAGCCCCATTGTCCACTCAGCTTCTCCTTTTTCATTGTAATATTGGTCTCCAATATATCTGATAACTCCTCTTTCTCTAACTAATTGTTCTTCAACATTCTTCAAAATCTGCTTTGCCTGCTTTTTATTGACAACATTATATGGATATATCAAACTTAACAAAGACAAATCAGTTTCTTTTGTCAAACTTTCTCTTGGCAGCAATTTATTCAATGTTTCCTGCCCTTTCTTAATCAATTCTTTATCAACATCAACAATCTTTCCTATCTTCTTCAATCCAGCAACACATGCTCCAACAGAGCTAGCATGAACTTCCTCATTCTCTTCCCAAACCCCATTATCCTCATCATGCCAATATTCAATTGATTCCAAATACCAGACTAATTTCTGCAATATCCTTAAATCATGTCTATTTCTAATTATCTTGATTCCTTTTTCTTCTAATTCACCAATCTTAAACAAAATAGCTCCAACAGCATCATTCTGCTTGTTTCCCCATTCCTCCCAAATCTCATCAAAAGTATGAGGATCATATCTTGCATGGATATATTTGTGCTTAGCATCAGGCTTCTCCTTTATTGCCCAATCAATCTTCTCTTCATGCTTTAATAGAATATCAAGCAATGCCCTATAAATCCTAATTACACTTCTTTTGTCCTTAACAGCTTCAAACCCAAGAGCTTCATAAACATTATCTCTAAGCCATGCTCTATTATAGCCAGTTGTTACACTAGCCTGACTCGCCATCATCAATCCTGTTGGCGCTTGCAATTTCCTCAAAATCTGTATTGATTTAGCTATCATCTTCATCCATCCATTTTTCTAAAAGATTATCAAGAATGCTGTTTAATTTAATATATGCTACTTCATTGCTTACAGCTTCTTCTTCAATATAAGAAACTATTTTATTTAATTTGATTTCTAATCCTATTTCTTTAAATTTTAGTTCATATTCTTCAATATAAAATGGATCTACCATATATCCACTAGGTAATTCATCATGATCTTCATTCATTTCTATCGCCCCAAGAAGGAATAAAATTCTTAGCTATATCTATAGCAGTATGTGGATGCAATTTATAGAACATCTCAGTATGTCTTGCTTTTCTGCATATCTCAGACATTATTCCTGCTTCTACCATATCGCCTTTTTCATAGGCCTTAATAGAAGCATCAGCATAATAATCTCTTCTCTCTATTACTTGCTTTAAAGTTGGCTTTCTTCTTGCTAAATATCTATAATCAGTATCTTTTATTCCTACTTCACTTGGTTTTTTCAATCTAAGAAAATCAATTGTTTCAATTTCATTCATTATTTTCACCTTCCAATTTTTTCCTTTCTTTATTATGATTCATTTTTATTCCTCAATCTCCTTTAAAGCGTCAAAAAGCCCGCCATATCCTTGCTTTGCTTCTCTAATGCATTCATTGCCATGAATAAATACATAAGTTGTGGCCATCCTCAATAAACTACATTGATATCTTAGTTTTTTAAGAGCAGGATCATTTTCATCTGTAGTTTTTTCTAATTTATTAACTTGCTCTTGATAGTCATTAAAAGTATTAACTAATCTCTTTTCATTAACAGATACAGGATCATTTTCATCTAATTGATACAATATATCATTTATGGTTTCTTTTCCAAATTCATCACTCATCCCTACCACCTTCCACTTTTTCCTTAATAGCAACCTCAACAAAATGAGACTGGTTTCTGAAATCAGTGCTTAATCTAACAGCTTCCTTCAGCTTCAGTACTGTTTCTTCATCCAGTGTTATTGATATTCTGTGTTTCATTTTCATAACCCAAATTCACTATAATCTGTTTGTTTTTCAGCTTGAATACTTCCATAATTTGAAACATGGAAACTATATTCTCCATTCTCAGGGGAATTTACTCTAACAATAATATCTATCAACTTTTTCCCATTAATATCTTTTAAAGAAACTTGTCTTGATTTTTTTGTTGATGTCTTTTTTATGTTCCATGAACTCAATCCAGGAGACCAATTAAATATTAACTCAACATCGTCTTCTGATGGGATATTTGCAATGAATTTATTCAATTCTTTGACTCCTTTTTTATGGCCTTTATACACTTTCTCGAATACTGGTTCTTCCCCTCCCCATTTAGTGTGATATCTTTTAATTTTCTTACCCTCTTCAACAATAGGATATCTCAAATTAGCCCTTTCTACAAGAATTTTGCTTAATCTATGAAATATAAACGGCTGATTAATACTATATTCTACAGCTTGCCTAACAACTCTCTGATAAGCATCCCATTGTTTGTTCTTAGTCTCCCAATCAACCACAGTGGAATTATCAAATCCAGCTTCATAATGAACATACCATCTTTGCAATTCTTCTTCTGAAGCATTTAGCAATTTCTTAACAGAAAGATCAATTACCTTCTCAGGTCTTGACTTGCTTTTTCCACCATGTTGTTTAGATTTACCTTTTCTAAATCCTTGTTTTTGAGGCAGATCCTCAAATTCTTCAATAATATTATCTATATTTTTTCTGTGTTTCATTTTCCTTGGTTTTCTTCTCTCCTCATCCTAATACGATTTTCCACTCCTTCCAAAAAGTACGGAGTCTCTTCAATCCTTTTTGCACTACCTTTTCCAACAATTTCACATAATGATTCAACTTTAAATGCATCGCACGTATCAAAAAAGCCTCTTCTCCTCTGTGATTTATAGATAGAACCTTTCACAACTATTGGTTCTCCTCCAATCCTCTCTGCACACAGTTCTGCTTGTTGTATTAGAAAATGCTTATCTCCTTTTTTCTCGCAAGTAGGAAATATACTTAAACGGTTTTTAGGATCCTGTACGTATATCTTATTTTCAGGAATATACCTATTTTCAAAATCAGCCATACTTGTTCCAGCATAAATTGTAATAAGTTCGTCTTTCATTTCCTTAATCACCTATTGAATTACAAAATTCATCCATAGTCTTCTCTTGTTCTGCTTTTTCTAATATGTTAGTTTTATATTTACTCTTGATAGCCTCTAGTTTAGCAGCTTCTTCTTGCGCACTAATATTAGATACATAATATCCTGTTCCTATTGATGCTGCAGTCAGAATAGTTGCAGCAGCTGCAAGTGCTATAGTAATCTTTGCTGCAGTGCTAAAAGAATCATAAAAATCTTTTAATTTAGAAAGTGTGTTTTTCTTAGTTCCAAGCTGACTAAGATAGTCTCCTTTACAATGATTTCTTAAAAAATCGTTCAGAGTATATTGTTCTTTTCCCATTTTTACCTGTATATTATCCTGTATTACTCATTTATAAACCTTTCGATTTGCTACTACTTACTAATAGTAACATAATAGTAGAAGCCTTCTAACCCTTAAAATCAAGCACTTCAAACCATAGAATTCAGCCACTACAGGCTCTAAGAACGCATTCTAGCAAGATATAATTGTAATTTTTGTTTAATTTTCTGCTTTATTTCTTCATCTATTCTTAGTTTATCAACTTCCTTATCCCAGTCTATATCAGGCAATTTAGTTAATGTTCCAACAAACTCAAATCCTGCTTCTGAGGCCTGTTTTTCAATCATTTCAGCTTTTGCAGAGCCAAATAATCTTACAGCAGGGAATTTTGTAATTGCAGTTGCTCCTGCCTCAAGAATTTCTTTAACATAATCAACTTTTTTTGGAGTCAATCCGGCAATAACCTCAATTTTAGGAAATTCTTCTCTTACTTTTCTGATCCACCAAGAATAATCTTCAACTTCAGGAGATTCTTTTCCTTCAAAAGCAGTTCCTTTCACAGGCTTTAAAGCATAAAAAGTGATTCTATCAAGTTTATGCTCTTTAATAAAATCAAATAACAACTCGACGTGTTCTTTTTTCTCACCTAATCCAATAACAATTGTCATGCTTGTATTAAATCCTTTTTTCTTAGCCAAATAAAGCATTTCAGAATATGGTTTAATAGGCTTGTCAGGACAAATCTTATCATGAAGTTCCTTTTCAACAGTTTCTATTGAAGCGCATATTCCCCCAACATAAGGACTTAATTTATCCATCGCTTCTTCATCCAATACACCTAGATTGACCCAAATCTTCTCGCCATAAACTTCAGAAATATTTTTTGCAATCTCTGCAATCCTGTCAATATCCCAATTAGCATACCCTCCAGTAAGATATTCAAATTTCCATCCAAGATTTTTTCCAATAACAGCATCAGCAATCATTGAAGACATTGATCTTCTTGATTTAACAGCATGCTTTTTCTTATGGCTTGTAGTGCTTCTATAACAAAATTTGCAGCTTCCTCTTTCGCAAAACCATCCAATAAAAATACATCTGCCAAACCAGGTACGTTTCCTAGAAACTTGCGCTATTTTTTTACTCATAGAAATACACCTATTTTAAATTCTTAAGAATCTCTTGCTTTGTCTTGAACTTCTTCTGGCATTCAAAACAAACTGCTTTTTTCTTGCCTTTATCCTTGATATAAGTTCCAACCAACTTTCTCAAAAACGTCTCATTGATCCTTTTTCCGCATATTTCACACTTTACCATATCCAAAGAAAAAAAGCTAAACTATATAAAGCTTAGTGAATAAATTAGAAGATATGACAAGGAGATTAGCAGTAGTTGAAAAGGAGAAATGCAACCCAGTTAGCTGTGGAGACTGGCTTTGTATTAGGCTTTGCCCTGTTAACAGGGCAGGAGAAGAATGCATTACAAAAGGTTCAGACAACAAGGCAAAAATCAGTGAAGAGCTCTGCACAGGCTGCGGAATCTGCCCAAAACGCTGCCCTTTTGAAGCAATACACATCATAAACCTGCCAGAAGAACTTGAGCAGGATCCAATTCATAGATATGGGGAAAATGGTTTTGAATTATTCAGCCTGCCAACACCCATCTTTGGAAAAGTTGTTGGAGTTTTAGGAATAAACGGGATTGGAAAGTCCACTGCAATCAAAATTCTAGCCGGAGTTTTAAAACCTAATCTGGGAAAAGAAAAACAAGCTTCTTATGACAAGCTTATTGAATACTTCAAAGGAACAGAAGCACAATTGTTCTTTGAAAAGATAAAAAAAGGAGAGATAAAAGTCTCTTACAAGCCGCAGCAAGTTGATTTAATTCCAAAAACACAAAAAGGAAAAGTTAGAACTTTGCTAAAAAAAGTTGATGAAAAAAATCAATTAGCTAAAATAGCAAAAGAACTGGATATAACCAATATTCTAGACAACGACATCAAAAAAATCTCAGGAGGAGAGCTTCAAAGAGTTGCAATTGCAGCTACTGTCCTGAAAAAAGCCAATCTCTATATCTTTGACGAACCAACCTCTTATTTAGATATAAAACAAAGAATAAAAGTCTCAAAATTCATAAAATCCTTGGCAGATGAATCTACATCAGTCCTGGTTGTTGAACACGATTTGATTATTCTTGATTATATGACAGATTTAGTTCATATTATGTATGGTAAAGAATCCTGTTATGGTGTTGTTGCCCAGCCAAGAGTTACAAGAACAGCAATAAACACATACCTATCTGGCTACTTAAAAGAAGAAAACATAAGATTTAGAGATCATCCAATTAAATTTGTATCACGTCCTCCTGTAAAAAAGAAATCAGAAGAATTTATCCTAACTTCCTGGAAAGATATCAAGAAAAAACTAGGAGCATTCCAATTGTCAGCAGACAAAGGAGAAATAGATAAAAAAATAGTAACAGGAGTCCTAGGAGAAAATGGAATAGGTAAAACATCTTTTGTCAAAATCCTTGCGCAAGAAATAAAGCCAGACAGAGGAGAAATCCTGGATAAAGTAAAAGTTAGCTATAAGCCTCAATACCTAAAAGCAGATTCAAAAGAATTAGTAGTCAATGTTCTAAAAGATGCAATAAAAAAACATACTAACGATGTTATCAACCCATTGAACATCAAACCTTTATACAACAAGCAGCTAAATGAATTATCAGGAGGAGAACTCCAAAGAATTTCAATTGCATTATGCCTTTCAAAAGAAGCTGATCTATTCTTATTAGATGACCCATCTGCTTACTTGGATGTAGAGCAAAGACTGATTGTCTCAAAAATAATAAAAGACATAATGGAGCATAGAGGAACTTCAGCTTTGATTGTTGACCATGATTTATTATTCCTAGATTATATCTCACAAAAACTCTTAATCTTCGATGGCCAGCCCGCAGTAAAAGGCAGTGCAAAAGGCCCATTCCTAATGGAACAAGGAATGAACTTATTCCTAGAAGATTTAAAAATTACTTTTAGAAGAGATCCAGAAACAAACAGGCCAAGAGCAAACAAAGAAGATTCTGTTAAAGATAGAGAACAAAAATCTAAAGGCAAATATTACTATTCTTAAGCATCTCCTTTTGACTCGCCTTTTACAATTCCAGCAGCTATTAAGTGGGCAATTCTTATTGGCTCTGGCAACAAACTTCTTGTGCAAGTTATCTTCAGAACTTTCTTAGCATCTTCTAATGAAAGCCCAGCCAATTGAACATAAATCTTTCCAACTTTACTTACTTCACCAGCTTTCTCAATCAACTTATATTTCCCAACCTTCTTCATTTTCTTCAATGCTGCCTTGATCTTATTAAAATCAGGCATTCTTCTAATCACAACAATAACTGGAATCTTTGTTTTCTTATTCAATTCTTGAATATCAACAACATTAAATCCTCCTAACGCAATTCCATCTAAAATCAAAGCCTGCAATTGAGGCTTAAACTTGCTTTTGTTAACCATCTTAATCAATCTGGAAGTAGAATTATTCCCATCTACCCTTACTTTAGTACTTAAAACACCATCTAACCAATCTCCACCACGAAATAAAGTTCCAACAACAAGAACATTGCCTTTCTTAAACTTATCAAATGGTGCATCATCAACACCTAATACTCTAATCTCCTTTTTCATATACTCTGCAAATAGTAAGACTTATATATAATAATTTCTTATTAGAGTTAGGGGAAAAACAACATGAAATATAGAAGAGCTAAACCAACTGATATAGCTAAAATAGCAAAATTATTAGTTAAATGTTTTAACATAACTTCAATAAAAGAAGGCAAGGAAACATTTCTAAAAGAAAAAAAATCAGATTATTTCATTATTGCAGAGGAAGATGGAAAAATCTACGGATTGATCAGCTGGGATATGCACGGCCTTCCTAAGCATCAATTAGTAAGAGTAGAAAGAATCTGCGTTCTGGCTGGCTATGACAGGGACAAGATTGCAGAAGAAATGTTGACAGCCGCAATCCAGGATGCTGACAAATACTTCAAAAAGAAAAAACTAAAACTAAGAAAGATGTATGCCATGGTCCACTCCCACAACAAAAAACTAAAGAACTTCTACAAAAAGATGGGCTTTATGCAGGAAGCAAGAATAAAGGATCATTACTACAAAGGCACTGACGAATACATCCTAAGCATATTTTTCGAATAGATTTATATATACACAATTTTTTCTTTTTTATAGAAGGAGATGTTAACAGAATCATTTTCAGGAATAAGAGGATTATTCAATAAAGATTTGACTAGAGAAGTTATTGAAAACTATGCTTTAAGCTATGCAAACTTCTTAAAAAAATCAAATCCAAAGCCATTGATAATCCTAGGAATGGACACTCGTCCATCTTCTCCAATAATAAAAGAAGATATGAAAAAAGTCTTTCTTCAGCAAGGAATTGATGTCTATGATGTGGGCTTTAACACAACTCCAGCAATCCAGCATGGAGTAAGGCATTATAAAGCCGATGGCGGTGTTGTAATCTCTGCTTCTCACAACGAACCAATCTGGAATGGATGGAAATTCCTAAGAAAGACAGGCTCTGTTCTAAAACCAGAAGAGATTGAAGAAGTGATACAAAACTCAAAATCACCAAAATCAGATAAAAAAGAGATAAGAGGCAAAGCAGAAGAAAGGGGCTCTGAGCTAAGGCAAAGTTACATTGATTTTGTTCTCAACCACATCGGAGAAAAAGGGATTATTGCAATACAAAATGCCAAATTCAAGGTGGTTGTTGATCCAAATGGAGGGACAGCCTCAACAGTCATAAAACCCATTCTTGAAAGATTAAATGTTGAGATTACTGGCAAAAATATGAGCCTGGGAGTTTTCAACAGATTGATTGAACCAAATGAAAAATCATTAGCTTACTTAGCTTATTATGTTGAAGACCTGAATGCAGATATCGGAGCAGGATGGGATTGTGATGGCGACCGTGTTGAATTAGTCATCCCAAATGATTCAAAATTCTCTAGAGAGCGTGGAAGAATGCTTTCAGGAAACTATATTCTTGCTTTGATTGTAGAAGAAGTGTTATCAGAACACAACCAGCCATCAGTTGTAGTAATTAATGACGCAACCTCTGACTTAATAAAAGAAATAGCCAGAAAATACAATTCAAAAACACTAGAAGTAGAAGTAGGAGAAATCAATGTTGTAGATAAAATGGATGAAACAGAATCTCCAGTAGGAGGAGAAGGATCTTCCTCAGGAGGCATTGTTCCTCCTTCAAAATGCCGCGATGGTGTCTTATCTCTAGTACAAATCCTCTATTTGATGGCAAAAAGAAAGCAAAAAATAACAGATATATTGGAAGAATTCCCTCCTTATTACAGCTCAAGAATTGACATTAAATGTGATCCAGAAATTAGTTCAAAAATGAGGGACAAGCTAGAAGAATACTGGCAAAATCAAGCATTCATAAAAGAGATTAGAAAAACAGGAGATAAAACAGGAGGCCTAAAAATAATAAGAGAGCTTGAAAAGCATGGCCCTGGCTGGATTTGGTATAGAGCATCAAAAACAGAAAAAGGCCTTTTCAGGATTATAACAGATGCAAAACAAAGAGAATACGCTGACAAGCTTCTTGCAATGGGAGAAAAAGCATTTAATGACTGCGCAACTGAAATTGAATTAGAATCAGGTGATACAGAATGAAGGCAGTAATTATGGCAGCAGGAAAAGGAACAAGAATGCTTCCTTTGACAGAACACACTCCAAAAGTACTAATTGAAATAAATGGCAAACCATTCTTACATTATGTTATTGAAAACCTAAAAAAAGCAGGATTTGATGAATTTGGAATCATAGCTGGCCATCTAAAAGAAAAAATACAGGAATATGTCAAACAAAATAACATAAATGCAACAATCATAGAGCAAAAAGAACAATTAGGAACAGGCCATGCTGTAATACAGGCAAAAGACTTCTGCAAAGATGAATCTTTCATTGTTCTTGGCGGAGATAACTTGTTCTCAGTTGAAGACCTAAAAGCAATAAATAACCAAGATGAATTCTGCTATGCGATTGGCAAGGAAACTCCAGGAGATATAAGCAGGTATGGTATCTTTGTTGTAGAAGGAGATAGATTAGTAAAGATAGAAGAAAAACCAGAAATACCTCCAAGCAACATAGTAAATATTGGCTTGTACAAATTCACACCAGAAATCTGGTCTGCTTTAGACCAAATTGAACTTTCTCCAAGAGGCGAATATGAACTGACAGATGCAGTTAACATCCTGGCAGAAAAAGGAAAAGTAAAAGCATTAAAATTGCATAATTACTGGCTTGATCTAGGTTCTAAAGAAGATATTCCAAAAATAGAAGAAGAAATAAGAAAACTAGAATTCTAATCTTTCTTTCTTCCGTATAGATAACATCCCAGAAGTACTATAATAAATTCAATAAAAGCAAGCCCGTTCATTACAAGAACAGGAAAGTTCATTATCTCTATTCCATACAAAATCCAGATAAAAGAACCCATAGTCAAAGCAGCATATGTTAAAACAGATATATCATGAGCACTTTTTCTTTTGAATATTTTATAGATTTGCGGAAAATTAGCAACCCCATTAACAACTCCAAAAACAGTTGCAAGCATTGATAATATTGTCATTATTTAGACCCTCCTTACAAAAGTCAAAAAAGCTGTATGCCCAATACCTTCGCTTCTAGGTCTTACAACTGGCCCGTTTATTTTCCAGCTTCTTTCAACTAACTCAACAGTTTTCTCATGAATAAACTTTCCATTGGCTTTAATTGCATTGACAAAATCAGCTGTCTGGGTTATCTGAGGGTTATAGACAACAAGATAACCTCCAACTCTCAAACATTTCTCAGCTGCCTGTATTGCATTCCATGGAGTTGGCAAATCTAATACAACCAAATCAACATCTTTCTCATCAATTCCCTTAAAAATACTTTTCTCTTTAACCTTGATATTCTTTAATCCCAGATTCTTGATATTCTCTTTAGCTACTTTTATATTCTCTTTTTCAATATCATAGCTTACAACCTCTTTGCACATATGCGCAAGATAAATTGCATTAGCTCCGCAGCCAGTCCCAGCATCTACAATCCTGCTGTTCTTATTAACACCAGTCTGAGCCATAATATAACCAATATCCTTTAATGTCATAATCTGGGATGTTCTTCTTATCCTTTTGTAATCATCAATAAAATCAGCATCCAGCAGAATAAACTCTTTGCCTGTATTGCTTTTCACAGCACTTCCTGCTTTCTTCTTCAAATCTGATTTAGAAATAACACCATACTGTGTAGAATAATCCTTAGTCAAATCATCAATATAAAACTTCTTCAATTTAATGACAGATATCTCTTTATTTAATTCTTTTACAAATTCTCTTTTTGGCTTTGAAATCAGAATTTTCATGATAAAAAAGCGGAGGATGGGACTCGAACCCACGAATAAACGGGTTGCAGCCGTTCGCCTTAGCCGCTTGGCCACCTCCGCAACGGCCCTGAGGGGACTCTCGCGAACGCGAGGATTTCCCACGCTCTATTCGAACCCCCGATCTACAGCTTTCCTAACAAAAGCTTAGAAGGCTGTCGCCTTATCCAGACTAGGCTACAGGGCCATAGAGAAAAATAGAAATAATACATTTATAAATGTTACTTATTGTCTATCACTGTGCATAGTGCAGTCTTTCTTCAACTCCCAGAAATAAAAACACTTCCTTCCATGATCTTCCCAAACTTTACATCCAGCACAACTTCTAGGTATTTCTTGTTCCATTTAAGGCAACCAAGTCTTAGGCTTTTTTAATTTTTTCGGTAAATAATCAGAGATTACAAAATTCAATCCATGCTTTGCAAGTGCTTGCTGTTCTGCCCTGACTTTCATATTATTCATCTGCTTCAAAGCTTTCTGCCATTCTTTATGATGCTGTATAAATGGGTCATTCTTAAGCAGATCTTTGATTTTCTTGACATCAACATCTTTCAAAGGATGTGACGGCAGTTTATACTCAACAATATCCTGAGGTGTAATGCCGATGAACCGTGCATTTGGAACACAGAAAAATTCATTGATATGTGCTGCATTTCCTGAACCAACCTTCAATGTCCTGTAAATGCTTCCATAACCATAAGGATCTCCGTCAGTAAAAACATAGACAGGAATCTTCTTTGATTCTGATAACCTTCTGATAAATCTTCTGCAGGCTCTTGTAGGAACTCCTCCCATTGAAACCAAAATACAATTTGCCTTTTTCCAATACTTATGCTTAACCAGCCTCTGGAACATACCAGCAGTCTCTATAGCCAAAACAAACTTGGCATTTGTATCAAACTTCAGATGCTCAACAGAGATTGGAATTGAATAAGCTCCTGAGCCAAACTTAGTGCAGTCAATCTTCAAGGATTTTCCTGTTTCAGTATCCTTGTCAATAACAACCAACTTCCCAGCAACTTCTCCTCCTTTTTCTTCAGGAATAAAACCAAGCTGCTCTCTATTGACCATCATCATTGCTTCAACATCATCCATAACAGAATCAGACTCAGGCTGTTCTTTAAATCTTGCTTCAGCCCAGTTCTTGGAGATATAATAAGCCTCTCTTTTAGATGCAATATCATCTTTCTCAACCAATTCCTTGCTCAAAGACATCATCTTCAGTGTCTGGGCAAAAGTCTTGACACTTGCTGCAGTCAATGTCCTTATCTTCATCTTTCCTAACAGCTCAAAATAACCATCTTTAGGATCATACTTTACATTGCTCAAGCTTCTTAAAGGAGATTTTAACTCAGGCTGTTTCTTCTTCAATATCTTGCTATAGACTCCCTTTGCAAGATCATTGATCTGCGGCAGCACCCCTTTACTTTTCTTTTTTGGCATTTTTCTCCTCCAGTGCTAATCCTTCATCAAACTCAGATGTATCGATCTTTATCTCCTCTAATTTTCCTCTTTTCTTCTCTAATATAGTTTTCAACAGTTTCTCAAGCTTTTTCTCATCTGCAACCTTTAACTTCAGCAATTCCCTTAAAGCTTCTCCAATATAAGGTATATAAGTCTCAATATAGCCTCTTTTCTTGCCTTCAGCTGCAATATATTTTTTCTTCTTGACATAGCTGGCCAGTTTCCTTCCCACTTCTTGTACAGCTAATTTTATTTCTTTGATGATTTCAGGATAATGGGCAATAGCCTCTTTTGATTCAGATGTAAACGGCACCCACACAGAAGCAATATGAACAACAATAGTGCAAGGGCCTACAGGTAATGCTCCTTTCGATTGGCTTAAGCCATAACTTCTCCAGTTTGTCTGAACAACAGATTTTGAAACAGCACAAGCTCCTGGCTGATAAAGCAGAGGAACCCTGTTTGCAAATCTCAACAATCTTATCTGTCCTTCCTCATCCTGCTCTCCGCCATAAGCCACTCCTGCTTCAATGATAAACGGGTTTCCCCTATAGACAGATGGAGGCCTGGTTGCAGCAGCATAAAATTCAGCTTTTATCTCCTTCCTTAAACCTTTCTCAAGAGCTTCAGCTCCAATAGGGCTGATGCAGTCAGTAGGAGGATTCATGATGCGTGTCTTTTTTATTCCATGTTCAAGCCTTTCAGCCATCTCTCTTGTCATTCTTTTTGGTTTTGTATCAGGCAAAATAGCTGCATTTGAACATATCTGTTTAGCAGTCCCTGCTCCAACCCTAGAAAAATCAGTGTGCAAAAAACCAGAAACACTTCTTGCTTTAGTAGCATTAAGCATCTTTATCAGTCTGCCAAGCTCAACACCATAAGGATGAGGCTTTATCTCTTTAGGATCTTTTGGCAGTTCTTCAACAGCCCTTGGAAATATCATCTGTTTTGCTAGCGGACTAGCATAAATCAAAGTAACATGAGGATTTACAATAGCAGTCTGCTTCAGATATTTGTCAACACTCTGCCCTCCAGCTTGATACGTCCCTTCCAGATCAATCTCAATCTTTGTTCCGTGCTCTTTGTTCCACTGGATTTCTTTCTCTGCAACTATCTTTGGCTCATTTTTCTGGGTATCGATCTTTAGTTCATAATAATGAGCAGGTGATTTTGGACTGATCCTAGACATAATCTTTACAGGCTTTCCAGTTGTCAGCTGCCCGTATAAAGCAGCAGCTGAAATTCCGATTCCTTGCTGCCCTCTGCTTTGCTTTAAAGTATGGAACTTGCTTCCGTATAATAATTTAGCAAAAATATTAGGAATCTGTTTTTTCACAACACCAGGCCCATTATCCTCAACAATGATCCGGTATCTGTCTGTGATCGTTGGCTTTTCCTCAACCTCTTCTGTAACCAAAGTTGTCTGCCCTTCTTCAACCTCTTTCTTGATCTCAGGCTTTGTGCTCATATCTATAATCTGTACCTTTACTTCTGGCAAAACTTTAGCTTCTTCGCAAGCATCCAAAGAATTATCAACAGCTTCTTTGACAGTTGTCAAAAGTGCTTTTCTTTTATTGTCAAATCCTAGCAGATGCCTGTTCTTCTCAAAAAACTCAGCAACAGAAATCTCTCTCTGCTTCTTGGCAAGCTCATGAGCAATCGGCTGTTTTCTAGGAGCTGCTGCAGGAGCTTTTTTCTTCCTGGTTGTCCTTTTTCTTGTTTTTCTTTTAGCCACGCTGCTCAAACTCCTTTTGTATTATCTCTTTTCTTCTTTTCTCAAGCCATTTATAAATATTTCCATGCTTCGATCCCTTCAATAGGCCCTCTACAGCTCTTCTTGCCAATGCAACATTCTCAACACTGCCGATTATTGCTACAGTCCTTCCATAGATTGAGATATAACATTCAGTCAGTGCTTCAATTGTCTTCCTTGCCTTTCCCTCAGTGCCTATCAGCCTTCCTCTCACCCTCTGCAGATGATTTTTTGTCCCTGCATACTCTTCAATATCAATGACCTCCAAAGAATAATCAGTTTTTAATAATAATTTTGCAATATTCGGATTAAATCCTCTTCCAACAGCCTTGACAACCTCTCTTGCATTGAACAGATTAATAGCATCTTTGCCAGAAATAAAAACATCCCCTTCTTCAGAATCAATCTTGATCTTGGTTTTTGTAGCAGCTTCAATATCTTTCTTTACCTTGCCTTTAACTCCAATAAGAACAGCAACCCTGTCTTTTGGTATCTTTAACTCATACTGAAACTCTGAAGTGGAGGTCATATCTTGTTTTAAAACATATTTATATTTAAAGTTTCTCTATTTTAAAATAACCACTATAGAGTACTAAAAAAAGAAAGGTTTATATATAAGTTATACCTACCTAATAGTAGCAAATCAGGGGGCATATTCTATACCCCTTATTTAAGTTATTAAAGCTTAAATAAGCTTTTAATACTTATCTAAACACCTCTTTTCCCCTTAAATGCCTTTTTAAGGCATTTGAGGGGTTTATCATACTATTCGAAGCAATTCGGATAAAACCCCCTTTTTCCCTGGCAAAGTTTTACTTTGCTAGGGTTTATTAAAAATGAAAATCATAATATATTTAACAGCAATCGTTATTTTCTTGATCACTATCTTTAGTTCTATAAAGTAAAATAAAAACAAATCTTTATATATTATCGAGTATTAGTAATATTAGTATTAAAATATGCTTTAATAGGCCCTTAAAGGCTTAAAAAGGCGTATTTTGGCCCGTGACGAGAGTTACTCAATGGAGCTTACGGCAAAGCCAAGCAATGAGCTTGGGGGTTATTTTGCGGGCCACAAAACCTTTAATAATTCATTAAAAGAGTATAGAACGATTAAACATTCATTGATTATCATTATTTCACTTATTTAGCTTTGAAGTACTAAAAGATTGTTCTATATTCTAAATTACAGGAGGCGCATCACATGCTCATCATTCACTATGTATCACATATAGTTAGATGATATGATAGGATGCTCTTTCTAAATAAATCGGAGGAATGATAAAAATGGGAAAAATTAGTCAAGTTTCATCTAAATATATTGTTCACGCTACAATTGATATTGATGGTATTGTTGAAAGACCAGATGTTATAGGTGCTATTTTTGGCCAGACAGAAGGCCTATTAGGAGCAGATTTAGAGCTAAGAGAACTTCAGCGTTCTGGAAGAATTGGAAGGATTGAAGTCACTGTTGACACTAGATCTGGAAAATCACAAGGAAGCATAATCATGCCATCTTCTTTAGACAAGGCAGAAACAAGCATTGTAGGAGCAGCTTTAGAAGTTATTCAAAGGATAGGACCTTGCAATGCCAAGCTAAAAGTGCAGAACATTGAAGATGTCAGAGTCAGCAAGAGAAAACTGGTTATTGACAGGGCAAAAGAATTGCTGAAACAGATGACAGACAATGTTCTTCCAGACTCACAGGAACTGTCAGACGAAGTTGCTTATTCTGTAAGAGTAATGGAAATACAGCAGTATGGAAAAGATAGATTGCCAGCAGGCCCGGCAGTAGATGATTCTGATGAGCTTATAGTTGTTGAAGGAAGGGCAGATGTTCTGAATCTGTTAAAGCACGGTTTTAAGAATGTTATAGCAATGAACGGAACTTCTGTTCCTGATACAATAAAAGAATTAAGCAAAAAGAAAGAACTGATTGCCTTTGTTGATGGCGACCGTGGCGGAAACCTGATCATAAAAGAGCTTACGCAAGTTACTGATTTGGACTTTGTTGCAAGAGCTCCAGATGGAAAAGAAGTTGAAGAGATAACAAAGAAAGAGATCCATATGGCTATCAGAGGAAAGATTGCTGCTGAACAGGCAAAGATGGAGATGACAAATGGCAATGAAGAGTCAAAACCAGCTGAAAACAGGTATAGACCAAGGCCAGCAGTTCAATCAAGACCGATTCAGTCAAGATCTATCCACTCAAGACCTTCAACTCCAACTTACAGAAGGCCAAGCAGAGTCTCAGATGATGAAAAAACAAAATTCAAATCAATGCTTGAAGACCTGATCGGAACCAGAGGAGCATATATTCTTGATGATGATTTGAACATCATGGGCAAAGTCCCAATCACAGAGATGGCAACAACAGTAAAAAGCCTGAACACTGGGATAAAAGCAATTGTCTTTGACGGCATGATTGACAAATCAATAGTTGATGTTGCAGAATCAGCAAGAGTCAAATTCCTGGTTGCAATGAAATCAAAAGTAGAATCAGCTCAAAGAGTTAATCTCTTAACAGGAGAAAATTTATAACTTTTTTAGTTTCAATTTTTAATTGAAACTCTGTTGGCTTTTGCCAACTTTATTTTATTTTTCTTTTTTACTGACAACTCTCAGCAAATGCTTCTAATGCAGCCTTGTTCATAGCACCCATCTTGAATTCTTTGTTTCCAGCGCAGATAAACTGAGGCACACCGCCTTGGATAACATCTCTGAAGCAGGCATCAACAACATCAACACCATCTCCATTTGATGTTTCAGCTGAATGGAAGCTATAACCTTCTTCCTGCAGTTGCTCAACAATAGGCTTCATTGTCTTGCAATGAGGGCACCAGTCTGCATGATAGAAAATAACAGTATCACTGCTTAAGTCATATTCACTATAACAGCTTTCTCCTGTAGCTTTTGTCTCTCCTCCAAAAGAAATGACAATATCAGCACCTTCTTTCAGGCCGTCTAGATAAACTCCAAGAAGTTCTTGCTGTTTCTCTGCTTTCAATATCTCTACTATCCCTTCTTTTGCTTCGCTGAAATAAATCACATTTGGTTCTCTTTTGATGATATGATAGCCAAACTGCGTTTCCACTGCTCCTGATAATTGATTGACATTTAACTTGAATGCAGCTTCTTCAAACTCTTGAACCATCTGCCCCAAGCTTACAAATCCCAAATCTCCTCCATTCACGCCGCTCGGGCCTATTGACCTCTCCTTAGCTAGTGAAGCAAAATCGGCTCCTTTCTTCAGCTCAGCTAATATCTCTTCTGCTTCTTCCTGTGTTTCAACCAATATATGCTTTAACCTTATCTCTCCCTTTTCCCCAACAAATGAATCCTTATTCGCATTATAATATGATTTTATCTCTTCCTCGCTAATCTCAATATCAGAAAACTCTTCTTCCAATAACTCTGTGATTATCATCTGGTTTCTGTAATAATCAAACAAATCCCTCATGTTAAATCCAGCTTCATTCAAGTTAATCTCAAACTCTGCCTTTGTCACAGGGCTCCTGTCTATCAGCTCATCAAGATCCTCTTCAACCTCTTTATCAAGAACACTGATCCTGTTCTTAGCAGCTTCCTGCAGTAATAATTCTTCATTTATCATCTGATTAAGATATGCTTCCTTGTCTATTATCTGCCTGTATGATTCAGGATATCCAGTTAGAAAAAAGAAGAAATCATACTTCTCCTCTAATTCGTCTGCAGTAATCTCCTCTCCATTAACAGCTGCAACAACTTCCTTTAGCATGAATCTGTTAAGATTAAAAGCTACAGCTAATACAACAAGCACAGCAATCAAAGCAATTATTGTTATTGTCCGTTTTGATTTTATATTCTTTTTAGCTGACTTCAGCAGTTTCTTGTGCTGTTTAGCCACACCCAAAACCTTCTTTTTTATATTTGTAAATTGATTTTTCTTAGCCATTGACCTCACCTTCTAATCCGAGCAACTGAATTCCATTTTTAAAGTTTTCCCTTTTCCTTACTTAAAAGTAAGCATAAACTTTTATATTAGTACTGACAATAGAACTAACTAATGGCTTATGAAATAGTGATAGGCAGGAATGAGGCTGATAAAGCTAAATACAATCTAAAAGGGACTATCTTTCTCGGCAGGCATTATGTTAAGATGGGCCAGACAACTTCTTTATCCAGTGATATCCTCCTGGATGTCAACAGAACCCATGTGGTTTTTATCTGCGGTAAGCGCGGCTCTGGAAAATCCTACACAATGGGCTCAATTGCAGAAGGCATTGCCGATCTTCCAAAAGAAGTAAAAAACAACATCTGCACAATAATCTTCGACACAATGGGAATCTACTGGACAATGAAATATCCCAATAAAAAAGACTCTGCTCTGCTAAAGCAGTGGAACCTGGAAGGCAAGGCATTGGATATCAAGATATACACCCCAAAAGGATTCTACAAGCAATACAAGCAAAAAGGCATTCCAGCTGATTTCCCCTTTTCAATCCGTCCAGCAGACCTTACCTCAACTGACTGGTGTCTGACATTTGACATTGACCCAAATGCTCCATCAGGAGTCTTGCTGGAAAGAGCTATCAACAAACTGAAAAAACAGGAAATGAACTATACTGTCTCTGACATAATAAAAGAGATAAAAGCAGACAGCAAATCCTCAGAAACAGACAAGAACATGGTTGAAAATCAGTTCAGAAAGACAAAAGCATGGGGATTGTTCTCAAAAGAAGGGACTCCAATAGAAGACCTGACATTCGGCGGCCGCACAATTGTCATAGACCTTTCCCCATACGCAACACAAGCAGGAACATGGGGAATCAAAGCATTGGTCATTGGAATAATCTCTCAAAGAGTATTCCTGGAAAGGATGACAGCAAGAAAAGCAGAAGAGCATACATTGCTTAAGGAAAGAGGAAGCTATTTTGCTGAAAAAGAAAAAGATAAGATCAAGAGAATCACTCCTCTAATTTGGATAATGATAGATGAAGCCCATGAATTCCTTCCAAACAAAGGGGCAACAGCTGCAACAAATGCCTTAACCACTATACTAAGAGAAGGCCGGCAGCCAGGTGTTTCCCTAATATTAGCATCGCAACAGCCAGGAAAAATCCATACAGATGTGATGACACAGGCAGACACAGTTATCTCTCATAGATTGACAGCAAAAGTAGATGTTGAAGCTTTAGGAAAATTAATGCAGTCTTATATGCGTCATGGCCTGGATGAAGAATTAAATAAGCTTCCAAGAGTAAAAGGAGCTGCAATAATGTTTGACGACATGAATGAAAAGCTCTACCCAATGCAGATGCGTCCAAGATTCACATGGCACGGCGGAGAAGCACCTATAGCAATTGAAGAAAAAGAAAAAGAACTTGAATTCTAGTTATTTCTTCTTCTCAACAACAGGCGCCTTTGTCATTGATATGAAACTGGCAATAAACATCACTGCAAAAAACAAAAGCATTGTAAACTTCCAAGAAATATCTGTTATCAGATACGCTGAAACCAGAAATCCAACTATACTCACCATCATAAACGATCCAGGCAAAGGAGCTATCTTCCCGAATATGTTTTTGACAAAACCCATTTTATCCACCTCTAATTTATTTAATGAATTTTAAATTTTTAACTTCTTTTTTAGCTGTATTTATCTTCTTAGTAAGATCATTCATAAACTTAGTCATCAGCTCTGCACAATGTTTTTTATCCTCTCCGCACATCAATTTTCCTGCTTTACAATCGTCATAAATCTTCTGCAATTCCTTGTCATCCTCAATCAGATGCTGCTTATACAACTCAAAGATCATGCACTTTTCTGGCTCTCCGCCTTTTTTCTTCTGCTCTTCAATTGTATCTCTTCCTCCTGTCTTTGCTCTCATTATTTTCCTGCTGACACTTTTTCCATCTTCAGGAAGATCAATATTTCCTTCTGGCTTGGATTTTGCCATCTTCAATCCGCCGTCTAATGAGGGGGTATACTTATTATAAATACTTGAAGGCAAAAAGAACTTATACCTTCCTTTCAGTCTTCTTACAATATCCCTTGTTAATCTCATATGAGGATCCTGGTCAATTCCAACAGGAATGATTCCAGGCATCTCTTCTCCTAGCTGCGGATAAAGAATATCCCCGACTTGGGTAAACGCAGAATAAATCCTTCCAGGATCCAGGCTGCCGTATATTGCCTTAAACTCATTTGCAGTCACTTTCTTGCTTGCTTCAGAAGCTATATGGCTTACTTTGATGTTCTCTGATTGAAAATAAAATTTGGTTTTCTTAGGATTCAATCCTAATGCAATGAACGCAGGGATATGAAAATTCAATGCTCTTTCTCTAGCATCCTTTAAACTGACTCCTCTTGCAGCAGCTGATTCCAAATCAGCAACCAGTATATAAGTGTCAGCCCCTTGGTCCTGGAAATATCTCATCATCTCCACTACCATTTTATTGCCCATATGCAGTCTTTCACCAGAAGGCATAAGTCCTGTCAAGACATAGAATTTCTTCTTGCTCTTTATAGCATCAGCTATTCTTTTCATGTCTCTTCCTGCAAATATTGCTCCTCTTCTCATTAATCTGTTGGGATTTGGAAATAGTGAAACATCAAAAGTTTCTAGTCCAAAATCTTTGACTATCTTCTCATAATCCTCAACTAATTCTGATCCCCATGGATCAATTATTTTATTTGCCATACTATCTTTTTATTCCTCTAGTTTAAAAACGTTTCTAATTATCTCAAGAGCAGTTTCCCTCTTCTTCGGAAAAGCAGCCACATTTATCTTGATATGAAAGCAATTGCCCTGGTCAGTCAGCCATAACATCTTCTCTTCAATCCATTTCTCCTTTGAAAATCTCAAAAAGAAATTGCAGTCCTCATCCAGCCTTGATTCAGCCTGCATCAATATCCTTTCTTTGACTTCATCAAATGATTTCTCATTCAAATGTTTCAAAAAAGCCTCAATATGCTTGTCTTTCTCCAAAACCACTTCAAATATCTTTATCTCGCTCTCATTAAAGCCAGTTGCAGTCTTCTCTTCCAATTGAATCTTCTCATCTTCTAAATCAAAAGGGAAAAATTCCAAAAAAGCTTTGGCTGTCTTTCCTATATCTTCTCCTTCCTTGACATATACTTTTATCTTTATTGAATTTGCTATCTTCATCTCTAAAATTGTAATGACAAAGTTTATATAATATTTACTAAATTAAAAAGATATGAAACATAGTCTAAAGATAACAATAATTCTAGCATTATCATTTCTTCTATCACAAATAATTGGTCTTGCTGTAGTAAATGAATACATTGACCATTCAACTTCAGTTGAAACAGGAAATGTAACCTGGACAGCTCTTCCTTATGACATTGCCCGCCCTGAAGTTGAAGAATCCTCTTCATTTATCTTCATAATAGCAGCAATCCTATTGGGGACATTATTGGTTTTCCTAATAATAAAATTCGGAAAAGTTTACTTATGGAAAACCTGGTTCTTTCTGGCAGTTGCTGTCACATTAGTAGTTGCATTCAAGACATTCATGCCCCAGGTTATTGCAGCATTGCTGGCATTGATACTGGCAGGCTATAAGATATTCAAGCCAAATGTCTATATCCATAACATAACAGAATTGTTCATCTATGGCGGCTTAGCCGCGATCTTTGTTCCAATCATCAATGTATTTTCAGTCATCATGCTATTACTGCTGATCTCAATATACGATATGATTGCTGTCTGGAAATCAAAGCACATGATAAAACTTGCAAAATTCCAGTCAAAATCAAAGGTCTTTGCAGGATTATTGATTCCATACAAAAGAATCAAAAAACCAAAAGTAAAAGTCCATCCTTCTGAACTGAAGAAAGTCAAAGTCAAAACAGCGGTCTTAGGCGGAGGAGATATTGGCTTCCCATTAATCTTTGCAGGAGTTGTAATGAAAGGTCTTATGCTTGCAAATCCAGAACTGATCGGCTTCTTAAAAGCATTGATAATCCCAATCTTCACTTCAATAGCTTTATTGTTCTTGTTGGTAAAAAGCAAGAAAGATAAATTCTATCCAGCAATGCCTTTCCTATCAATAGGCTGCTTTGTAGGCTATGCAATATTATTGTTAGTTAATTTAATTTAGAAATTCAAATGTTCTTGATGATCCACTTTATGCTGTTCTTCAGGCTCTTCTACAGGCCCTTCCTCTTTAGGAGCTTCCTCGACTTTAGTTTCTTCTTCAACGGGTTTTTCTTCAGCTATAACCTCTTCTTGTTCAGGAACATCTTCCTGCTCTCCTGTCTTTACCTCTCCTGTTTCCTGATCCTTGTATGTACTTAATCTTTTTTGGTCAGATTTTGCAGAATACGATCCAGGAGTCACACTCAACCCGTCCTTTGCAATCAACACCTGCACTCCAGTTGCTTTCTGTATCTCTCTTCCTTCATACAATGGGTCAGATTTGATCATCTTTATCCCGAAATGAGAGATTATTGCTAGTTTCGGATTGACCGCTTTAACAACCTTGATGACTGATTCTGAATTCAATTGATATTCAACTTTTTCATTTCCTGGCTCAGGAACATTTAATATCAGAATATCTGCTCCTTGATATTCCTTGACAACATCCTTTGAATACTTTGTATCAGAAGTATAAACTAATGTAAAATCAGGAGCCAAAATCTTAAACCCAATTGCATTTGGATCATTAGTTATTGTAGGAAGGGCATGTATCTCCACATTCTCTATCCCTAACCTCTGCCCCTCATCCATAACCACAATCCTTTCAACATATGATTTATGAAGATTAGTTATAACTGGTTTTTCTTCTTCTGTTCCTTCTACAACACTCCTGTTTGCAACCAAAACCCCTTTTTTATCTATTCCGCCATAAGTCATTGCATCAATCACAGCGTTTGTATCATTAGAATGTAATATGCTATTATTGCTCACAAGCACAGCAGTGTTTGCCCTTAAATTAATGCCATACTCATTTGCCCTGGTCAATGCTCCTGGCCCAGGATCAATATGCAGCTGAATCTCTCCTAGTCTCAAGATAAGTCCGCCAGAGCCTCTCATCTGCTTCCCAGCAACATAGCTGTCTCCAGCAGTCCCTAGAAATGTAATCTTATTTATCATAATTACCCCCAATACAGCTAAGTAAATAATATCTTATTATAAATTTTATTGTTTTTGAGTAGTTAAAACTCCAAAACACAAACGTTTTTAAACCCCAAATATATCCTAGTTCTGGGCAAGCTAGGCTGGTGCATTAGCCCTGTACTGTTACCACAAACGGGCTTTATGGTGGAGTCGAAGTCTTGGAAGAGGCATAGATTATGGTTATTAGTCTTGTCCTGGACGTTGACGCTTTGTCCTCATGGACTGATGTTTTAATGAATCAAGTCAGGCGGGGAACCGAGCAGCTTTAAATTTCAACATTGGTGCTTTGAGGGTTGCGAAGCCGAGGAGAGGATAAGATCAACTGATAGTTATAGTTTATGTCCATTTCAAGGTGTGCTTGCCCACTTTTCATTATGGTTCCCGCCTGAAAAAGCAAAGTTAAGAAACGCGAAGCTTTCTTAACATTGTTTTGCATTTATGCAAAACATAATCTTTAAATACTTCTTCTGCAATAACTCCCTAATATGAAATCAACTAGCACAAAACTATTATTGGTCCTATTAGTGCTAGTGGTACTGCTGTAAAGCCAAAAACTGTTTCTGGGCTTTGCAGGAAAAACTCATTCTTGTCAGAGCCATAGAAACATGGAGGAAAAATGCCAAAAACAACCTATAAAATACCAAACATAGAAGACCAGCCAGGAAGAACAGGAAACCCTTGTTGTTCAGTAGAATATAGCAACGGCTCTGAAGAGAAAACAGGAAGTTGTATAGTCTTCTTAAACCATGAATACAAAGACGGAAAATTCATCAAAAGAATCTGTCCAGATGGATCTGAATTTGATTACAGTAAATATGACTTTGAAACTCCTGTAAGAAGCATAGTAGGTGTATATAATGGTGTTGAAGACTATATTGAACAGGAATTCAGAAGGATGTTCCAGGAACAAAGAGAAAAACAAGGCTGGTAAACGATAGTATTAATCACTTCAAAAACAAAGTCCTAATCTTGCCTAAAAACTGAACAGAAATTGCCCCAATAGAATTAGCTAATATATCCCCATACTGAAAAACCCTTCCAGAAACAAAAATCTGATGAAGCTCATCAAAAATTCCAATAACTATTGCAAATATAACTGCTAACAAGGTTGCATATTTTATCTTGCTTGCATAAAAAGCCCTAAAAAGAAACAAGCTTAAAACAGCATATTCTATAAAATGTAAAAAAGGATTCATCTTGGTCGGAAGCCCCACACCAGAAGAAAATGAAAAATAAACAACAGTAAAAAAAATCAAAAATAACAAAGCCCAGTTAAAATAATAATTAGCTAATATCTTCTTCACTATTTTCCAAAATTTATTCATTTTATCAAAATAGCCACTTTGCCAGGCATTGCTTGTTTAGCTTTTGCCTCTCTGCTTTCATCAGCACTAAACACAGCTATTTTATCTGTTCCAAATTCCTGTTTAATCAAATCCAAATTATCTTTAATTGCTTTAATCTCAGTCTTCTGGTCCAAAACAACTTCAGGCACTTTAGTTGGATCCTTAACCAATCTAGGAACTAATGAAGAAATATCCTTAGAATGCTCTTTATCCATTGTCTTTTTTATCAGCTTTCCAACATCTCTTGTCTTCTCCATTGCCTCCTTCAAATCACTAATAAACTTATACTTCCATTCATCTGCAACAAACAATACAATCTCTTCTAATTTCTCTACCTTAGCCAGCTTCATGACATTTTTTATATCACTGATAGTTCCTTCAATCAGATTCTCTACTTCTTCTGCCTTCAGGTCTATTTTCCCAGCATCATATTTAGGCCAGCTAGCTAAACTCAAAAATCCTTTTCCACCAATCTTCTCCCACAACTCTTCTGTAAAATGAGGACAGAAAGGATGTAATAATTTCAAAAACTTCTCAAGAGTATCTTTGCTTACTTCTTTTTCAAGACATTCGAACAACTCTCTAAGTTTGATTATAGCAAAATTATATCTAAATTCTTCAATATCTTCAGTTATTCCTTTAATTGCTTTATTCAGTTTGCTATCAACTTTCTTTGAAGATTTTCCAATCTTAACACTATCAAAATAATCAAATAGTTTCTTCATGAATCTTGAACTTCCCTCAATTCCTTTATCACTCCATTCCAGATCCTTATCAGGAGAAGCAATACTCATCAAAAAGAATCTTGCAGTATCAATTCCATATTTATCTGAAATCTCTTCAGGCAGTACAGTATTCCCTCTTGATTTGCTCATTACATAGCCGTCTAGCCCATGCAGCATTCCTTGATTAAACAATCTGGTAAAAGGCTCGTCAAACTTCAGATAATTCATATCCCTCAGTGCCTTTGTAAAGAATCTTGCATAAATCAAATGCATGCATGCATGCTCTGCCCCACCGATATACTGGTCAACAGGCATCCAATATTTCACTTTAGCTTTATCAAAAGGCGCCTTATTATTTTGAGAATCGCAATATCTCAAAAAATACCATGAAGAATCATAAAAAGTATCCATTGTATCTGTCTCCCTTTTAGCATCCCCTTTGCATTTAGGGCACTTGACATCAACAAAACTCTTGCTTGTCTCAAGAGGATTCCCTTTTCCAAATACAACCTTCTCAGGCAATAACACTGGAAGTTCTTTTTCAGGCACAGCTACAATCCCACATTTCTCGCAATGGATTACAGGTATTGGAGTTCCCCAATATCTCTGCCTTGAAACAAGCCAATCCTTTAACTTATAATTTATAGTTCTCTTTCCCCAGCCTTTTTTCTCAGCAAAATCAGCAATTGCTTCCATTGCATCCCTGTTGCTCATTCCGTCAAATTCCCCTGAATTAGCCATCACTCCGTCATCAACATAAGCTCTTGACATCTTCTCAACATCTAGATCCCAATCAGAAGGTGAAATAACAACCCTTAAAGGCAGTTTATACTTCTTGGCAAATTCAAAATCCCTGTGGTCATGAGTAGGAACAGCCATAACAGCCCCGGTTCCATAATCATAAAGAGCATAATCAGCAACCCATAAAGGGCATTTCTCTCCTGTAAATGGATTGATAAAATATTTTCCCAAGAAAATACCATTCTTCTCTTTTCCTTCAGCAGTCCTATCAATAATGCTCTGTTTCTTGACTTTCTTGATAAACTCTTTAATTTTTTTCTCAATCTTTGTTCCTTTTGTCCATTCAATGACTTTAGGATGTTCTGCAGCCAATACAAGATAAGTGATTCCATAGACAGTATCGACCCTTGTTGTATAAGTTTCAATCTCATCTATCTTCTTGTCATTTTCATCAATAATATCAAATTTTAATGTTACACCCTCGCTTCTTCCAATCCAATTCTCCTGCATTATCTTGATTCTTTCAGGCCACTCTAGCTTGGGAATATCTTCCAACAGTTCATCAGCATACTTTGTTGTCTTGATAAACCACTGTTCAAGCATCTTTGGCTCAACATCAGTATCCTTGTGCCTCCAGCACTTGCCGTCATGCACCTGCTCATTAGCAAGGACAGTATTGCATTTAGGGCACCAATTGACAGGAGCTTTCTTCCTGTACACCAGGCCTTTTTCCATGAATTTCAAAAAGATATACTGGTTCCATCTGTAATATTCTGGCTCGCATGAAGAAATCTTTCTGTCCCAATCATAGCTCAACCCTAAAGTCTTTTGCTGCTTGATAAAATTATTGATTGCATCATTTGTATGCTTTCTAGGATGCACTTTAGCCTTGATAGCAGCATTCTCAGCAGGCAGTCCAAATGAATCATAGCCCATTGGATAAAGAACATTAAAGCCATTCATCCTCTTGAATCTGGTATATATATCTCCAATAGAATAATTAAAAGCATGCCCCATATGGAGCCCAGAACCAGAAGGATAAGGATACATCTCCAGGCAGTAATATTTTGGAGCTTTAGGGTCTTCCTTAACTTTGAAGATCTTTTTCTCCTCCCACCTCTTCTGCCATTTAGCTTGAATTTTTTTGAAGTCTGTCATTCTAAAACTTCTTAAATTGTCCAGCTGTATCAATCAAATCAACATGTCCTAAAAACAACGCTCTGCAGCAATACCTTTCTAATCCCAAATCATCTAAAATCTTTTTCCTGTCTTCTCCAGCTTCAACTCTCTCTTTGAATTCTTCCCACAAATGCCCTACTGGCTTTCCGCAACTAAAACATCTTATTGGTATTATCATTTTAAAAAAACCTCCAGTTTTTTTAAAGCTTGGAATTGCGTAGCTAATTTCATTGTTTTTCAATCACCTGTATGATTTTTGCCGTTTAGCTCTAGCTTGTCCTCTTCTGTTTGGTTTGGATGCTTCTTTCCTTCTTATATCAGCAACCAACAAATGCCTGTCATAATTCAAAAATATTTTTTCTAGTCTTTTAGCATATTTTGCCAATGCTCTTGCTATTGCCAGTCTTGCTGCTTCTGACTGTGAATTAACTCCTCCGCCATTAACTCTAACATCAATATCCACTTGACTAGCAACATCTCCTGCCAATAACAAAGGCTCTTTTAATCTTAATCTTGCAATATTATTTCCATAAACATCAATCATCTCATTATTGATTCTAACCTTTCCTGTTCCAGGCTTTAATGTAGCTCTTGCTACTGCTCTTTTCCTTTTTCCTGACATATGTACTAATTTTGGCATTCTATTTTTCACCCATTGACTTGCAGATATCTGCAACAGTAACATATCTTAGACTTGGAACCTTTGAAATATTTGCTTTTTCTACTGTTTCTGTTTTTTCATCTTTTAATCCTTCAGGAACACCCCTATAGCATCTTATTCTTTCAAATGCTTTCCTTCCTTTATCTTGCTTATAAGGCAGCATCCCTCTTATTGCTCTTTTCACAAACATATCAGGCCTTCTCAAAATATAAGGCCCGTGAAATACTTGCCCCATCTGTCTCTTTGCCTTATACCTTGCTAATATCTCTTTCTTGTTTCCAGTCATTATTGCCTTTTCACAATTAACAATATCTACTTTTTCTCCTAGCAAAGCTTTCTTAGCAGCAACTGTCGCTACTCTTCCCAATATCAAGTCTTTAGCATTAATTATCATTTTAAATTTCCTCGAAATTTAAAGCTTGAAATTATTTTTAATGATTTCATTGTTTTAACCTAGTATTCTGATCCTCTTGCCTTTTGGATCTTCTTTTATTAATTCATTTATTGGGATTGCTTTCCCCACTTTATTGATCTTGTCTGATGCATTTCCTGAAAATGCAAAAGCTGCAACAGTTACAGCATGATCAATATCACCAACTGACAGCACCTTTCCAGGAACAACAACAACTTCATTGTCTTTTGTAAATTTATTTATCTTATACAGGTTGACAATCCTTCTTTTTCTTGAAGGTTTTTCTAGATCATCAGCTACTCTTTTCCATATATTACAGCCATGTTCATTGGCTTTTTTCCTTAATTCCTGTATCAATCCTTTTAACAAAGGATTTGTTGGACCTGTTCTTTTCATTTTACGTAGTAAAATGGAAAGTTTGTTCGGCTTTGCCGAACTTTACTTTTCATTTTGTAAGCATAATGCGAGGGACGGGGTTTGAACCCGCGCAGCCACTAAGGCACTAGGCCCTCAACCTAGCTCGTTTGACCACTCCGACACCCTCGCGTGATGTGTTAATTATCGAGGATGTTTACTTGAGGAGCTTTACAAACTCATCTGTTTTCTTTTGAAATCTTTTTATTGCTTCTTTTACAATATCTCTAGGATCAATCTGACCCCAGCTTTCAATATTAAAAATAAAATCAGATTTGCTTTCTTCTACCTTGATGCCGTCAGGACATACTTCTACACAAGCATTGCAAAAAGTGCAGTTTAAGGGATTGACAACAGTCAGTTTTCCTTTTGTAAACTCAAATACTTTTGCAGGGCATTTTCGAGAAGCATCTTCACAGCTTTCTCCTTTTGAATTGACTTCAATAATTGGATAGTTCTTATAAATAACCAAACCAGGACTCCATTTTGCATGTTCCTTTCCTTGCCCCATCATAGCTGTTGCCACTAACTCCATCTTTTGTCCTTTCAACAGTTTTGCAATAGGCATGTCAGGATTAACAGGAACACACTTCTTATCCTTGCTCTTTATATCCTTAGCATAAACATAACCAGCACTCTTGCCAACAAGAGTCATCTTCAA